>CAYRRF010000180.1:0-1507 GCA_964426595.1 uncultured Bdellovibrionales bacterium | reverse complement strand
TTGCACTTCGTCTGCAAGGATGGTGTCCTCCAGCGCGATATGCGGCACCACCAGCGAACGCGCTTTGCGTTTATTGGCGGTGTTTTGCACGGCGGGCGCGCCACGCGGCGTAGTATCGATCAGGCTAAGCGAGCCGTCCCGTTCCTCGATCATGACCGAGGTTGTAGAAATACCGGTTTCGTCGAAGATTCCAAGCTGGCCAATTCGTCCTGGCACAAAAGGTATTTTATTGATCGCGTCAGTAAGCGATATCATCGAAAAAGCATTGTTACTGAAAATATCCATGCTGGGCATGATTACTACTCCTTAATTCAATGGTTATTTACGAGAAATAAGTCCCTGGGCTTGCAACTGCGCAGTGCCATTGGCTTTGTCGCCGCCTGAAGCCGCAGCAAACCAAACAATTTCCGCATCGTTAAATTCGGCACTACGGGTAATAGCCACGGCTTCTTTATCGCCGCTGGTTGCATCAACAGCCTCCAACAACAAGGCCACGGCGATTTGCGATCCATCCGTGTTGGCGGGATTCCATTCTTTGTACTTGCCGGAGCCGGCAGAGACGGTGATGGTAAAACGATCACCAGCGGCAAAATCTGTGGCGCCGTCATTCAGGGTGAAATTGACGGGGCCAGTAAAAGCCACGCCAACATTCACGCGCCCTATCGTTACACCATCGGGGTCTTCCACGCTGAACATGCCGCCATTGGTCGCAGGCTCGATACACATAAGCACATAGACGCCAGCTTTGGCGGTAGGCCCGGCAGAAACGCTGGAGAGCGTTCCATTGCCCACATTGCCCGACGTAGCCGCGCCAGTGGCCGTACCAATATTGATCCTGCCCAAAACATGTCCGGCTTTCAGGTTCTGTCCAGCAGCGATTATGATCGTGTCGCGTGAATAAGTGCCGTTGGCCTCGGTTACTAAAAACTCGGATTTCATTTGTCCTTCGGTTAATACGGGCATGGGTGATTACTCCTTTTTGTTGCGCGCGGCATAAATTGCAGCGGTGTCGATGGTGGGTGCGGCTTTTGCCAGTTCGTTGCTGGGCAATTGCGATGCAATGGCAGTGGCTTCGTCGCGTTCGGCCTGCGCGTTTAGCAAGGCTTGGCGCACGGCAGCTGGCTTGACTTGCTGCTGCACAAAATCGGCGGCCTTATCGGGCATTTTCGCAAGCATGCACAGCTCGTTAATTTCGGCGACATAAGACAGGGCTTCGGCCTTAGCCTCTGCCTTGATCTGCTCTTCGCCCGCCGCCGCCTCCGGCGTTGGTTGGTCGTCATTCATTCTTTTCTCCTTTCGAGTTGAAAAAAGCCGCCCTTTTGGGGCGGCTGGCTTGGTTAAATTTTTTTGGAGATCTATCAGCGCATCGGCATAAGTTCCTGCATGCGTGGCAAGGCCGAGGCTTAATCCTTCTTCCCCAAAAAACAGCGCAGCCTCGGTCTGAGAAACTTGTTCGGGATTCAATTTGCGGTATGTGGCAACAGAATTAACGAACAGCGCATAAACC
>CAYRRF010000179.1:835-1539 GCA_964426595.1 uncultured Bdellovibrionales bacterium | reverse complement strand
GGCTGCAGCAGCAGCGTCTGCTTGGTCGTGGTGAGGTCCAGGACGAGCGCCGCGTGGCGGGCTTCCAGGGCTCCGACCTGCGCGGCCTTCTCCTCGTCGGAGTGCTCGGTGCGCAGCAGCGTCTCGATCCCGCGGAGCTCGTCCTCGAGCGTCGCGATCAGCTTCTCGTACTTCACGCGCTCCGCGTCGAGGCGTGCGATCTCCGGGTCCAGCGTCTCCGGCGCGGCGGCGTTGAGCGCAGCGACCGCGGCGGCCTCGTTCGCCATGGCGGTCTCGAGCGCTGCATCGACGTCGCCGAGATCCGCGAGCCGGTCGCGCGCGCGGCGGGCGTTCTCTGCCTTGTTGCGCATCACGTCGCGCGCCTCGGCAGCCTGGTCCTCCTCGCGCGCGGCGGCCCGTTCGACCTCGGGGTTCGCTGCGCGCAGGCCTTCGTCGTCCGCTTCGATCGCCGGTCGCGACACGTCCTGCGCTGCGCCAGCGCTGGTGCCGACCGGATCGAGCTCAAGGATCGACAGGTGAGCGTCTCGCAGCTTCGCCGCCCGCTGGTGCCCGAACTCGCTGCGCTTCTTCTTGAGCTCGTCGTGGGCGGTCTTCTTCAGCCGGTAGGTCTCCGAGCACTCCTGCGCGAGCCGCTCGAACTCGTCCGCCCGGTCGGCAAGCTGGCGAAGCTCGGCCGCCTGGTCCGCGGTCCGCTTGGCGCTGTT
>CAYRRF010000179.1:0-787 GCA_964426595.1 uncultured Bdellovibrionales bacterium | reverse complement strand
CGAGGTCGACCTGCAGGCGCGCGATCGCGGCGCGGCTGCTCGACGCCTTCGCGCGGAGCTCGGCGACGCGCTTCACCATGTCGTCGCGGCCGGCGCGGCAGGACTTGATCTGCCCCTTGACCGTCTCGCCGCGCTCCCGCGTCTCCTTGTGCTTGGGCAGCCGCGCTGCGGCGGCGCGCGCCGCTTCGAGCACGTCCCTCGCCACGCTGGAGTCCACGCCCAGCCGCGCACACTCGTCCAGCAGCTTGCCGCGCTCCGATGCCGCGTCGCGCCAGGCGCCGAACGCCGCCTCGGCATCCTCCTTCATCTTGATCAGCCGCTCGACCGCTTCGTCGGCCGTCGCCGCCGCGCCCCTGGTCTGCTCCACGTGGAACACAGCCTCGTCGAGCGCCTTCTGGAGCTCCTCGACCTTGCCGACGCCCCTCCCGAGCAGCCCCTTGAGCTCGGCCTCCTTGCTGTCGCGCTCCCGCGTGGCCGCCGCCACCAGCGACCGCGCGAGCGACGCGCGCGCCTCGATGCCGTCGATCCCGAGCGCCTGCTGGACGAGCTCCTTGCGCTTGGCCGCGCCGAGCCCCAGGAAGCCCGTCTCGCCCTGCGCGGTGAACTGCGACGCCAGGAAGACCTCCAGGGGCGGCATGTTCGTCTTCACCCACTCGTCGAACTCGCTGACCTTCCCGTGCGGCGTCGGGACGCCGTCCTTGCCGAGCGCTTTGAGGGTGTCGTTGGAGACCGACGCCTCGGCCTTCTCCCTGACCTTGTCCATCACGTGCATCGCGTGGAAGAGCTC
>CAYRRF010000178.1:0-1539 GCA_964426595.1 uncultured Bdellovibrionales bacterium | reverse complement strand
TTCGTGAATACAAGAACCTCATTTCCGCTTGGGAAGTTCGGAACACAGCCTTGCGTTGCTTCTGGAAGATCAATGCTCCACGCATCATTGGCAAGACTCCAAGCATCTGCCGCTGTCCAGTTTCCCTTTCCAGTTCGGCTTCCATAGACTCTGTAAGCATAAGTTCCAGATCCTTCAGCAACCATCCTGTTCTTATGCGCATAAACCCTTGCACATGCTGTAGGAGGAGTTGATGCAGGAGTCGCTATTGCAACACCAACAGCCTTCTTCTTCAGGTTATCTGTTGCATTCGTAATCCAAAGAAGACCATCCTCATCGCTGAATCCGTGAGATAACACGCCACTCGTAAACGCATTGTTATCATCATTCGTGAAGGCTGAGGCGTTCTTGTAGATCAGATCACCTTCCACAATTCCATAGATTTGAGTGCCACCTGAATCCTTATGCTGAATGAGGAAGTCAAGCGCGGCTGTGTAGGAAACTCCTCCATCCGCAACCTCATTGAAACCTTTTGCTCTCTCCATCCCGCCAAGACTCGTTGCTTCCCAGTTCTCAATAACCCTTGCTTCATTTGACTTCATGGCCTGATCTTCAGAGATCGTGTTCTCGCCGCCAGAGAAGCTGAGGAGTTCCAGCACCAGCTCTGGAGAATCATAGCCATCAAGCACCCTCGTATTTGTCTGCTGATTACCCATTAGTAACCACCACCCGCAACATCCCGTTCTTCTGTATCAACAATGTTAAGGTCGGGCTGTGCATAAACAATCGTTAGCTTTAACTGTTCTGCAAAGTCTTTTCCATCACGCACATAATTGTTATACTTCGCCATATACTTATCCGAGATCGCATTCTTCCCGGCCTGCTGAAGAAGTTCACTTGCCGCCCAGTAAACTGATGCTGGCCTAAACTGATCATCAATGATAGATGTGTCGGAATCAGAACTCAGATCAACGGTTGGTTTCCTGATATAGTAGAGCGTGTACGCTTGCCCATTCGATGACCCATAAAACCTGAAATACCGGGTTCCAGATTCCTGAGTTGTGTAAACTGTCGGATAGGCTGAACTTGACGCATAATACTTTTCGTAGTCGCTAACGGATGCCTGTTTACTTCCCCAGATATCCTTGTTGTTCACAATGAGTGCGACGGGTTCAAGGAGTCCCGCTGGAAACGCAAGAGAAGTTCCGCTGATTGTCCCGGTCTCTTTCTCCCATACACACTTTGAATCCTTACAAAACTGCATCTCGCCAAGGTTTAGAAATAGCTTGCGTGTTGCCAGTGGAAACGCATCACTTGTATCTGTATTGCTATCGCCCAACAAGACACTAAGTAGCGTCTGTTGTTGCAAAAATGTCATGCTCATGCTTACACCAATACCTCTTTAGGTTTCAGGAGTTCTTCGTAGGCTTTGACCCAGAGGTGCGCTTTATTTTGGATGTTGTGGTTTTCCATAACGTCCATGAAAGCCCGCTTTGCCATCTTGTTGCGCTGAGGAGCGTTTTCAATGAGAGCATCAAGGGCCATTTCCCATTCTTTGTG
>CAYRRF010000177.1:1137-1561 GCA_964426595.1 uncultured Bdellovibrionales bacterium | reverse complement strand
TCTAATATAATATGTGGAATGATTATCATGCCATCTGCAATGGACAGTCCAACCGACATCAACACTGACAACAGCGATGTCTTTGCCCACATCGACATCCTTTATGATTTCAAAGAAAGGGATGATCTCCGGACGAATCTTTGTCCGGCAGGTTGTCATGACCCATTCTTCGATATCACCTCGTGTCAGGCCTGCAATAGAGCCATCGTCATCGACACCAAGCAGGACGCATCCCCCGTTTGAATTCGAAAAAGCGACAAGTTCTTTGGCCAGATCAAAATTTTGCAGTGTATCCCGCTTAAACTCCACACCAGAATTTTCTCCATTTCTGATTAATTCCAAAAGTTCCGTTTTCGTCATAGGGTGCCTCCTTAGAAACCGTATTTCAACCGGCGGGTCTCAAAGGCATTTTTTCCACCTTCGA
>CAYRRF010000177.1:553-1127 GCA_964426595.1 uncultured Bdellovibrionales bacterium | reverse complement strand
AGGTTCATTGTCGATGGAACCCATATGCTCGTCCGGCATCTTTGCCTGTCCCGTCCCTGCTGCGCCCATTGCCTGGAGTCCGATGATGAGCTCCGCATCACCCAAGACAGGAATATTCGCATTGTGCGTGGCAAAGACAAATTGCCGCCGCCGCTTTTCTTCACGCATTTTCGGTACAATCCCCTCGGTAATGAAGCGATTATCCAAGTCATCTTCGGGTTGATCAACGATCAATGGCACATCCGATTCGAGAAGAAGTAAAAGTAAGACTGCCGTTGCTTTCTGTCCTTTGGAAAGGTCTTCCAAACGCTGCCATTGTATCGGCTGGCCTTCCGGCGCAACATTGAGCTCAGTGCTGACGGTGGACGGCAATTCGATTTCTTCAATCTGCATCAATGCAGATTCCCCTGCTTGAACAAAACGTTCAGCCTGGGCGGCAGGTATCGAATACTTGCGCGACAAGTCATCCTTGCCTGCTCTGCACGATTCGACCAGTGCCGCGACTGATAAATCTGTTTTCTGCTTCAACACTTCCAGCGCCTCGGCAAATCTTCCTTCTACCAGTTTTCTCAAG
>CAYRRF010000177.1:0-543 GCA_964426595.1 uncultured Bdellovibrionales bacterium | reverse complement strand
CAGAGGGTCTTTATTCCCGGCAAAAGCAACCTGTATGCGGACACGATCCGTTAGTTGCTTGTTTACCCTCTTTGCCGACTTTTCCAGTCGTTGAAACTCCGATCTCTTTAGCTCCTCCCACTCATTAAGTAGGTTGCGACGGTATGCAAGATGCTCTTTTTCATTACGGAGCAGCAAGGTCTTTCGCTCGGTAAGAGGCTGCAAATCTTCAATCTGCCGTCGCAATTTGAGAAACTCTTCCCCATCGACTTTCGACTTCTGCAACTCTCTCAATATTTTTTCGTATTCATTCTGTACGTCTTGCTTGCGGATATTCCAGTCGGTCTTGACTTTTGCTATCCCGTCTTCCGCCGTTTCGATTGCCTTTCGTACCCTTTTAACCGTCACCTGCATTTCCAGATCAAAATTAACAAGGTAGTCGTACAATGGCTTTAGAATATCGCGTCCAGGAAGTTCTTGGAGGGCCTTTTCAGATACAAAGGCCACATCAATCGGTATGTTGCTTTCGATGGCTTGGCGGTATGATCGAAAAGGCTTCAAGCG
>CAYRRF010000176.1:0-1650 GCA_964426595.1 uncultured Bdellovibrionales bacterium | reverse complement strand
CAGGGAACGCGCCCCATCTGTATTGAATGGCCGGCATCCTGGGCCACTCTCGCCGCCACAAATAACCCAATCAAACGGGCAAGATTCGTACAACTGCATAGTTTCCAACATAGGCTCAACGCTCAGAAAAGTTGTAAAGCTGAACGCAGAAAAGATTGGACCACGGCGCTCGTAAGCCTCTTGGTTTTCTGCGGTTGTTCCAATCCAGAAGTTATACGTATCGGGGACGCCCATGCTCAGAATGTTTTCCGGGCGCTTAGTGAGTAGTAGCCAAGTGAGCCAGGGCGTTTCTTCGATGACGCTGAAAAGTTGCTTACGGGGTTCTACCAGATCGTCGCGCCTCTCGTATACATCCGCCATGCTTGCGCAAAACACGCGGCGGCGCACGCCTTCCGCCTCGGCTTCTCGGTTCCATTTGATCGGCTCCTCCCAATGCTTCGCTCCAAAGAATCGGCGGGGTTTATCCACCCCCCAAATATCTTGACCTATTCGCTTGCTAAAGGTTGCGGCGTAACAATTTTTGCAACCATCGGATACTTTCACGCAACCCCACCAGGGATTGAATGTGTGGTCTGTCCATGCAATAGCAGAATTTTTACCCATTGTTTATTCTCCCTTCGTTAAATCTCTTGCGCGGGGATCACTCCTCTGGAGCTTCGTTACGGTCGCTGATCCGTTCTTGATGGCCGTCAGCATTGCCGACCACGTGGCGAATCCGGCCCGCTCCGCCGCATGTTGTAGCGCAACTTTGCGGGTGTCCTGGTATGTCTTGTTATTGGGATGTGTCATTTCGCCTCCTCCCTTACGGCGGTAACCTGCCCTAACTGCAACTTCTCGGCACCGTTCACATATCTCTCCTTCCCTGCGCAAGCCCGCTCAATCGCCTCTTTTTCAAAAAAGCAATTACAAACCTTGATTTCTGTATTTTCGTTTTTCCAGTTCGTGAATGTTACGATCATGTTTGTCATGTTTGCGTTCTCCTTGGCCTTATAATATCACATCTTGTATAAGAGATCAAGGGTTTGCATGAAGCAAAACCCTGCGCCGTGCGAAACGGGGGTGAGTGGGCTAATCTTCATCCGCTCCGGTAATCGTCCGGATCGGATCGGCCATGTGTTCTGGTAGGATGGACGCTAAAAGAAATGCGTCATTTGTTACGGTAGTCATCACCTGCGCGATGATGCAGCGCCCATATCCGCCGCCCTGGTAGTATGCGCCGATTTCTTCAATAAGTGGGCGCAGTAATTCCTTTTGTTCTTCGGTAAGTTCGATTTGAATGTGTCTCAGCTTACTCATATTATTTACCTTCCTTAGTCAAATCTCTTGCGCGGCTGACTGCCAGCACGATGTCGCCAATAGCCACATTCGGCCATGCCTGTATGCAGCGGGCAATAAGATCATCGTCCGACTGTGCGCAGACTGATAGCCAGCGCGTGACAGCTTCCACGATTTCGGAGGGTGGTTCGGCTGCGAAGATAACCGGTTCGGTATATTCGTCACTGGCGCGGATGAAGCGGGCGGGGGGTGATTTGTGGTTATTTGAGCACGGTGGTTCGCCGTTGCTCATCCAAAAAAACGTATCGTAAACCCAGCCGCATTTATCGCACACAAGTAGCGTCACTTCGTTTACGCGCGTCATTCTGTCACCTC
>CAYRRF010000175.1:1453-1684 GCA_964426595.1 uncultured Bdellovibrionales bacterium | reverse complement strand
TTTGTGTCACAACAATATCATCACTTTGTTTTAAATTTTTAGGTGATATCATTTTATCTAATGCTAACATATCAATGTAGTAAACTACTCCACCAAATTCTATCATATTTTAATTTATTTCTTCGTAACTTGTTATTTTTGTATTAAAAATTTTATTTCTTAACGCTTCATCTTTAATTATATCTAATAAACTATCAACTGTATAATCAGCAGCAACATTTTTATTATATG
>CAYRRF010000175.1:895-1443 GCA_964426595.1 uncultured Bdellovibrionales bacterium | reverse complement strand
GAATTAAATTTCTTCAAATGTTGTTATTTTTGTGTTTAAAATCTTATTTCTAAGATTTTCATCCCTTATTATGTCAAGAATTGAATCTATCTCATAATCGGCTGGTATATTTTGATTGTAAAAAGATTTAACTTTAACACTAATTTTACCACTAGGTTTAGATTCTAATGCTTTAGGATTAGCTGTTATTAGGATATCAATATCTTTCCATTTATCTTGATAAGATTTAACAAATCTTATCTTTTCTGCTCTACAACCAGTTTTAGATAAAAAAAACATTGTTGATGGTATTGCTTTATCGATTTCTCTACTAACTAATTCAATTTCATGCTCACCATCATCATTAATATCCATTAAAAAATTATTAAAATGATTAATAATACCATTATACATTTGATCAGCATGGCCGAATATTTCAAGTGTTTCTTCTTTATATAGAAATGTGTTTAATTGATTTTCAGAATCAAATTTAAAAAATTCTAATAAATTAAAACTAGTTATATCCTCTTCTTTAATAACAGTTGTATCATCAGAGTATTTTTCATATG
>CAYRRF010000175.1:0-885 GCA_964426595.1 uncultured Bdellovibrionales bacterium | reverse complement strand
TAAAGTTTCTTAAAACTTCGTTTAATGAAATACCTATTTTAGCCATTTATTATTAATTTATACTCAATATTAATAATATTTGATCTAATGTAAAGTATATTTTTAAATAGGTTATTTATATTTTGAAATAAAATCGCTACAAACACCAATAGCGGTTTCTAGGTTAGGAAAATTTAATGTTTCTGGCATACAAGCTATTGAATTGTTTATTAGAAATTTTCCGGGGTAAGTCCATATATAACCATTAGAAGTAATGGTAACAGCATCTGTTTCGTGCCAAAAACAATGAATTTTGTTTTTCATCATAATTTCTAATGCTTCTAGATTTTTAGCATGACACCAAAGCTTATTGTTTTTTAAAAACTCAATTTTAATCTCATACGTAGGACTATCATGACCTAAATATAATGTGTTATTTACAAACCAACTGGATTATTCTCTAATTTAGGGTTAGGTCCAAATAAATTACCCCTATGAGATATTAATATTTTTTCAGTCATATTAAATTATTATCCTTAAATTTTTTAAGAATAATTGGCATTGCTTTTTGGTTTAAATGTATGTGACAATCATCCCAATCATCTAAATATATTGGATTTGTTGTACCATCTTCATTTAACATTTCATTAAAAATAGAAATAAATGGTATTGAATTTTCAACACATAATTTTTCAAGATATTCGTTAAATTCTTTTGTTGTTTTATTACGTTCTAATCCAGTACCAAAGCTAGGACCACCTAAATATGGTTTTAAATCATTCCAAGATGCTATAGGTCCCCATACAACTATGTCTATATTTAATGTTTTTTTATACATTAAAATAACTTCAAAATATCTATCAACACATTCTTTTACTACTGATTCTAAAGTTCTATTTTGTTCTA
>CAYRRF010000174.1:0-1704 GCA_964426595.1 uncultured Bdellovibrionales bacterium | reverse complement strand
TCGCCACTCACCGGCGGCTCGGTGACCGCTTCCGTGGCCGCAGGCGCAGGCAGTGTGACCGCATCGATCGCACCGACCTATTCGCCTTCGGGCGTGGTCGACAAAACGATCATGACGGTAACGGCGGTCGGATCGGGATCGCTCCAGATCGGCGCGACCATTTCAGGCTCCGGCGTGACCACCGGCACCACGATCACCGAACAGCTCTCCGGCACGGCTAACGGGGTCGGCACTTACGCGGTTTCGATTCCACAAACCGTCGCCAGCACAACCATTACCGCCGCGCATGGCGTGATGACCGTGACCGCTGTAGGCTCTGGCTCTTTGGCCGTCGGCAATATCCTGTCCGGCACCGGCGTCGATGCGGGCACCGTGATTACCGCATTGGGCACCGGCACCGGCGGCACCGGCACTTACATCGTATCGAGCGCGACCGTGGTCTCCAGCACGACCGTGACCGCAACCGGCGACATCGAAACGAAATGGTACGTCGCAAGCCAAGGCGCTGCCGGCGAACTCATCAAAATCTCAAGCTGGGGGCAGTAAGCCATGAAGCAAATTAATCACTCCGAACTGGCCAGACACGGGGTCTTTATCCCGCAGGCCAAAGGCTTTTTAGAGCCCCATGAATTGGCGATGGACTTCTCCCTCGCGATGGATGCCATGCCTACCATGATCACCACATCGAATGCGGGCATTCCGGCATTCCTGACCACGCTGGTTGATCCTGAAATGGTCCGCGTGTTGGTCACGCCGAACAAGGCCGCGACGATCTTGGGCGAGACTAAGAAAGGCGATTGGACCACCCAAACGGCGATGTTCCCAATGATTGAGTCGACCGGGGAAGTATCCTCTTATGGCGACTTCAACACCAACGGCTCGGTCGGTGCGAACGCCAACTGGGTTAACCGTCAGTCCTACCTGTTCCAAACCATCACCCAATGGGGTGAATTGGAGTTGGACCGCGCTGCCGAAGCACGGATTAATTACGCTCAGGAGCTGAATATCGCCTCGGCGTTGATCATGGATAAGTTCCTGAACAACACGTACTTCTATGGCGTCGCAGGGCTTCTGAACTACGGCCTGTTGAACGATCCTGCTTTGCCGGCTTCGATTGTGCCGAACACCAAAGCGGCGACCGGCACCACCTGGGCGGTGGCGACAGCAGCGGAAATCTACGACGACGTGGTGAAGCTGTATACCCAACTAGTCACCCAAACCAAGGGGCTGATTGATCGCAACACGTCAATGGTCATGGCGATGTCGCCGGAAATTGAGGCGAATCTGACCAAGACGAACCAATACAACGTCAACGTCACCGATCAAATCGCCAAAAACTTCCCGAATCTGCGCATTGAGACGGCAACCCAATATTCGACCTCGGGCGGACAGTTGATTCAATTGATCGTCGAAAACATCGACGGCCAGGATGTCGGCTATTGCGCGTTCAATGAAAAGATGCGTGCGCATGCGGTCATTCCCGCCGAATCGAGCTTCAAGCAGAAAAAAACAGGCGGCACCTGGGGCGCGATCATTCGCTATCCACTCGCCATCGCTTCGATGCTGGGGGTGTAGATGAGTACCGTAACCGTAGGCTGCAAACTTCCGAACGGCTTGGTCATCGAGCTGGATGAGCAACGCGTCGTCTTAAACGGCGCGAACTCGTCGGCGCTGATCGGCGGCTTCGGCATGACCGAAGTCAAC
>CAYRRF010000173.1:0-1705 GCA_964426595.1 uncultured Bdellovibrionales bacterium | reverse complement strand
ATGAGAGCGTCGGGAGATTTCAGCCAATCGCAATCATATTCGAAAGAAAATATGTCTTTGCCGCGTGATGGTGTGGCATACAATGTGCCCATAACCCCAGCCTCCGCTATGCCTTGCCAGTGGGCGCAGACTTGAATTGACTTTTGTGTTTGGCGTTTTGTGTTCATAATTTTTTCCGTTTCGCAACACGTTCTTTTGTTTGCGTTATCTCAGCATCCTGAAGCTTGCGACCAAGCGGATCATCCTGACCGATCAGCAACAGATCCTTCTCCAGACCAAGACAAAAAAGTACACTGGCATAAGCGCCTAAAGTGACTGCGCTATCACCATTTTCAACCTTGGTCAGAGTGACACGATTCATGCCAGCCCGTTCGGCCAGCATGACCGTTGTGATCTTGCGGCGCAGACGTGCCAGCTTGATATTCTCTCCCGGTATCTTCAGGATATCCTGAAGCGTGGGAGGTAAAGGGGCTGTTTTTCTCGGCATCTTCATATCTCCAATGCTTACTATTATATACACAGAACGGTTAAAATGTATATAATAATAAGCATTGAAGCAAGAGATTTAATGATTTTCAGTCCAATTTTGTGGCCTCAGGGATCGGAATATCCTGACAAGCCACCACCGCCCGCCCGACATACCGCCCATAATCAGAGCCTGAGGGGTCAACATAGATGGTTTCGCGCCTAGGGCAGACCAGCGCGATGGCTTGTTTGATATTGCCTTGATAACCACCTTTGCCTGCCAGCCATTCGCGTTTTTCCAGCGGGCGGGTGATGAAGGCGTTATACTCGGCCTCCGCCATTTCCCGCGTTTCAGATATTTGGGTGGGGATAGCTTCACCACAATCGGGGCGGCTACCCGATTCAATCTCGTGCCAATCGACAGGCTTGCGGGCGTAAACAACGTGAATAATCTCTCTGGCCATGCTCAAATCTCCAGCGCCTGAGTTTCAATACCAAGGATATCGCCCATCTCACGCAGCTTCATGTGCGCCTGTTTGAGTTTGGTGATATCGGGCGCGATAATATGTTCTGGCATTTTACGTTCGGCTGGTGGTGGGTTGTGGATACGGTTGGCAATCTGCATGAGGGTTGCCACAATCTGCTCCTTGGCGGTGTAATACTCATCCACGCGCTCCTGCATTCTTTTGTTCATTCTTTGCCCCTTACTTTCTTGCCTTACGACCTGCTTCAAAAGCGGTCTCCAGCGCATCCTTGATGCTCCAAACCGCAACATCGTGAAAATCCAGACCATCCGATTTGCGTGTTTCCAACGTTTCAATGTTGAGGTGGCGCTGGGCAATCAGCGTAAATAGCTCGTCTTTAGTCATCGGTGTTTTGCGGGTGAAGGTCTTGTCCGTTACTTCCGTAATCGCACTCTCAAAATTCTCGCACCAACCTGCATCGGCAATGCGCAGTTTTAAATGCGCCGTGATTGTTTTTTCGGTGAGCGTGCCTTTGATAAAACTCAGATCGTCAGCCAAGTGTCTGCCAAAGCGCGCGTCTAAAACATCGCGGGCTTGTTCGGCGGTTAAATCAAACGCGGCGATTAAAAATTTGCTGGTGGCGTTCCAGGTCAATGCGGCGTCATACCCGTTGCGCTCGGCTGTCCCCCAAAAGCCCCATTCTTTGTTTGCGGTTGCTAACCTCTCTGTATTTTTTGTTTTTTTTTTCATGGGGCGTTCTCCTTTGCTTATACTTA
>CAYRRF010000172.1:0-1757 GCA_964426595.1 uncultured Bdellovibrionales bacterium | reverse complement strand
GTCCGACGCAACATCGCGACCGTGAACCGATGCTGCCACCGCTTGTCTCCGGCCTCTATCGCCGCCGGCTTACCGATATCGTGCAAAGCCAAAAACAGTCTAAAAAGCGCTTTGTCTCTTGATCCTAACGCCGTGCGCGGAACAAAGTTCCGCTCGTAGCAATCCATCACCCCCAACGTGTGTGCCCTCAGCGTGAACGCGATTTGTACGCCGACTTGCGAGCGGAACGATTTTAAAAAAACAGGGTCCTGGCACAACAAGTCCAGGACGCGATCGGGCAGACACCACCGCGAACAAACAGAGTTCCACAATTCTGATGGGCAAATGGCATTTTTCATTCGAGAAATTGTATCACAGGGCTTGATGGCGGGGCTTGTTGCCAAGCAGACACTAGGCTCAATAAACGATCGAACCATTCTCCTGCTTGGACGCCGATTCACGACTTTCGGCGGCGGGGACAGACACGGATCGCGGCGCAGCATCCGATGCGGCAAACCATGCGCGTCCGTTCGCCCGCATAGAGTTACGGGTATCGCGGAGCCTGGCAAATGTTTTTTGGTATTCCTCCGTATCCCGAGCGTTCAATGCGGCAAGAGCGGGAGTCTGGCCCGTTACCGCATCCAGGCGGGTCTTGAACCCCTTAGCCACCAAAATCGCCATTCCGCCTCGACGACCCGACTGCGCGTTGATCGCTTGCACCGAAACCTCGCCCTTGAACGTTTTAACATCCATGCCCAAAAGCGGCGCATCCACGCCAAAGCGTGTTCCGCGCACAACAGCCACTCCGGTCGGCGTCGAAACACTGAACCCGCCTTTTCCCTTCAAACCGTCCAAGACCGCTAACGCGCGCCCTCGATCCAGCTGGACATCGGTCCCCTTGCCATCCTGTCGAAGCTTAAAAGCCCCTTGAAGCGCCACCAAATTTTGACCCCGGTCATCCAATGCGATCTGCACTTCATTTCCCTGAAACGTCTCAAGCCGATCACCTGGTCGCAAAAGATCGCCAGGTTTTACACTGCTTCGAACGGATGGGTCACTGGCCAGACATTTCCAGGCACCGCCACGGACGGCCGCCACCACCAAGGGCCGCTGCTTCGGCCGGGTCTCACCATCGGCCCAGGCGCCAGTCGCGAGCGCCGATAAAACAATAAAGCTCACGAAAAGTATTAATCTTTTACATATAAATCTATAATTCATTTTACTATTATATACATTTGTAAGCATTCAAAATCAATGGCCCGCCGAAATATTTTTGACTAGCGCGGCTGAGGGGTGCTCGGATCAAGTTCCAATGCTTTTTGCGCATACGCCCGTGCCATTCCTTCATTTTCATAAACATAGCGATATATTTGACTGACTTGCATCAAGCAATGGCCGGCGTTCGCGCTCGACCCGCCATCCTTAAACAACTTGGCGGCCGCCATCAATTCCTCCTCAACGCTACGGAACACTGCGATCGCTTCCAGGCGCTGCCCCTCCTTAAGACTAGCCTCTCCCTTTTTGCTCATGATCGTCACATAATCCATGCGCAAAGTCGGGTCGAACGGATTTGTCTTGATCGCCATGCGCAGCAACTTAACCCCATCCGTCGTTCGGCCGTTCGCAAACATCTCGCGAGCCATTCGGCTATACCGCCGCGCATCATCCTGAGCTTTGCGCGGCGCCTGATACGCCAACACGGACCCGGTCATGATCGAGCCGAACATCACGACCGCAACCGCTACGACCGCCGTAGATCCCATGAACTTCTTCATTTC
>CAYRRF010000171.1:0-1769 GCA_964426595.1 uncultured Bdellovibrionales bacterium | reverse complement strand
AAAATGAAATATGTATAAAATTAAATGTAAAAATAGGTAGAATTAGGTTTTTAATTAAAAAATATAAAATTAAAAGAAAAATACCTAGAACTGATAAACAAATGAAAGTATCTAAAGCTAGTATGCAAAATATTATCGATAATAATTTAACACGAAATAGTGGTACTAGAACAAAAGAACATTATGAAAAATCATTTAAAACTAGGTTTGGCTATGAATATTCTGATTTCTTAAAACAGCAACCTGAATACAAAAAATATTATAATAAAGTTAGAAATATAACAAACAAAAATCTTAATAAATATAAACATTTATTTGAAAATTTAGATAATTTAGGTAGATGTGGCAATGGAAATAAATTTCAAGTTGATCATATTTTTTCAATAAAAGAAGGATTTAATATTGGAATTATGCCAGAATTAATAGGACATCCTTCTAATTTACGTGTTATTCATTGGAAAGAAAATTTAATTAAATCGAATAAATGTGATATTTTGTTAGATACTCTTATTGAAGAGGCTGATATGTTCTTAACAAAACATCATAAAATAATTATAACAATTTAACATGGTATTTAATATCAATAAAAATGCAACACTTCCAATTTTAAAATTGGAACTAATTAATGATGGTAGAAATGATTTTGATAAATTTTTTGAATTAATTCAAAATGCCAATATTTTTTTTACCATGACAGATGTTGTTACTGGTGTTAAAAAAATAGCGAAAAAAAAGGCAAAAACTCAACTTGTGTTACCTCAAAGTGATTGTACTGGTGAAAGATATTATATTGTATATCAGTTCAATACAAAGGAAACTTCTAAACATGGTAGATATATTGGTCAATTTGAAATTGAATTTCTAGATGGTACTGGAACCTTAATAGTTCCAATTAGGGAATCTTTATACATTAATATTTTAGAAGGAGATATAAAAAAATAGTTAAAACTTGAAATTATCAAATAAAAAATGTAATTTTGTCTTACAAAATTAAAAATTTTTATAGGTTATAACTTGATATAATCAAAATTCATTAGTAGTTTCGTAAAAAAAAACGTAAACTATGAGTGAAACAAAAGTAAGTGGAGAAAGAATTGAATCCTTTTTACAAGGAAGAGATCCACAAAAATACATTATAGCAATTGAAGCTGGTTACTCTGAACCTAATGTCTCTCTTGTTATTAATGATCCTGAAAAAGGTAAAACAATAGAAACCCACAATTATAAACCATTTCTTTGGTTTAAAGAAGATGTTAAAGACATTTTATATGAAGGGAAAAATCTACAAATTATTGAAAATTGTACCAAATATGGTATAAAAATCACTAAACTTAAAACAAGTGATGGTGTTAATAAATCACCAGATAGACTTGAGAATGGTTATAAGTTTATGGCTACATGTAGCCGATCATATAACGATTTAGTTAATTTCTTTAAAAACGGTGGTGTAGATGTTTTTAGTAAAGAAATGTCTAAATATTTCGTTATGTTTAGTCCAACTGAACAATTTTTAATACAAACAGGTAAAAGATTATTTAAGGGTATTGAAGATTATAATGGTTTGCATAGATTACAATTTGACTTAGAAACTGAGGGTTTGTTTGCAAATAAACATGCTATTTTTCAAATCGGTGTTAGAGATAATAGAGACAATGAAATTGTATTAGAAACACTTGGTGATGATGGATATGCTAGACGTGATGCCGAAAGAGTTAATATTCAAAAATTTTTCCAAACTACTCAGAAAGGAGCTGCTCCTAATTCTAATG
>CAYRRF010000170.1:0-1825 GCA_964426595.1 uncultured Bdellovibrionales bacterium | reverse complement strand
AAGTTGGCACGTTTGTCGGCAATTTATTTAAAGAAAACACCAATGAATCCCTGTTTCTGTCGCATGACATCCGCCAGGCCTACATGTTGGCATACTCACCAGGAGGAACCTTCTAATGTTTTTCGATATATTTGGCCTTAATAAGAAAGAAACAGAACGCCATACCGATGGCTCAAAGACGGTTACAACCTATGTGCAGCGCAAATGGCCTTGGCAGATGAAACGTCCCAAAAAGATTACACGCTATAATGTTGCGGGTGAAAAACATGGGGAGGAAGAGACATACACATTTGATTCAGAGGGAGGGTTCACTTCCATTTTCTGTCCCTACACAAACAATGTTAAAGATGGCATCGAAAAAGAACTTAAAAACGGGAAGTTGGTGCGCGAAACGCCCTGGCGCATGGGTGGAAAAATCGGTGTGGAAAAAACGTATTATTCAGATGGTTCTCCACAAAGCATTATAGGCTATTCAGGCAGTGTCGTTTCAGACCAGGTCGTTCACTACTATCCAAACGGCAAAATCCAACAAGAAGGCTGGCACAAAATGAATGCCTATGGAACGCCTGTTGTCGTCAAATGTGGGGAGTGGAAGGAATATGATGAAGAAGGCCACCTGACATCGATTACGACTTACCATGATAATACCGAACTTTCCTGCAAAGAATATCACCCCGGAGGTCAGGTCGTAAAAACGGAAACCATTTACCATGAAGACATGTTGATTATAGAGCGCAACTTCCGCCCCAACGGTTCGATAGAAAAAGAAGAAACTTTTGATAGGCTGGATAACCACCAAGGCCTGTATATCACTTTCGACCAAAATCGCGGCATCGCAGACTTCGAATATTTTGTCAATGACGACCATCTTCCTCTCGGAACGATTGCGGAAATTGTACAAATTTTCGGACAGAACAGCGATTTCAATCCCCTTATTGCACGCAAGAAAGCACAAGAGAATAAGCATGACCTTTAAATCCACCGCCCTGCTCGCGTTGGCGCTGTTCGCCACCAGCTGCAAGGATGCTTCGGAAAAAATTGAGCCGGCCACGGCCGTTATCGATGACCGCGTCGATGGGATTATCACGGATATTGTACGACGCACAGATACGGACACGCTGTATTACGACCCGAGCAATCCGTACTGTTTGACACAGGAAATAACCAAGGGCCCGGCGCGCATCATCGCCAGCGGCTTTGATCAAAACAAGGATCATGCGTTGCAAACCTACGAGCTGGAATCCCTGCATTACCGCAGCGACCGGCGCGCCGTTGACTTTATCTGTGATACCGATACGGCGACGTTTGTTAGCGAGGATGTTACACTTTTCGTGGACAACCACCTAGTGAACACAGGACAGCAATTCTCTGCGAGCACCGCCTTAAAAATCACCGGGCAGCTTGTACAAAGTAACTATTAATCACTCCCAGGAGGCGCGTCATGTCCTTTACAATTGAAAAAATCGGAAAAGCTTTTCCTTACGGCGTTGCCAAAGAGTACGACAAGGAAATCGTTTTATCCGATGCGGATGATGCGCCGGTCGTCCATGTATTCAAAGACGACACCGGCCACATCGCTTATCAGGAAGTTTTAGATAAAGACAGTCGTCTCACCCTGCAATACGAAATGCAAGAAGAACCAAATACCGTTGCCGTACGCATCTGGCACACGGCCCCCGATGCGTCAGGCACGACGCCACCGACAAAATACGGCAAAGCCACAATTGAAGAGGGAAAGGATGCCGGAACGATTGCACGTACAAACCCTGTCGGTAAATGGGAAGAGCGGACAGCCGAGGGACTCGTATCCTACGGCGAATATGAT
>CAYRRF010000169.1:1066-1845 GCA_964426595.1 uncultured Bdellovibrionales bacterium | reverse complement strand
CGACGGGATCGCGCTCCCACCCAGCAAAATATATTTAACGGACTTAAGCGCCGCCACACCCTGATCGCGCGCCAGCAAACGCAACATCTGCGTTGAAACCAATGACACATGGGTCACGTGACGCTTAAGGATCGTTTCAGAAATATCATCCTCAACACCAAGCACAATGGCTGCCCCGGCAACCAACACCCTCACTAAAACGGCAATACCAGCGACATGATAGAGCGGCAGGCACAATAACCACCTGTCATCCTGCGTCAGAGGGATCAGTTCTGGCGCTCCAAGCGCGTTATAATAGTGACTACCCCAGGTATGCACGGCAGGTTTTGGCTGACCGCTAGACCCCGAGGTCGCTATGATCGTGACCTCCTGCTCTTCCTTAGGCTGCCAGCTTTGATATTCTTTATGGAAGCCATTTCTGGCATCAAAATTGACGATCTCATTTAAGATCAGCGTGCGCGTTGAAATCCCATGATGCGTGGACTTGATCTGGGACGTTGTTAAGAATAATACCGCATGGATCTGAGAGAGGTATGACGCAATGCCGGCGGCTGGAAGCTTTGAATTGACCGGACACACCACCACACCCATGCGCCACAGGCTAAAAAGGACAATGATATATTCAGGGGACGTCGGGGCGCAGATCGCCACCCTGTCCCCCTCTTTAAATCCAAACGTTTTTAATTGCCCGACAGCATTGGCGCAGTAGGCATCCATTTGCTCCCAGGTGATCCGGCGCGTTCCCCATATCATCGCGATCGAATTACGCATAAAAACGC
>CAYRRF010000169.1:0-1056 GCA_964426595.1 uncultured Bdellovibrionales bacterium | reverse complement strand
GTTACTGTCCAAGGATCAAAGATTCTTTCGACGGCCATTTTGACTTCACGACCGTCACAAAAGTTAAGAAAATCGTGAGTTTTGTTCACAACCGAATCAATGGCCTTTTGCTCAAGAGCCAGCTTGGCTTCAAGGGCCTTGACCATTTCAAACCCCACAGCTGTCTCAAAACAAGACGAGACAATGGCCTTTTTCCCGTTACGACGGGCTTCCTCGATCCAATCGAGGGCCGCCATGACCCCTCCTAGAACAACCGGCTTAATGATATAAGCTTTAACCCCTTCTTGATTCGCCAAAGTCGGCATACAGCGGCCGGGGGCGCTCACACCGCAGCGCAAAAGCAATAATGTCTCATCCAAGGCAACTGGCATATGCGTTATATGATAGAACTCTGCTAAACGGTCGGCATTTCCGACAGGCTCCTCAATAAACTCGATATTCTGCAAGCCCGCACATTCCACAAACAACTGGGCTTCAGCCAGCGACCACACCCGGTTCGCATCAAGCCGGACCACGATCTCATTGGCCCCTAAAGCCCGCAGGTCCTGTACATTCTTCACATCAAAAGGAATATTACGATTGCCAACTTTTAGTTTAAAGACCTTCACTCCAGCATCCCAAGCGTTTCTCGCTTCCGCCATGATCTGTTCATTGGTCCCTTGAAGTAAAAAGGCGCTTTCAATATGTTTAGCGTTCCCGCCGATATAAATATGCAACGGGACTTTCTGCGATCGAGATGCAAGCATGATCAACGCTGATTCGACACCAAAACGAACTGACGGGCAACAACTCTGCAAAGCAGGCTCATTGCGCAGACGGGTGAAAAATTCTTCTTTGTCATTTGGGATGGAGAGGCCTTTAAAAATACCGTCGGCCACTTCCAGATCATGTTTAGCTTTGCGCAGCGTTTCTCGGCTGACGCCCTCCAACGGAGCGACCTCGCCCTGGGCGCTGGTCCCATCGCTTGCGGTAACATTCCAATAAAAACCCATCCGTTGGGAAAAAGTACTGCCGCCAAAAGAAAAAGGCCTTATCAGATCAAGGCCGAAAGGCACG
>CAYRRF010000168.1:0-1880 GCA_964426595.1 uncultured Bdellovibrionales bacterium | reverse complement strand
TATCGCCGAACGTCGTAATCACTCCCTTGTCGTGAGCTACTACAATGACCCCTCCAATAATCAACCGGGAACAGACGCGACAATTTACGATCCTGCACCTGATCTAAAAATCACCAACGACACCGCAAACTACGTCTTACTAGAAACAATAAACGACACCGCAACGAGTGAACTCTTCTTTAACTTTTGGGGTACGTCAGATGGCCGAAAGGGGTACTATACCCCACCGGAAGTTTTGAGTTGGACCGGATACGGCGCAAAGGTGATCAAAGAAACAGATAAGCTGCCTCCGGGAAAGCAAGAATGTCAGGCGCCACACCCTGGAGCCACCACCACATTCACATACATCATTGAACGTCCAGATGGCACAAAAACGGAACGAGAATTCCGTTCAACATATCGTTCACTGCCACAAACTTGCCTGGTCGGAAAAGCCGCCAGTGCCCCAGCTCCAGTAAACGGAGAAGAGTTGATTCTCGAGTAAAAACAAAAACCGGTTGACTGCGGTCAAGAAGATACATCAACGGTGCTTACCCAGGCGGACCCAGGTGGCACTGTACGATACATCCCCATGCTTGTCGTGACCGCAGTCAACCGGGCACATTCCCAAGGGAATATGACGCGGAAGCTTATCTGAAAATAGCCAAAATGTCAAGGTCTTAGGCAGCTTTTGTAACGATTTTATCCACCAATCCGTACTTCAACGCTTGTTTTGCGGTCATAAAGTTATCTCGCTCCGTATCCTCGGTAACCTTCGCTAAAGACTGCCCAGTATTCGCCGCCATAATCGTATTCAACGTTTCCTTCATTTCTAAAATACGTTCGGCATGAATTTTGATATCCGTTGCCTGCCCCTGTACTCCACCAAGAACCTGATGAATCATCACCTCGGAATTAGGCAAAGCAAAGCGCTTACCCTTAGCCCCAGAAGACAAAAGAAACGCCCCCATGGAAGCCGCCATGCCAACACAAATCGTCGAAACATCCGGCTTAATAAACTGCATCGTGTCGTAAATAGCCAAGCCCGCAGTTACCGAACCCCCGGGAGAATGGATGTACAACTTAATATCCGCAGAATCATCCTGGCTCGCCAAAAAAAGAAGCTGGGCAATAACCGAATTCGCCACGCTATCATCGATAGCTGAACCGAGGAAAATAATACGATCCTTCAGTAAACGAGAGTAGATATCGTACGCGCGCTCGCCGTACGATGTTTTTTCAATGACGGTAGGAATAAGATGCATACCCCCGAAGGGTAGCATATTTAGCACTCACATGTGAAGAGTGCTAACAAAGAACAACCGTGGTTGTGGGATGCAAGGCATCTGCAAAAGAAGCATCGTGGGAAACGACCACCAAACCAACCCCCTGGTCCACCAAGGCTCGCAGCTCTCGCACAACAATCGCGCGCCGAGCCTCATCAAGGCCAGCCTCAATTTCATCTAAAAGAGCGGCACGTGGCCTGGACCAAAGTAAAAAGAAGAGTTCCAGCATCTTTCCTTCGCCACCAGAAAAATCCACGTGAACGAAGCGCTCAAGAACATCCTCGGTCCAAGGTGAGGGTGCGCAGCTTGGCGCTCAGGTGCCTCGGCGAGCACAGCGCCGGATCCGGGCTGCTCCCCCGTTTGCGCGGCGCGAATAGCGCGTAACAGGGCCAATACCGTGACTCCTGGCAAAGCAACAGGTCGCTGAAAAGCCAAAAAAAGCCCCTGCCGCGCCCGATCATGCGCCGCGCCTACCAAAGGAGCTCCAGCAAAAAGCACATCCCCCTCCAATGCCGCCCCCGGTAAACCCGCTAATCCTGCAAAAAGTGTCGACTTCCCCACACCGTTCGCCCCGCGCACATGCACAACCTCCCCCGCACGTAAGCAAACCGACAC
>CAYRRF010000167.1:0-1949 GCA_964426595.1 uncultured Bdellovibrionales bacterium | reverse complement strand
GGGTGCATTGCCCACATTGGCAGGCTGGGCCGCGGTGGAGTGGCCTTTCAGTCACAGAGCCTGGATTCTTTTCGTGATTCTTTATTTGTGGCAAATGCCGCATTTTTACGCGATCAGCTGGCTTTGGCGCGAAGATTATGTCCGGGCGGGTTTTAAGATGCTGTCGGTCAATGATCCGACGGGTAAACGGGTGGCACGGCATATTCTATGCTACGTGCTTGCCTTGATTCCCATGTCGCTGCTGCCCGTATGGATCGGGATGGCTGGCTGGATTTACGGTCTGGGCGCGTTGGGACTCGGACTTTTTTTTCTATGGAGAGCGCTTCAAGCTGTCAAAAATATTCAGCGGTATGCGCGCCCGATGTTTCACGCGTCGATTATTTATCTTTCAGCGCTTTTGATTTTACTTATTGTGGATAAACAATAAATTTTTTTAGCGGTTGCTCAGGCAGGGCAGGAGAGCTTATGACAGAGTCTATTCTTGAAATTAAAGATTTAGTTCATACGTTTAAAACCGGCCGCTCCGTCCGAAACGCCCTTGATGGCGTGAGCTTGAATATCAAGCAAGGCGAAGTCTTTGCGGTTTTGGGCCCCAATGGCAGCGGTAAGACCACTTTGTTTCGCATTCTCTCAACCCTTTTTCTTCCGGCTTCCGGCATGGTCACCTTTTTAGGGATGGATTTAACACAGGATTATCGGGAGATCAGAAAAAAAATCGGGGTCGTTTTTCAAAATCCAGCGCTGGATTTAAAACTCACGGTATTTGAAAATCTTCTGCACCAGGGCCACCTTTACGGTCTGAGCGGAGCGGCCTTGCGGCAAAGAGCTCAAACCTTGTTAGACCGGCTGGGCCTTACGGATCGCCGTGACGATATGGCCGGAACGCTCTCCGGAGGGCTTAAGCGGCGTGTGGAACTCGCTAAAGGGCTTTTACATAAGCCAGCAGTGCTTTTACTCGACGAACCCTCGACAGGACTCGATCCAGGCGCCCGGGCCGAGTTGTGGAATTATCTGATGGAATTGCGGCGCGCAGAGGGTGTGAGCGTTCTTGTGACCACTCACTTTATGGATGAAGCGGAGCGCGCGGACCGGATGGTGATTATGAATCATGGAAAAATCGCGGCGCTTGGAAGCCCTAAAGAATTACTCCAAGCGGTCGGCACTGATTTTGCTGAAATCATGACCGCGGAACCCGCGGTGTTGTCGGAAGCGATTCGAAAGAAATTTGGCTGGCGCACGGCGGTTATAAGCCGCGGTGTGCGGGTTGAGCACCCTGGAAGTCCCGCGTTTGCCGCGGAGCTGTTGGCCGCTTTTCCAGAACAAATGGAACAAGTCACCTTCCGCAAAGCGACGCTTGAGGATGTTTTTTTGGCAAAAACAGGACATTCGTTTTGGGAGGAGAAAAAATTATGATGCGCGGTTTTCTAGCTCTCTACACTCTTTGGCTACGTGAAATGACTCGCTTTTTCCGCCAGCCGAGCCGCATTGCGGGCGCGATTGGAACGCCGCTGATCTTTTGGTTTTTCCTGGGCTCAGGGCTTGGAGGATCTTTTAAAATGACGTCCTCGGATGGCGGCGCGGGTCTTTCTCAGGTCAGTTATTTGCAGTATTTTTTGCCGGGTACAATCTTGCTCGTCATTTTATTCACCGCAATTTTCTCATCGATTTCACTGATTCAAGACCGCAGCGAAGGCTTTTTGCAGTCTGTTCTTGTTTCACCGGCACCGGGCTGGGCCATGGTGGGAGGTAAAGTGCTTGGAGGAACAACCGTTGCCGTGATTCAAGGCATGCTGTTTCTTGCGGCTGCCCCTTTGGCGGGAATGCCGCTTAGTTTTAATATGCTTGCGGGTTTTGCATTCGCGCTATTTTTAAATGCTTTTGCCTTATCCGCATTAGGTTTTGCACTAGCCTGGCAGTTTAAGTCCGTTCAAGGGTTTCATGCGGTGATG
>CAYRRF010000166.1:0-1962 GCA_964426595.1 uncultured Bdellovibrionales bacterium | reverse complement strand
TACCTTTTAGAAGTTCTTTACACGAAAGAAAAAGGTATTAAGGATGACCCTGTCAGAATATATCCGGCCGTGTCATCATTATTAAACCTCCCGTTAGATCAGGCTAACAAAGAATTTCGGAACCTGTATGCAGAATATAATTTAAACCGCTATAAGTCTAATGAACAAGAACTTGAGAAAGCAACAGGAATAAAAATAAAAAGCCTGAAGCAAAATATTCATCGAGCAAAACCAAACAAAAAATAATATTTTATACCACTTGAAGTCTTCATTTTGAAGCAGCCGACTAATATGATTACCTTAATATCATAAATAATGTCGTCAATATGAAGATTTTACCCTCATAACCAATCACTTCCATCACCTAACATCATCTTAAGTCATTGTTAATACGAAGCTATTTCTGATGGCACGAACCTTGACTTATTTGTAGGCAGAGCCAGTCGTCCTGGCCCAATAAAAAATGGGGGCAAACCATCATGAAAGAGAAAATGAAGCACGAGGAAGCTAACTCGCAACGCGAAACGATATTGGCAGCAATCGCGGCGGAACTACCGCCGGTTGTTTTTCGGAACTGGCTCAAGTGGCGTGACATTTTGCCAATGGCACCGCGAACAGTTGCCAACGATGACTGCGTAGGGAAAGGGCCGACAAGCTTTATTTATGTTGGCCGAGTGAAGGGATACCCGAAGGAATCCTTCCTTGATTATCTTCGGCAGCGAATGCGCTTCACCGAAAAGAAGGAAAACACCACGCTGAACGGGGGCACGCCATGAACTCACCTAGGCCTGAAATAGTGCAAACCATTGAAAGCGAAGGAATCCGTTTAAGACAGTCAGGGCGAACATGGCGGGGCATGTGTCCCTTTCACGAGGGCAAATCACCGGCATTGGCGGTTTATTCCGACAGTCAAAGTTGGTTTTGTTTTGGCTGTTCAGAAGGTGGGGACGTTATCACGCTCATCCAGAAACTTCACGGATATGATTTTAAAGACGCCTGTAAATATTTGGGGATAACACCTGGAAAACCCGCACCTGTTGACCCCACCCTCCAGCGTCGGCGGACCCTTCAAAGGGGATTTGAAACAGCCATATCAGAAATTTACTACCAACTTTGTGATCGTTCGCAGCACCTGCACCGACTGCGCCTGAAAGTCAAAAGGGACCCTTCCGCCTTAACAGAGGCAGGTGCGGTTTTATTCGCCCGAAGCTTGGGGGAACTTGCGGAAGTTGATTACAAGTTGGACATCCTACTGACCGGCACAGCCGAAGATCAGCTTTCTTTCTTAAAGGGGGCCAAAAATGATTGCACATAAACTATCTGAAGAACATCTGGCTGCTTTTGAGAGTACACAGGGGGCGACATCTCCGGGCAATCAGGGTGGAGAGGAAAAAAAGAAACCGACACAGGCGCAAATTCTTCTGGGGATTGCCCAGGAATCAATGACGCTCTTTAAAGACCAGCATCAGGAACCTTTTTGTTTCATCGAGAACAAAACCCATCCCCTGAAATCGTCGCGCGTGAAGGACATCCTGAGTTATCAGTTTTTCGTACAGACCGGCAAAGCGCCCAACTCCGATGCCCTGACCCAAACCATGAATACCTTGCGAGGGAAAGCGCTCTTTGAATCTCCGACAATCCCGTTGCACAACCGCGTGGCGGAACAGGCCGGGGCTTTCTGGTATGACATGGGCGACGGCAAGGTCATAAAAGTCACCGCCGACAAGTGGGAAATGACGGACAAGGTTCCCATACTCTTCCGATCGTATTCAACACAGGAGGCGCAGCTACCCCCACAACAGGATGGGAATATATGGGACGTGTTCGATTTTCTGAACATTGACCAGAAACACCAGCCGCTGGTAGCTGTCTATTTGATCAGCTGTTTTCTGCCGGAGATACCGCACCCTATCTTCCATCCGCATGGCGCACAGGGAAGCGGAAAAACGACCTTTTGCCGTG
>CAYRRF010000165.1:0-2002 GCA_964426595.1 uncultured Bdellovibrionales bacterium | reverse complement strand
CCCACCAGCGCTCGTAAGGCGTATCGCTGGCAAAGGACATCGACAGCACGAGGTCGGACTGGTCGGCGCCGGCATCGGGGGCGCGCTCGGGCGCAGGCGCGCGGGAAAACGGGATCTGGCGGGTAACAAAAAAGCGAGTCATGAGGATTCCTCCATGACCCGCTTTTTACGGGGACGGCGTCAACTCGATAAGGCGCGGGAGTTGACGAAATGCCCGCGGTTTATATCGGCATCGGAGCGGTCGCCGGAAGAACTCCCAATTCGTACAGGTCGAATTCAAACGTGTCAATTTGCGACGGCGAAGCGTTCGTTACTGGCCGGACCAAAACGCCGACAGTGATTATTGACTGAGTGCTGCCAAGCGTGAATTCTGGCGTTTCGATACAGATAATGTCGTCACCAGCTGGCAGAGACAAAGCGCCGCCAACACCTGTGTCTGCGTTGTAGTATTCTCCCGAGGTGACGACAACCTGATTGAAAAACTGTGATACGCCGCTGTTCCGGATTATTCTGGCGCGCATGTATCCTCGGAAGTACGCGCCGCTGCCAGACCATGCCGCCGGGAAGGTGTAGGAGTATCGGAAAAACCCGTAGTCTGTATTTCTTTCGCGAGCGCCTGAAGCTGGCCAAGAGCAAACGAACTTCAGAGATCCGTCTGCATTTCTGCTGCTGGCCATCGTGGCTAGTGATCCAAACCGCGAGCACGTCCATGATGCCGGAACGACAGAACCGCCGACCATTGATTCATTTGTTCCTCCGGTTCCTTCGCAATTCGCGAGACTCCGCGGTGTTTGGCAAAAATCAAGCAGTGACGCGCTTTCTGGAACAATGTCAGCCAATGCAGGCACGCCAACGGCTTGTGCGACGGCGTATCTGTGATCGATATTTGGGTGCACGCCATCGGTCCACCCGGCGATAGGCCCTCGCGTTGTCGTTACTGTCGTGTCCAGCCATTGCGTGGACGCATTAAACCCACGAGCCCCCTTTATTTCATTCGGCAATCCGTTGACGACCCAGCTGGCCAGCTCGTCATAGTCTGCGCACCTTGCCTGCAAGACAAGGTTGTACGGTATGGATGAGTACACCACTGGAATGCAGTCATTCTGCACGCAAAAGCCGGCTACAAAGCGCGCCATGCCTTTCAGCTGCTCGACGGTGCTGATAACTGTAGCAGGCGCCGTCAAATCGTTCTCGAATAGCGAAAAAACGCAAATGTGCGGCCGGTAATGCCGGAACCAGGTAATGAAATCCTGCACCATTTGCCCGCACAGCGCGCCCCCGTATCCGTAGCCGGTGACGACTTCAACACCGCCGCCAAGCAGCTGCACGGCACCGCGCGTGATGTTGATTGGTTGATTTATGTCCGGAGACATTGCTGCTGTATATTTGGAGACTATTGCAGTATTGCGGATGAGCTTTGGCGTTGCAGTGGCCGGCGTGAGAGTGTTTCCGGAGACAGTAATTGTTGTTTTCCAGATTCTGCCGTCATACAAAGCAATGCCTACTTTGTCGCCATTGGTGAATCCTGCGCCGGATGCGACGTTTATAGTAGCGGCGCCCGCCTTTGTTTCTCCGCTCACTGTTGTGGTCGTCGTGTGCGGAATAGCCTGATCCATCTGCGAAATTGAACAGCCGAAACCAAGCAAAACCGGGCGCGACGATCCCCTTGCAATTCTCATCGCAATGTTGTCGAGCAAAACGTCTGTTTTGTCCTGTTGTACGCCAGGAGCCAAACCTACAGGAGTCGCAAAACCACGAGATACTAAATCTGCCTCGACATCTTGTGAAAGGGTTTTGATTCCTGTTGTTGCAACTCCGGAAAGTCGAACCGGCTTTGTGATTAATACTGTCATGGTTGGTCCTTCGGTTCAAATGTAGTCGCGGCTGGAGCCGGCGGTGGTTTGAGGTCAATGCCGTATTTCTCAGCCAACGCGATTTCTGTCTGCTGCTCGTCGAAAATCTCTTCGATGTCGCGGCCGGCTTCGCTGGCCAGGCGTGTGCG
>CAYRRF010000164.1:0-2068 GCA_964426595.1 uncultured Bdellovibrionales bacterium | reverse complement strand
ATAGATAGAGGAGAATTTAGCAATGATGACCATTTCAGCTTCAGATATCAAACGATTACGTGAAGAAACATCCTGCGGGGTGATCGACTGCAAAAAAGCGTTGGATCAAGCCAAGGGTGATTTTGCCAAAGCTAAAGAATTATTGCGTCAGCGCGGTTTGGAAATGGCGGCCAAGAAAAGCGACCGCAGCGCGAAAGAAGGCCGCGTCGAAAGCTATATTCACGCCGGCAACAAGATCGCGGTCATTGTGGAAGTCAATTGCGAGACCGATTTCGTGGGCCGCAACGATGATTTCATCAAGTTCACGAAAGAATTAGCGATGCATATCGCGGCAATGAATCCGGAGAACGTGGAAAGCCTGTTGGCCCAGCCGTTCGTCCGCGACGCCAGCAAGACTATCAAGGACATGTTAAATGATTTAGTCGCAAAGATCGGCGAGAACATCATGGTTGGCCGTTTCGTGCGCTACAAGGTGGGTGAATAACTCCGTGCCAAATAGCAAGAAACCTGTCTATAAAAGGATATTGCTTAAATTAAGCGGCGAAGCACTGCTTGGTCGTTTGTCTCATGGTATTGACGCGGAAATGTGCGCGTCCTTAGCGTCGCAAGTCAAAGAGATCCATGACGCCGGGGTGGAAGTGGCGATCGTTGTCGGCGGGGGAAATATCTTCCGCGGGCAGGTGGAAAGCACGCGTTTCGGTCTGGATCGCTCTGTGGCTGATTACATGGGTATGCTGGCCACCGTCATGAACGGTCTGGCGCTGCAGAACGCCCTCGAGCAGATCGGTCTTCCAACGAGGGTCATGACCGCCATCCAGATGCACGCGATCGCCGAGCCGTATATTTTGCGCCGAGCTATCCGCCATTTGGAAAAACGCCGGGTCATCATTTTTGTCGCCGGGACTGGTAATCCGTATTTCACTACCGATACCGCGGCGGCGTTACGTGCCACCGAGATCAAATGCGACGTGATCATGAAAGCGACCAAAGTCGACGGTGTTTATACAGCCGATCCCAAGAAAGACAGCAGCGCCAAACGTTTTGAGAGTTTGAAGTTCATTGATGTCCTCAAGAAGAATTTGAAGGTGATGGATGCGACAGCGATCTCCATGTGTATGGATAATTCGATCCCCATCATCGTGTTCGACCTGCTGCAAAAAGGGAATATCAAACGCGCCGTATACGGCGAAAAAATAGGTACCATAGTCCGTTAACCGCGGGGGGTGCATATGACAGCAAAAGACATATTAAAAGACGTGGATGTAAAGATGAAAAAGGCGATGGAGACCATGCTGCGCGAGTTCTCGGAAGTCCGCACTGGCCGTGCCCAGCCGTCCTTGATCGACGACATGCACATTGATTATTACGGGACATCGACCCCGATCAAGCAGTTGGCTCAGGTGTCATCCCCGGATCCCCGGCAGATCATGATCCAGCCTTGGGACGCTAACGCCCTTAAAGATATCGAAGCGGCGATCATGAATTCCAAATTGGGGGTCAACCCCAACAATGACGGGAAGGTGATCCGTCTGGTTTTTCCGCCGCTGTCAACAGAACGTCGTGAAGAATTCATCAAGGTCTGTAAAGACATGGCCGAACGCGGCCGCGTGACGATCCGTTCCCTGCGCCGTGATGCCAATGAAAAGGCAAAGAAGATGCAGGGCGAGGGGCATGTGAGCGAAGACGAGAAATTCAAGACGGAAGAAGAAGTCCAAAAAATGACGGACCGTTTTATTAAAGAAATTGACGCAACTCTTGAGAAAAAGAGCAAAGAGCTGCGCGAAGTTTAGATCTTTTAGATTTGCTGACCCACTAGCTCACCCGGTAGAGCACCACCCTTTTAAGGTGGGGGTACCGCGTTCGAGTCGCGGGTGGGTCACTTTTTTCCCTTGCTTGGGCGGGTGGCGGAATTGGTAGACGCGCATGCCTTAGGAGCATGTGGGGCGACTCGTGGAGGTTCAAGTCCTCTCCCGCCCACTATAAAAAGTGTGCGGGAATAGTTGACAAAAGTCGTACTTTACATATGATAGTTCTTTATGCGGCGGTAATTCAGTTGGTAGAATGCCAC
>CAYRRF010000163.1:0-2085 GCA_964426595.1 uncultured Bdellovibrionales bacterium | reverse complement strand
TGGCACGATTGCGCAGGTTTTAGATGTCGGCTACAAAATACATGACCGGCTTATCCGTCCGGCCCGTGTCGCCGTAGCTACGCGACAAGCGCCTGCTTCGGTAGATGTATCGGCTTAGGGTTTGGGCCTAAAGCATCTTCCAGCTCGGCCAAGGGCTCAAAATTTTCACTCATAAGAACCAGCTTGCCTTCATCGTGGACAAGGTATTTCACGTTCTTCGTCATTTTAGTAATCAGGTTTTGCGTCTCTGGACGAATAAAAGGTAAAGAGGTTTCCATTGACTGATTCTCCCGTGAAAAGTTGCGGGACTATAGGAGGGAATCCGATAATTATGCAAGGAAAAACTAGCGCCGGTCGAATAATTTTTCCAACGCCTTGATATCTAATGAAATATAGGTGGGGCGGCCATGGTTACATTGCCCCGAATTTTCCGTTTCTTCCATCTGGCGCAACAGGGCGTTCATTTGCTCGATATTCAACGTGCGCCCGGCCCGCACCGAGCCGTAACACGCCATTTTAGCACACACATCAAACAGACGACGCTCTAATAATGCGGTGGGGTCTTGTTCGGTTTTCAAAACGGCAATGATGTCGTGCAATAAATTTTGCAAATTAGCGTTTGCTCCCAGCAGGGCCGGGATCTCGCGCACAGCAACAGCCGTTACACCAAAAGGCTCAAGGCTTAGCCCGAGATATTCTAATGTCGGTGCCGCACTGAGTAGCAAATTCTGATCGGCTGCATTCAGCTCGACAATCTCCGGGATCAACAATCCTTGCCGCGCTACATTATTATTGGCCAACGCTTTTTTCATGTCTTCATACACGATACGCTCATGCGCAGCATGTTGATCCACCAAGACAAGTCCTTGCTCATTTTCAGCAATGATATAGGTGGACAATATTTGGGCGCGCGCGGCACCCAACGGATAATGCGACGACGAAGACGTATCTTCTGTAGTAGGAGAGGTTGTTTGCGGCGCTTGTACGCGCGCCTGCGGCTGCCACTCCTCGGAAAAATTTTGAGCCAAAGCCTCAGTTACAGTTTTGGGATAAGGGCGCAGCGGCGGTGCGGCCATGACCTGCAACGATCGCTCGAGCGGTGTGGTAGCCGCCACAAGCGGTGTTTGCAAAATCTGACGCGCCGCACGAATAATCATTGTTTTAATGATATTGATATCGCGGAACCGCACTTCTGCTTTGGCGGGATGCACGTTCATATCCACCGCGGCCAGCGGCGCAGTGATATGCAAGACGCCCACCGGATAACGGTCGCGCGGTAAAATATCTAAATAGGCACTGCGCAAAACCGCCGACAAGGTACGGTCGCGGATGGGGCGTTGATTGATCACAAAAATTTGATTGGCTGCATTGGGTGCAGTCAGTGCCGGCGTCGCCAACATGCCCTTCAATTGATACGTGTCTTCCTGGCATTCCGCGGCAATCCACGCTTCGGACGGGCTAAACACCGTTTGCACGCGCGCTGCCAAATCCTGATCCGGCGGGCACAATAACAATGTCCGCCCGTCATGCATAAAGGTAAAGCCGACATGCGGCATCGCCAAAGCCAGGTTTTCCATCGTGGCAACAATCGCCGTACGCTCGGCCATTTCGGACTTCATAAATTTCAGGCGCGCCGGCGTTGCAAAAAACAAATCCCGCACTTCAACCGTAGTTCCCACATCATGCGCCGCCGGTATCATGCGGCTGACGTCGCCACCTTCTACGTTAATCTGCCAGGCATGGTCTTCGCCTTTGACGCGGCTGATAATGGCCATGCGTGAAACCGAACCGATCGAGGGCAAAGCCTCGCCGCGAAACCCCATCGTTTGAATGGCGAATAAATTATCATCTTGTAGTTTTGAGGTCGCATGACGTTGTACCGCCAGCGGCAAATCATTAGGCGCGATGCCGCACCCGTTGTCTGTAACCGAGATAAAACTTAAACCCCCGTCCCGTGCCTGCACAGTAATCTGCGTTGCACCGGCATCCAACGCATTCTCGACCAGCTCGCGCACAACAGCGGCGGGGCGTTCGATAACCTCTCCTGCGGCGATTTGATTGATAAGATGGTTAGGCAGAACGCGA
>CAYRRF010000162.1:0-2105 GCA_964426595.1 uncultured Bdellovibrionales bacterium | reverse complement strand
ACTATGACGAACAATGAGGGCGCACGTTTCGAATCAGCCAATGGCTTGGCCTTCCTGGGCACGGGTACCTTTACCAACAAGGGCTACTTCGTCAGTCACCTGAATGGACAAAGCGCCGTTGCGAACCACAGCTTTGCCGGTACCTTCAACCAGACCAGTACAGGTGTGTTGGGTATCAAGCTGGATCACAATGCCAGCCTGTCGGATCTGATCAGTCTGGAGGGTTCGGGTGCTCTTAATCTGGCAGGTACGATTCGTACCTCCTTTATTAACCCGCACCTGATTGCACCGGGAACCGTCACCAAGGAAATCCTCAGGACTAACAGCGATACGGCTACCCTGACACATAGTGATCTACTCATCGAAAGCACGGCGATCATGAACATGGATCTGGTCAAATCGGCCGATAGTGTTCAGATTGTTTCCAGTGCCAACTTTGCGCCGGCCGGGATGTCCAAGTTTGGTACGAGCGTTGGTAATGCGATTGGTAGCTTCCAGGCGGCGGGTAGCAATGCTTTCTTCCAGGCGGCGACGGCGCAGTTGGTGACGATCGAAGATACCGGGGCGCTGGATCAGACCTATCAGGGTCTGGCAGGCACCTCGATCCAGGCTGTGCCTCAGGTGACCTACCAGGCCGTTAGCCGGTCAATCGACTCGTTTACTCAACGCATGAATGATTGGCGCTTGGGTGCAGATGACACGGGTCTTGGCCGGACGGCGAGTACCAAGAACCGTGTTTATGCATCAAGCCGTCCGGCCCAGAGCATGAGCGATGCCGGCGAGCCAGGTTTATTGCCGGGTGGGCGCAGTGGCCCGTGGATCTCGTTCTTCCAGTCGAGCGTGTATAGCAATGCGCTGACTGATCGTATCGTTGGAGGCACGCTGGGCTACGAGTTCGAGTCAGATGCGCGGGACACCGTGGGTGGTCTGGGCCTCACACTGTCGCAATCGGGTTACAGCTACAACAGTGCACCGACACCGATCACCCCGGGCAACACCCAGAACTTCGGCCTGAGCCTGTACGGCAACACCAAGTTTGACGCAGCCTATCTGTCGGGTGTTGGTTACTTCGGTGGTGGCAATACCAACTTTACCCGCCAGATCCAGACACTGGGATTCAACACCAGCAACAACGTCAACATCAAAAACTACACGGCTGCCGGCCGGTTTGAGGCGGGGTATGCCTTCTTGCCCCTCAAGCGGGAGAATGGTCACCTGAAAGTCACCCCGTTTGCGGCCGTTCAACCGACCTACATCTATCAGCCCAGCACTACGGAGAACACCAGTGGTTATGGCTCCGGCTTTACCTACTCGGCAAACCAGAACGTCGCAGTCCCGGTCTTTGTAGGGACGGAGTTCAGTGGCACGCACAAGTTCGATAGTGGGTTGACGGTGAATCCGTTCCTGCGGGTCAGCTGGATGGCCGAGACCCAGAACAAGGGCACAATGGGTAGTTCGTATGGGGCGGGGCAGGGGGTATCGCTGTATTTCAACGGATCGCCGAACCTGGGTAATGCGATGATCTACAATGCCGGTGCGACGTTTGGCGTGGGCAAGCACACATCGGGTTATGTGTCGCTGGACTATGACTATGGTAACCAGACCTACGGGTATCGAGCATTCGGTACCAGCTTTGGTGTCAAGTACGCCTTTTAACTAATTATCTTGTAAGGACTGTCAGAATGAATTACAAAAAGTCTCAAGTTGCCGCCATTGTTGCTTCGTTGTTTTTGTCAGCGCCAATTGCGTTTGCGCAAAATGTCGCATCAGTTAATGGGGTACAGATTCCTGATGCTCAGTTTGATCAGATGCTCAATGCAGCACTGGCACGGGGGCAAAAGGATAGCCCCGAACTTCGTAACCTGATTAAAGAAGAGTTGGTTAATCGTGAGTTGCTTGCCCAAGCTTCGGTCAAACAAGGATTGGATAAAACGCCGGAAGCAAAGCAGCAATGGGCTCAGATTCGTGAAACCTTTCTGGTTGAACTTTTCCTGATGGATTACAGCAAGAAAAATCCGATCAGTGATGCCGATGTCAAAGCGCAATATGATCGGGAAGTCGCACAGATTCAAGGTATCGATTCTTCACAACAGTACAAGGTTTCT
>CAYRRF010000161.1:0-2113 GCA_964426595.1 uncultured Bdellovibrionales bacterium | reverse complement strand
TCCGGCGCGGATCTGGCCAACCTTGTCAACGAGGCCGCATTGATGGCCGCCCGTCAAGGCAAGCGCGCGGTGGACATGATTTGCTTTGAACAGGCCAAAGACAAAGTGATGATGGGGGCCGAGCGCAAGACGCTGGCCATGACCGAAGAAGAAAAACGCCTGACGGCCTATCACGAAGCCGGACACGCCGTGGTCGCGATTCACGAACCCGCCTCTGATCCCATTCACAAAGCGACAATCATTCCACGCGGCCGCGCCTTGGGGATGGTGATGCGCCTGCCCGAAGGGGACCGCGTCAGTCTGGCGATCAATAAAATCCGCGCCGATCTGGCCGTCGCAATGGGCGGCCGCGTCGCCGAAGAATTGATCTTTGGCCGCGACAAAATCACCACGGGTGCCAGCAGCGATATTCAGATGGCCACATCGATGGCCCAGCGCATGGTCACGGAATGGGGCATGTCGGATAAACTGGGCATGATCCGTTACAGCTCGGACAGCGAAGAAGTGTTCCTCGGCCATTCGGTGGCGAAAAGCAAAAACATGTCGGACAAAACCGCCGAGATGGTCGATACCGAAGTGCGCCACATCGTCGATGCGGCCTATGCCCGCGCCACCGATCTGCTGACACGTCACCGCGACCAGCTGGACCGCATTGCAAAAGCCTTGCTGGAATACGAAACGCTTTCCGGGGACGAGATCAAGATACTGATCGATGGCGGGGTTCTGGACCGCCCCGAAGTCCCGGCCGAGCAAAAAATTGTCAAAACCAAGTCTGCCACCGCCGTTCCCTTGGCGGGGGTGTAGCCGGGAAATAACCTTAAACTTCCGGCAAGAAGTTTTGCCTGCTCCATAGCCACAAAGGCGTATGAATATCAATGGGGTTATAAGTCGTGTTGCATAGCGCCTTTTGCCATGCAGCCGCTACTTCTATGTTGTTCGTTCCTGGCGGAACAAGACCTAGGTGCACACTTGCTTGCACGACATGTGTATCCGGGGCCACAGATAATGCCTGAAGATTTTTGAATTTATGTGATGTATATTGTGACAACACATATAACCAATAATTTGAAATTTTAGGACCAGCTAAATAAGGGTATTTGTTTTTTTGTTCCGTTATAGTTGACAAGACTTTTATGATATCAAAATCATGTACGCTAAAGAATTCTGTTAACGATGATTGATATTCAGATACCAAGGTCTGGCACAATGTCATCCAAATCTGCGGGTGTTTATTCGGCTGTAAGGCCACTTTGTATTTTAAAAGAGCCTGCTGCAAATCAAGTAATGACGACTGTACTACCTTTGATGGATCGAATACAAAAGAGGTTTCCTTATCATTATATGTGCGATGCGCGCTTTTCCAAAGACTATACGAGTTACGCTGATAATTCAAAGCCATTGGCAACGTAAAATAGCACAAAGCTTCTTCTGAATCTTTTGGCAATCCTGGGTTATCATCCTCGGGCATCACCTCGCCCTTCAATTGCCCAGATTTATGATAGAGAATCAGCTTTTCGACTGACTTTAATACATCTACCATCACTGCACTGCCGGTGCGCCGCAATTCAGCTTTTTCATCTCATCCTCGGCGCGTTGTTTGATAACCGCTGCGGCCGAGGGGAACTGTTTGCCCAATTGTGCAAACGTGACGCAGGCATCCTGCTTCTTGCCTGTCTGGCTGAGAGCCATGCCCAGTTTCAACAGATTGTCCGGAGCCTTGGTCGATTTCGGATATTTCTGATAGGACTGCGCAAAGACTTTGGCAGCTTCGGCATAGTTGCCGCGCACATAGAATGTTTCACCCAGCCAATATTGCGCATTCCCGGCCAGATCATCGTTGGGGAACATTTGCATGAATTTGCGGAAACCTTCTTCGGCACGCACGTATTTTTGTTCACGCAACGCCTGAAAAGCCGCATCATACAAAGCGGCGGCATTGCTGGTGGGCAATTCCTGTACCGCACCGGCGGGCACAGGGCCCGGCGTTTCCACCCCTTGCGCGGTGGCTGTGTTGGTCGTGTTATCGGCCACCGTGCCGGAGGCCGGTTTCGCCTCGAGCGGGGCGGGGGTAGTATCAGCCGATTTGACACCGACTTGTTGGAAGCGCATTTCG
>CAYRRF010000160.1:0-2119 GCA_964426595.1 uncultured Bdellovibrionales bacterium | reverse complement strand
GGAGCCAATTGCGGAATGTTTTGTATTTTGCAGGGCGCTCCCGGACAAGCCACTCGTACCCCTTCACGCAAATTACGGGATCACAATAACGGACTCCTTTTCTAAAAAGAACGCCGTGATACTCCTCCAAAATCTGCTGGCGTATCTGTTCAGGGGCTCCGTATTGCCTGATGGCATCAAATTTGATTTGAAAACTGGACTCCAGCCACGCGGTCACTCTCGTGCCATTCCGGCTCCGCGAAACCGATTCCTCAACTAAGCGGCTGTACCCCAGCGGCTTATCAATAAAACCAAACCTGGTTTGCTGCGAGAGGTCGTACCACATGGGGCTGTCACTGCGCAAATATCCCCGATCCGCATACTTATCAAAATCCACATACCGCTTAATCAAATCCGTCCGCCCGCAAAAAGTCAAAAGCTTCACAGCAGGGACAATCAAAAGCTCTTCATAAACCCAGCCCGAAGGCACCTTGAATCCCTGATCTTTGTAATGAATGCGGACACGCTTTCCTTCTACAGTCATCTCCACATAATCACTATGCACGCAGCCGTCATCCGGATGATCGAGAAGATAACGCACATTTTCCGCGATCTTTTCCGGATGATAATAATCATCGGATTCCAGCTGGCAGAAAAATTCCCCTGTCACCCGTTTTATTCCGGCTGCCGAGGTTCTAAGAAGCCCGGCATTTTTGCGCTTCTCACAAACAACAAAAGGAAAGGCCTCTCGGAGTCTCGGCTCATAGGTTTTGATTTTTTCCCAGGATCCGTCTGTGGAACCATCATCAAAAATAATGATTTCAAGATTCCGGTAGGTCTGGGCAAACAACCCCCGGAAATAATCATCCAGATATTTCTCGTGGTTGTAGCACGGCGTAAAAATCGAAACCAGCGGTTTGTCGCTCACTCAAAACCCTCAGCAGCTATTCCCATACTGCAGAATTTTATTTTAGATTTTATGGTGTTCCTTCAGCATGCATTTATTCATGACAACTTGAAGTCCGGCAGCACGGGCCCTCTCCGCTGCAGCATTATTCACAATACCTTCCTGCATCCAGATGACTTTTGCCTTCTTCATAATGGCCTGCTCTACAATTTCGGGAACTTCTTCAGGCTTCCGGAAAATATCGACAATTTCCACGTCCCAGGGAACCGCAGAGAGATCCGGGTAAGCTTTCTCACCCAGGACTTCTTCAAGCCGGGGATTCACCGGAATAATCCGGTATCCTTTTCCTTTAAGATAATCGGCAACATGATGGCTGGGGCGGTCGGGTTTGTCCGAAATTCCGACGACCGCAACCGTTTTATAGCTGGTTAAAATCCTGCGGATTTCTTCTGAGGTTGCATTCTGCTTTGGGAATTCACACTCGTTTGTCATAACGCCTCCGGCATTTAACAATTCAGCATTGATTTTAAGGGCTTCACACTGTTGTGGATACAAAAAAAAGAGGCGGATTTTATAAATCCGCCTCACCATACCCCTGAATTTCCGTTTCACTTCGTTTTTCAAACGTGCCCTTCTCAGCTAATACCTTAAATTTTCTGTGAATCATATCCCGGACTTTTCGAAATTCTTCCACCACGGCGTCAGTAATCACTTGATCATGCGGAGGATCAGGAAATCCCCAATGCAGCTTTTGCGCCGCCTTGAGATACGCCGTGCAGGATTCCTGCGCGTGATCACACACCGTAATCACGAAATCAAAGGTTCTTTCCTTAAACTCATCCAGGTGTTTGGATCGATGGCCGGAAATATCAATCCCTATTTCCTTCATGACCCGGATCGCCGTTTCGTTCACCTTGGAAGGTTTTGATCCCGCACTCTCCACCTCAAAGCGTTCTCCTCCGTAGTGCCGGAGCACGCCCTCCGCCATCTGTGACCGGCACGAGTTCCCTGTACAAAGAATCAAAACACGGGTTTTCATTTTCAGCAGACCTCCGTCATTTAAAAGATTTTTTTCTTAAGCCAAAAGGAAACATGAACAAGGGCTATCAAAACAGGCACCTCCACGAGAGGGCCGATCACCGCAGTGAAAGCTGCACCGGAATGAATTCCGAACACAGCAACAGCCACCGCAATTGCGAGTTCAAAGTTATTGCTCGCGGCCGTAAAGGAAAG
>CAYRRF010000159.1:0-2134 GCA_964426595.1 uncultured Bdellovibrionales bacterium | reverse complement strand
ATCAGGAAGGTCATCACATTTCGTTCGTTGGTGGCTACGGCTCCGTTTTTGGTGATGGCGTTTCCGTCAAATGCGACCTGTGCCAAGACTGTTTGAAGCTACTTATCCAGGATTTTTGCCATATCTCGCCTGCTTCTTCCAAACGGTAAACATCTCGAGCGCGAATGGTATTTGCGCGGCGATGAAATTCTGCACACGATACGGCGCAAATCGTCGAGATTGCGCGCCAGACGATCCATATCCTTGCCCGATGCCTTGTCGGTAAAGGTGCGGTCAACCTGGACGCTTTCCAGTTGCCGTGCCGGGTTCTGGTCGAAAGCGCTGACCCGGATATATCCAATACGCTGTCCGTTCATCGCACACCGGTCAGCATATTTTCAATCAAGCGGATCATCGTTTCCTTTTGCGCCGGCGCCGACTCGGCTACCAGGAGCGCCAATGCGCGAGTCCGATGTCATTGATGATCGGCTGCCCGTGCCGCATGAGTGCATTGTTACAATTCAGGAAATCTACGAACAAGAAAGCGCCGGTGCGCTTGTTTCCATCGGCCAGCGGATGATTCTTGATGACGAAATACAGCAAATGCGCTGCCTTGCTTTCAATGGTCGGATAAGCTGGCTCGCCGAATACGGATTGATCAAGGTTGCCGAGGATGGCTGCAAGCGCATCGCCGCGTTCGAGTCCGAAAAGATCGCTGGCCTCGCCACGGGACATAAGGTCAGCTTTCAAGCTGGCGATGGAGTGCCTTACGTTATCAAGGGAAGGCATCACGCCGCCCGCCGTCCCGTTGGGATCGGTCAGCAATCCCTCGTCATAGCGTTGCAGCAGCAAAAAGGTTTGGGTATAGCGACTGACGATTTCGACCAGGCCGCGCCCGGTTTCAGCAATCAGCTCGGGCGATTGCGCGGCTTTCTTAACCAGCGCCAGTGCCGCTTCCAGTTCGGCGGCATTGTGCTCGAACCGCGCGCGATCCAGCGTCCAGCCCGCATCAAATGGTCGCGCAAAACACCGGTCGCCCATTGGCGAAATTGCGTGCCGCGCTTGGAGTTGACGCGATACCCGACAGAAATGATGGCATCAAGGTTGTAGAATTTGACCGGTTTATGAGAACCGGCAATGTGCAAAATTTGCACATTGCTTTCTTCAACCAGTTCGCCATCCTGGAAAATGTTGCGCAAATGCTTGGTAATCACCGACCGTTCTCTCTTGAATAAGAACTTATCCGTAAATAATATTGACGACCGAAGGCACTTTCCGAAATGCGATAATTGCGGCGGCCAAGTGATTGAGGGCCACGAAACTACGATCGAGCTTTTCATAGCGGACCAGTAGTTTGCGGAACCGGTTGAACCAGCTATGCGCCACTTCGACAATCCAACGCCGGGCGCGCTTGTTGGGATTGCGCTTGAGTTCACCCGCCTCCTGCCCACGCCCCTTCACATGAGGGATGTAGCCGTGCGCCTCAATGATCTTCAATGCGGGAGCGCCAGTGTAGCCAGCATCCGCGCATAGATGCTTGTGCCTGCGTTGGGGCGGGTTGTCGCGCTTGATCATCACCCCGTCGAGCACGGCTTCCAGTTGCGATACATCATGCCGGTTGGCGCCGGTTACGACGAGTGACAAGGGGACGCCACGCCCGTCCACCAGCAGATGCCGCTTGCTCCCATTTTTTCCCCCGATCTGTCGGATTGGGGCCAACGGATTCCTGTGCCAACGGTGCCTTCATCATCGCCCCGTCAATGCTTTGCCAACGCCAGGCGATGCCTTCCATCTCGTCGTACTCAGCCAATCCTGCTCGCCACAACGCCTCGAAGAAACCCGCCTTTTCCCATTCCAGAAAACGCTTGTGAATCGCACTGGCACTACCAAAACGCTCGGCCGGCAGGGCTTTCCACTGGCAACCCGTGCGCAGCACGAACACAATCGCCTCAAACACCACTCGGACGAGCTTGGGTTTGCGTCCTGCGCCTGGTTTGCGCACGAACCGTTTGTTGGAGGCTCGTTCTGCCCTCGCTGGAATCAGCGGCTCCACCCGCTGCCAAAACGCATCCGTTACCTCCCAGGACTGGGCTCCCATTGGCCTGCTCTTTGCCGGAACGAAATCGCTATTATCCACTATTTACGGATAAGTTCT
>CAYRRF010000158.1:658-2175 GCA_964426595.1 uncultured Bdellovibrionales bacterium | reverse complement strand
TCCGAGGCTTCCAGACCGTAAAACTGGTACTGCAGCACGATTGTCATCTCGTCGGGATATTGCTCGCGCAGATATTTCGGGATTTCAACCCCTGGGTAATCCGTCATAAAGGTAATATAAAAATGGTGCTCGTCCGGCAGGCCGTTCTTAACCACATGGCCCAAGGCCTGGGTCACAACCCCGCGCAACGCACGTTCGACCAGCTTGTCATAGCGGATAGTAGGTAACTCGGCATTTTTCATGCCTCCAGTTTAGGGCCGAATCTTTAACAAAACAAGAACCGCCCCCGGCCCGCGTGTTGCGCCGCGCCATGCTCGAAGCTTGCATTTATTATGAAAGGCTTGATAGGCTTATGCCATGCGCCCTTATGCCGTTTCCCTGCTTGGACTTGCTTTTTCAGCCGCTGCTCTGCTCCGGCCCGAGGCCGCGCACGGACAGCATCCGGTGATTGATACGCTCGAGCACACGCTGCACCTGACCATGCACCCCGCCGCTGTCACAAAACTTCCTGTTTATAAAGACGTACGCGGCGGTGCGGTGACCGATCCCTGCATGGCGACGGCGCTGGTCTATGAAGGATTTAATCCGGACGATTCCGTAGAAACCCGCGTCTATTTCATTGATCAAAACCAGAACCAGCATCTGGATCCAGGCGACAAGCCTTATATTCTAAAACTGAAACAGATCAACCACGCCGATATCTTCACCAGCACCTATACTTTTATCCCGGGCAAGGACACGATCCGTGTTTTCCAAGACCAGTTTCCGAAGCGTACCAATTTTAGTTCTCCTCTTAGCATCGCCAATCCGCTGCAATTTATTGCAACGGAAGCGAAACGCTTTATGGCAGGAGGATAAATGCATTTATACCAACGCACCCTGCTTGCTTTTGCGCTTGTCGGCGGCGCACTTGTGGCGCAGGGCGATAAACGCAACGATAAAAGCACCGCCGCAACGCTTAACCGCACCCCCTATCTCGCGGCACTGGAAGACAGTCTGGGCACGGGAATGGAAACGGATACGCTGGCTGGCGTGCATTATATTGCCGACGTACGTATGTTTACCTTGCAAAACAAAGATCATAAAGACAAATACTTTGCGCAAATGAGCTTAATGGACATGAATAGAAACAGCGTTCTTGATAACGATGACAAACCGATTGGCATGGTCCTTCGCGATACAAAAAGCCAGATAGGAAAAGCTTATTCTTTTGATATTTGCAACTTTCCAGAGTTTCCCATGGGCGATACGACCCAAGCTGTCATTGTTGAAAAGCATGACGAATTAAATCGGACCTATACATACGCATTGACCAAGAATCAGGTCGGAAATCTAACGGATTATATCGGTCGTGAAGCAGGCGCCGCCCGACGCGCTTTTATTCTGCGATAAATTTTTGCAATTTTAACAACTGGTCGTATGTTTTGCGTTTTGTCGTGCGGCCGTCAAAAGCGTGTTTGAGATTATCGGCGAATTGCATACGGCGTAATTTGCGGTTCAGTTGCCTTGTTTTTTTG
>CAYRRF010000158.1:0-648 GCA_964426595.1 uncultured Bdellovibrionales bacterium | reverse complement strand
TTTTGACATCCGCCATGTTGATGGCACCCGCTTTGAATTTTTCGCCGTCGATAAGCGTTACGCGAGCGATCTCGCCTTTTTCAGAGTAGTCGACAGTCAAGCCTTGCTGGACGCCGTTTTTCCATGTCTCGGTCGATTGCAGGGCACCCTTCTCGTAATAGCGTACGATGCCGTTCTTCTTGCCATCCACCAGCGTATCTACCTCGAACACGTCTCCATCCGGCGTATATTGCGTTTGAACGCCATTCGAGTCCCGTGGAAAATCCACCGCAAAAAGCATCTGTTGATCCGTTGCATTATAATAAAAAAGGCGCGCCATCGAATCGTCCAGCGCGACGCTTTCGTAATAGCGATTCATCTCGGGTTCCTCGACACGCACCACGGGGGCTGCGGTATCCAGATCCTGCCGTGCCAACAGACCGTTATTATCCGCCAGGGTTTGAGCCCGAACAACAGGAGCGGTGAAAAGTAAAGATGCACTTAGAAACGCGCGGGAGAATAAAGACGACATGAGACAGGACCCCAGCAAGAAAAGAAGAATGGAGAGGGATCTTAGCAATATATTATAGCTATGTCAATAGAAAATGGGGCTGTTCTGTTGCGAGGCCGCCCCACGCCCCACCTCAGGTTCTTAGGCCCAAGGGATTG
>CAYRRF010000157.1:0-2177 GCA_964426595.1 uncultured Bdellovibrionales bacterium | reverse complement strand
AGCGTCAAGCTTTATTGAAACGCACGCAGGCCGATCGCGCACAAGCCGATGCTAAAAGCAAAACACTGGCGCAACAGGCAAAAGACTTGCGCGACTTGCTGGCGCATCTGGATAAACCGTCTGCCGCGCATTCGAATCGTCTGAAGGAGAAGATATTGAACTGGTTCCAGGGCGGGGACTGGGTGCAGCCGGTAACAGGCAACATAAAAACGGGATATGGCGACGCCCTTGGCGGGGGCGGGCAAAGCCAGGGTCTGACCATAGAAGCCTCGGCGCACACGATTGTGGTAGCGCCCAGCGATGGAACGGTACGTTTTGCGGGACCTTTCCGTCAATACAAGCTGCTCATCATTTTACAGCATCCCAATGGCGACCATTCCCTCTTGGGCGGATTACAGGAAACGTATGTGCGTGTGGGCGATACGGTCGTGAAGGGCGAGCCGATGGGTAAATTATCAGGTGACAGCGGGGCCTCGGCCAGTCTATATTATGAGCGTCGCCACAATGGCAAACCGGTCGATCCGCGACAGGCGCGCGGATAGACTCTAACCAGGGATAGGATATGCGTTATACGTTTTTTGCTTCAGTTATTGTGTCTGGTTTTCTTGTAGCGGCTCCGGCATGGTCCGAAGAAGCAAAAAGTGAGACGCCCGCGCCGGCTTCTTCGGCAGCGGAAACGTACGAGATGCTCAATCTCTTTGGTGATGTATTCGAGCGCGTGCGTGATAATTACGTCGAGCAAGTACCGGATAAAAAACTGATTGAAAATGCCATGAACGGTATGTTGATGGCCCTTGATCCGCATTCAAACTATTTGGATGAATCGAATTTTGAAGACATGAAAGTACAGACCAAAGGCGAGTTCGGCGGCTTAGGTATCGAAGTAACGATGGAAAACGGCTTGGTCAAAGTCGTTTCTCCGATTGATGATACGCCTGCAGCGAAAGCGGGCCTCAAGCCGGGCGATTTGATCATTAAAATCGGCAAAGAAGACGTTTCGGGCATGAATTTGTCGGACGCCGTAGATAAAATGCGCGGCCCGGTCGGTTCACCGATTGATTTGACGGTTGTGCGTCAGGGCAAGAGTCAGCCTTTCACGGTCAAGATGCAGCGCGCGGTTATCAAAGTGAAATCGGTCCGTTCGCGTTTGGTCGGGAACGATGTAGGTTATATCCGTATCACCAGCTTTAACGAGCAAGTGCAAGATGGTTTAGAGAAAGCGATTAAAGATCTGAAAGCCAAAGCGGTGGATAAAGACAACAAATCGACGCTCAAAGGATTTATTCTTGATCTGCGTAATAACCCCGGCGGTTTGCTGGATCAGGCGGTCTTTGTGTCTGATGCATTTTTGGAAAAAGGTGAGATTGTCTCGACTCGTGGCCGTCATCCCGACCAAATCGAACGTGTCAATGCGACCAAGGGCGACTTGATTGATGGGTTGCCGCTGGTCGTGTTGGTCAATGAAGGGTCGGCTTCGGCTTCCGAGATTGTAGCCGGTGCCTTGCAAGATCACCATCGCGGCATCGTGATGGGACAAAAATCCTTTGGTAAGGGTTCGGTGCAGACAATCATCTCGTTGCCGGGTCATGGCGCCATGCGTCTGACAACGGCACGCTATTACACGCCTTCGGGCCGTTCGATCCAGGCGGAAGGGATCGTTCCGGATATCCAGGTCAAGCAAGCCAAGATTGAAGAAATCGAAGATAAAATGGCGGGGCTAATGACAAAAGAATCCGAGCTGCGCGGCGCGTTAAAGAACGACACCGATTACAAGGCCAAGGATGAAAAAGAATCCAAAGATGCACCCGTGGCTGCGAATGATGAAGCGGCGAAAGACGCAGAAGATTATCAGTTGCAACGTGCAGCCGATCTTTTACGTGGTGTCGCCCGCTATACAACCAAGGTAACACAGCAATAATGATCAAGATCAAACTTCCCGCTTTGACGCAACGGCAGCAAAAAATCGCTCTCGCGGGTGGTGTCGGGGCGTTTCTGCTGGTTGTTTTTGCGGTATGGTTGCTGGTGTTATTGAATGGGGATACTACGCGTCAAATGCGTATTGCACAGACGCCTAGCGTAACGCTGTCACTGAGTGAGCCCAAGAAAGAAGAAGTGCCTTCTTCATGGCAGCAGACACCTGAAACTGCGGCACCAATGCCTGCACCGGCTCCGGCGGA
>CAYRRF010000156.1:0-2179 GCA_964426595.1 uncultured Bdellovibrionales bacterium | reverse complement strand
GGTGCTTTTCGACCAGGTCAGCATTATCATTATTCAAAATCTTACAAATGGTTAAAGCTTTTGTTGCATCCTTTTTATTCTTAATAAAATCAGGTATATTCATGGGCGTGACAGATATTACCTGACGCGTTACGCCGTGCTCTTCGCATTCACGTTTGCGTACATCGGCATCATAAGAGTTATTTTCAATGACGCGCTGCACGACATCTATAATATTCCCTTGAGCATCTTTTTCACGCTTCACCATCTCGGCGCAACAGGGTTTGTTTGCATGTGCGCGTACACGCACAAATTGATGGTAACCGGAAAAGCTATCTAAACTTTCATACGTTTTCGGTGAAAGAGTTGTATGCGTGTGCACATCGATTTTTTCTTTTGGCTTATAGGGGTAAGTCATGGGCGATCCTTCATTGCCTGAAACGAAGGCCCGACCCTAGCACACAGATATGCAATATAGCAATGAGGAAAAAAGCTTCTATTTTAAGAGACTAAGCTACTGTTCCGCCACGACATGGTAGTACACATACACGACGGGATTGTCGGTGGTGGCCACGCACAGAAACGGATGGCCATCGATATCGGGGCCTGTAAAGGTTGCGCCCCCTCCTCCGGCGACGGCGACCGCCAATGTCAGCCCCAGATCGGGAATGGCTTTCGAGCCCGTAATTTTTTCATTGAGCGCTTCACAGATCCCTTTGCGCACATGAGTCAACAGAACCGTAATGTCGTACGACGAAGATCCCAACCCCGGTATAACGCGATCGCCTGTATAAATCCATGCGCCTACGGGAGCGTTATTGGCATCGAGTTCGACCGTGTTGGGATCGACATTTTGATAAGAAACATTGCCACCTTCGGGATGGAAAAGCTGTTCTTTTTTATAGGTTTCGTAATCCGGATCCCCGGGAGGCTGAAAATAAATATCCGCAGCGCCCCATCCTTGCAGCATCATACGGATGGCGCCGGAATGCATACTGTCGGCGTATTGCATGACAGAGGCGGCCGCAATGGCATTCACTTCACTGCTGCTGTTCCCGCCCGAGCGGTTGCTTTGCGTGATGGCGTACGACAAGGCCGCAAATAGAACAACTCCAATCAGGATCAAAAATAAAGCGTTGCCTTTTTGGTTGGTTGTTATGTGCATGGCTTCAGGAATAGGACGCGCCGCATAAATAAACGGTTAAAACACGCCCTGCTCGGTTTTGGCGGTATCGGAAGGCACTTGCAGCGCGGCCAGCAACATCGCGGTATAGGGCGATAAAAGCTTGCCACTGGACACCGTGCGTTCGGTGCTGTTGGTATTGATGCCAAAGTATTGCATACCGGCCAATAACGTTTCCAGCATCTGGCGCTGGGCCTGCATACTGATGCTGCCCAGACCTTGCGAAGCGGCGATATCCATGGGAACGGTAAAGCCACGTCCGGCAGCCCCGATCATTACAGGAAGCTCTGCAGCGGGAGAAGAAGCTGGTTTTACGGCGACAACACTGTCGACTACCGGAGCGGATTGTGGTGTCTCATTCATGCGTTGCGCAAAGAACGCATAAACTTCATCCAGCGAACGCTTGCGGCCCGATGCATCGTAAAACACATTTTTATTGGCCTGTGCGGCGCTGGGGAATAAATCTGCCGCGGGCTGAAACGGATTGTCTATTTTCGATTTCAAAAACTTGTTCGCACCCGATAGACCCAGAAAATGCGCCAGATACAAATCGGTCTCGCCGATCTTGCCACCCAGCGAGTTGGACAAATAATCGGCATTGTCTTTGGTCATGGCCGCGGTCAGGTTGGCGGCGATTTCGGGGTCTTCGCGAAGCTTTAAAATCTGAGCACGGGCGGCACTGTCGGTGACATGACCGTTGGCCGAAATTTTTGCTGCCAAAGTGCCCAGGCCGAACTGGTCGCCATAGGTCTTGACCGCCTGCAGCCATGTGGCGTCGATAAACTGGAACAAACCCGTCGCCGAGCTGGTTTTCGCCTTGGCCGCAGGGTTAAAACTGCTCTCCTGACGGGCTTTGTTCATCAGGTAATCAAAGCTGACGCCGGTGCGGGTGCTGGCATTTTTTACAGCATTCACAACGGCTTGGCTTGCGCCAGCCCACCGGGATGCGATATTGGCAAGGTTATTGAGGCTTGTCATGCCCTTATATTTGCAAAACCCGTGCCAGAAAGGTTAAGG
>CAYRRF010000155.1:0-2184 GCA_964426595.1 uncultured Bdellovibrionales bacterium | reverse complement strand
CAAAACCGGTGAGATCCTGGATTTAGGCGTTGCCGCCAACGTAGTCGAGAAATCGGGTGCGTGGTTTGCGTACAACGGCGAAAAAATCGGTCAAGGCCGCAATACCGCCAAGCAATACCTCAAAGACAAGCCGAAACTGGCTGCCGAAATTGAAGCCAAGATGCGCGCGAATGCCAGCGGTGTTGCCAATGCCATGATGACCAGCGGTGCGGATACAGCCGAAACGACAACCGAGTAATCCGGTCTTGGAAGCGTATTTCCGGTACCTTCCACCCCTTTCTCCTGTAATCACGTAAGGAGTGCGCCCTCATGCACCCGATGCTTGATTTCTTGAAGGCGGTGGAAAAGGCGGGCTATTCCTTTCATACCATCTATGACATCGGTGCCTGCAAAGGCGAATGGAGTCGCGAATTTAAAAACTATTTCCCGGCTTCAAAAATCATTCTTTTCGAAGCCAATCCCGCTTACAAGGACGAGCTGGATGCTTTGGGCCTGCACCATTTCAATTGCGTCCTCAGCAACCCCGGGCGGAAATACGTTGACTTTTATAACGGCACCAATACCGGCGACAGCTATTATAAAGAAACCACCAAAGTCTATGACACGCAAAACACGATCCGGCTGCCCTGCTTTACGCTGGAAGACATCGTCACCGAAAACGCGCTGCCGCTTCCCAACTTTATAAAAATCGATACGCAAGGATCCGAGCTGGACATTTTATCGGGCTTTCAAAAACACTTGCACCAGGTGGACTTTATTTATGCCGAGCTGCCGATCGTCACCTATAACGCCGGCGCCCCGAATTTTCAGGATTATTTGGACTTTTTTAAAGAGAATAAATTCATACCCGTCGATATCCTGGAAATACATCGCGGGGAAAACATCGTCGTACAGCTGGACATTATGTTTGTACGCGACACGGTAAAAACACGCTATTTTGGCCCCCATAACTGGATTCGACCCTTTGCCAAATAGCACCTGAACGTCTAAACTGGCATCGGTTTCTTTATTCTTTTACGAGGCTCTTGATGTTAGACAACAGCATGATTGTTCTTATCGGTTACCTGCTGGGATCGATCCCTTTTGGCCTGGTCCTGGGACCGCTTTTCAAAACGGGAGATATTCGGAATATTGGGTCGGGTAATATCGGCGCTACCAACGCGTTGCGCACCGGCAAAAAGCTCTATGCGCTTCTGGTTCTTATCGGCGATGGCGGCAAAGGCGCGCTGGCGGTGGTGCTGGCCCACCATTTTTTTGCGGATATGGCGATGCATGCTGCAGTCTTGGCGGGAATGGCCGCACTGATCGGCCACATTTTTCCGGTCTGGCTGAAGTTCAAAGGCGGTAAAGGCGTGGCGACAAGTGCCGGTATTATTCTTGCTTTACATTGGCCAACAGGTATTTGCTGTTTGGCCATGTGGCTTGTAACCGCACGACTATCACGCATCTCGTCGCTTTCTGCCTTACTGGCCGCCCTGCATGCGCCGCTCTATGCCATGGCTACGCACGGACACGCCTATGCTACGCCTTTTGCGCTGCTGGCCGTAATGATATGGTTCACTCACCGCGACAATATCAAACGCCTCATGAATGGAAAAGAAAGCCTCATTGGCGGGAAATAGTTCTTGAATAAAAATAAAACCCTTTCCTGGCTGCGATTAATCCGTTCCGAAGGGGTGGGTCCGACAACTTTTGACAAATTGCTGCAAGAGTTCGACACGGCCGAAAAGGCGCTGGCGGCGATGCCCACCCTGCGCCATCGCGGTAAACCACTGCTGCCCGCACAAGAAAAGGAAATCGAACAGGAATATAATGCTCTACTCGCTCATGGCGGCCAATTTATCTTGAAAGACAGTCCGCATTATTCCGATAATCTGCGCCATATCTCGGATGCGCCGCCCGTGCTCAGCGCTATCGGCACTATCGAGCTGCTGCAAAAGCCGATGCTGGCCATCGTCGGTGCACGCAACGCCTCGATCAATGGCCGCCGCCTGGCTGCACAGCTTGCACGTGATTTGGCCGCTGCGGGCTTCGTTATCGTTTCCGGACTGGCGCGCGGTATCGACTCGGCCGCACATGAAGCCGCTTTGGAAACGGGAACGATTGCCGTTCTAGCCAATGGCGTCGATGTCATTTAGCCGCCCGAGAATAAAAAACTGTACGACGCTATTGCCGAAAAAGGCC
>CAYRRF010000154.1:0-2193 GCA_964426595.1 uncultured Bdellovibrionales bacterium | reverse complement strand
GCTCAGCACCCTCAAGACAAGAATGGAGGCGACAAAACAAAAGCTGGAACAAGCGCCGGATACACTTATGCCTGCCGAGACGATCCAGGAAATTATGCAGCGGGAGCAGGTTAAGCTGGATGCAAAAGTAGCCTATTTCCGCGAATCGCTATCCGATAGCTGTGCGGCGAACGCTCCTCCCGCCGGGGCGGCGCTTCAAAACGCTGCCACGCCGCAGTAAAACATCCTTTCGGACGACTGGCCACCTGCGCCTGATTTTGCTACACTCCCCGCAGCACAGGAGAGTTGCCGATGAAAATCACGATGAATGTTGAATGCACCCCGGAAGAAGCGCGCGCCTTTTTTGGCTTGCCCGATGTGCAGCCCTTGCAAAAGGAAATGATGGCCATGATGCGTGACAAGATGCTGGAAAACGCCAAAATCATGGAGCCCGAGCGCCTGATGCAGATGTGGTCGCCCTTGTTCAATCAAGGCGCCAGCCAGATGAATGAGTTTTTCAAAGCCGTGGTCGGCGGCGCAGCCACCAGCGCGCGTAAACCGAGCGGTAAAAAATAACATGCTAACGGGCGAGACGATCCTTGCCCCGGCCAGCGCTTTGGGCGGTGGTGTTGCCGTGCTCCGTCTTTCGGGGCCGCACGCTTTGGCTGTCGCACAAGCCTTATCAGGCCGTACGACGTTTACGCCACGCGTTGCCGAATTGGTGACATTGCACGATCCCCACAGTCGAGCGTTTCTGGACAAGGCGCTGGTGCTGTATTTCCAGGCACCGCACAGTTTCACCGGCGAAGATGTGGTGGAGTTGCATGTGCATGGCGGGCGCGCCGTCGTGCGCCGCATTTTAGAAGCGGCACAGCGCGCCAACCCCGGCGTGCGTTTGGCGTTGGGCGGCGAATTTTCCAAACGCGCCTATTTAAACGGCAAGATCGATCTTACTGAAGCCGAAGCGATTGCGGATCTGGTGGCTGCGGAAACGGATGCCCAAGCCGAGCAGGCGCTGGCGCAAATGGGCGGGGCGCTGCGAGACCTGTACGAAGGTTGGCGCGCGCAACTGGTGCGCGTTCTGGCGCATCTGGAAGCGACGATTGATTTTGTCGACGAAGAAGACGTGCCTGCCGATTTATTCACACAAACAACTGCACACTTAAAACCGCTGGCGCAGGCCTTGCAGGCGCATCTGGACGACGCCCATTTGGGCGAACGTCTGCGGGAAGGTTTTGTGATTACGGTGATCGGCGCGCCCAATGCCGGTAAATCCAGTCTGGTCAATGCGCTGGTACGGCGTGAGGTGGCGATTGTTTCCGACATTCCCGGCACCACGCGCGATGCGCTTGAAGCGCACTTAAATATCGGCGGCTGGCCGGTGATTTTGATTGATACGGCGGGTTTGCGTGAAACCGCCGACCGCATTGAAAGCGAAGGCATTAAACGCGCCAAAAAACGCGCAGGCACGGCCGATATTGTTCTGGCGTTGTTTGATGCGACCCAACCCCCCGATGCGGAAACGCTGGCGCAATGCGATGCCCGGACGCTGATCGTACATACCAAGGTGGATCTGGCGGCACGGCTGCCCGAAGGTCTGAGTGTGTCGAGTGTAACGGGACAGCATATGGATCAATTGCTGCAGCAGATACAACAACGTCTGGCGCATCTGGTGCAACGCCCGTCGGATGCGCCGCCGCTTTTAACGCGCGCGCGTCACCGCGAGGCCGTCGAAGAAGCGCTCCAGCATTTACAGCGCGCGATGGCCTCGCAAGAAGTCGCTTTGCTGACCGAAGATGTACGCCTGTCGATGCGTGCGCTGGGCCGCCTGACGGGTCGCGTCGATGTCGAAGATCTCCTGGATGTGATCTTCAAAGATTTCTGTATCGGGAAATAAGCTTATTGCACGATTTTCACCTGTTCGCCCAAGGGCAGCGTGTCATTGGGGGACAGGTTATTGAGCAAGCAAAAACGCTCGAGCGGGAAATCCGGCGTTTGCATACGCGTGCTGAGGGATGCAATCGTATCGCCACTGCGCACGCTTATGATTTTGATACGAGCAGGACTAGCCGCCGCCAGATGGGGGTCTTGGGCAAAGCTATAGGTCGTGCGGCGAAACGCGGTAGCATAGGCGTTCATACGGCCGGCCGGCGTGACGAATAACAGGCGGTAAAAGCGCCCATTGCCGGCGCTTAACGCTACCAGACGCGCTTC
>CAYRRF010000153.1:0-2214 GCA_964426595.1 uncultured Bdellovibrionales bacterium | reverse complement strand
TCCGGCGGATATGACTCAGCCGGATACGATTGCAGATATGATGCAAATGACACAAAATACTTTTGGCCGGCTGGATGTGCTGGTCAATAATGCGGGCATTCAGCATGTGGCCGCCGTTGACGAGTTTCCCGTTGAAAAATGGAATGCTATTATTGCGATCAATCTTTCGTCGGCCTTTCATACGATTCGTCTGGGTCTGCCGATGATGAAACAACAGGGCTGGGGCCGTATTGTGAATATCGGATCGATTCATACGCTGGTGGCCTCACCGTTCAAATCGGCCTATAACGCCGCCAAGCATGGTATTGCGGGCCTGACAAAAACAGTGGCGTTGGAAGTGGCACAACAAAATATCACCGTGAATGCGATTTGCCCGGCCTATGTGCGCACGCCTCTTGTCGAAAAACAAATTGCGGATCAAGCGCGGACGCGCGGCATTAGCGAAGCGGAAGTCATTGAAAAGGTGATGTTGGCGCCGCAGCCGACAAAAAAATTCACGACCGTAGAGCAAATTGGCGGCATGGTTGTCTTTTTGTGCAGTGATTCCGCTGCGAATGTTACAGGCACCTTATTGCCCATGGATGGGGGATGGACCTGTACTTAAATCTTTGTAAGCCCGTTCTCAAGATCGATAATAAGATCGGAAACGGCTTCAATGCCCACAGACAGGCGCACCAGAGAGTCAGAGATGCCGAGTTTCGCCCTCCAATTGATCGGTAATGCCTAAAGTGCTGCGTATATCCGCGGGAACAGACGCGTGCGTCATGGTAGCAGGGTGATTGATCAGGCTTTCCACGCCGCCCAACGACTCGGCTAAGGTAAAAAGCTGAAGCGAAGAGGTGAGCTTTTTGACTTGCTCAAGAGAGGCGTCCAGTACCAAGCTGATCATCGCGCCGAACCCTTGCATCTGCTTTTTAGCAATGGCGTGCTGGGGGTGAGAGGTCAGGCCGGGATAAATAACCTGCTTTATCTTTGCATGCTTTTCAAAATGCTGGGCGATTTTCTGGGCGTTTGCCATTTGGCGCTGCAGGCGTACATCCAATGTTTTGACACCTCGCAACGCCAGAAACGCATCAAAAGGTCCCATGACACCTCCGACGGCATTGTACAGATATTTGATACGATCAGTCAGAGCGTTGTTTTGAGCGCAAATAATAAGACCACCTACCATGTCGGAATGCCCGTTCAGATATTTGGTTACCGAATGCACGACGATATCGGCGCCAAACTCAAAGGGTCGTTGCACAATGGGGGAGCATAGCGTGTTATCCACGACCACAATCAGGTTGTGACGCTTGGCGCTGGTGATCAAGGACTGTAAGTCAACGATTTTCAGAAGTGGATTGGTGGGTGTTTCAATCCATACCATTTTCGTTTTTTCTGTGACCAGTGAATCGACGCTGGGGCTGGTAGCGAAATCGTGGTAAGTAAAATCAATAGCGTGCTGGGGGCGATAGACATTTTCGAATAAGCGCCGTGTACCACCATACAAATCATCCATCGCCAGTACATGATCGCCGCTGGCAAGCGTGTGTAAAACCGTATCAATCGCAGCCATTCCCGAGGTAAAAGCAAAGCCTTGTGCGCCCCCTTCCAGATCAGCAACACAACGCTCCAGAGCATGGCGGGTGCTATTGCAGCCACGTCCATAGGCCATGCCCTGATGTTGGCCCGGGCCTTGCTGGCGAAAAGTCGCGTTTGCGAAGATGGGGGTGATCAAAGCGCCTGTTTGCGGATCAAAGGATTGACCCGCGAAAATAACGCGTGTGGCGATGTCTTTTTTGTCTGTCATTTCCCGGAACCGAAAGAGGCGTAATGTTGCTTCACATTATCGAAGGCCGTGGATAAATACAAGGAACTTTCGGGCGGGACATGTCCGCTGCTGCTTTCATTTTGCAGGCGCTCGGCCACATCACCCAGCTGCGGACAGCACGCCGAACGTGCCGCACCTTTAAGCGAGTGGGCCAATCCCTTGAGACGCGGCCAGTCTTTATTTTCAAAGCATTTGCCCATTTCGACAACTTGCGGTTCGGACATTTGAATGAACATGCCAATCATGGCTTTGGCATCGTCATCGAACGCCCCGAATTGTTCTTCGGCCATCCGTGGATCAATGATGGGCTTATTCGGCAAAGTAATCGTTGTCTTGATAACGATTACTTCGCCGAATAAGCCCATCATTGATCAACGGATGGCCGAAGAACAATTCAGGGC
>CAYRRF010000152.1:0-2216 GCA_964426595.1 uncultured Bdellovibrionales bacterium | reverse complement strand
AGAATGTGCTGGGCGATGTAATGCGAGATCGCAATCACGCGCACGCCGCGGGACATGACACTGTTATATTTTTTCTTCAATGTGCTGCTGAATTTATACGCCGCGTGGAACGTCGTCATAAAAGGAACGTTACAGGCTTTGGCAGCCCAATAACCACTCCAGGCTGGGGCCCGCGAGCGCGCATGCACGATTCCAACACGGTGCTGGCGGATGATTGCAGCCAAGCGTTTGCTGTTGCGCCACAGGATAAAAGGATTTTTGCTTTTAAGCGGCATCGGAATGACCGTGCCCCCGGCGCGGATGATCTCGGCGGTCCAGCGCCCGCCCGAGGTGGCAACCAGGGCCTTGCCCCCGGCCTGGACGATGGCGGCGGTCACGTCGATACACGAGCGCTCGGCCCCGCCTGATTCGAGCGAGGGGATTAATTGCAGAATCGTCACATTATGGAGGGGTGATTCGACCATGGCACCGCGGAAAGGGTGAGGGGCCAAAGAAGGCGAAATGGTGAGTTCGGTGGGACTTGAACCCACGACCTACTGATTAAAAGTCAGTTGCTCTACCGATTGAGCTACGAACTCGCCGTTTCAAGGGTCAAGGACGGGCCCCCGCCCTAAACCGCAGCCTTTATGGCGAAAAGCGGGGGGAGAGTCAAGGGGTTAATGTGGAAAGCCCGGGAGGGGCCTGCCCCCGGCCCTCTCCTACTCCTGGTTCTAGCGCTTGTTATGCTGCCAGGATTTTTTGGTGGAGGTTGAGGCTGTCGGAGCTTTAAAGTTGCTTTTGAACGGAACCATGTACTGCTCGGCCGCTTCACGCTTGCAGAAAATGCAATTTTCGCCGAACTGCTCCGTCAATATTTTTGCGTTTTCGATGGTTTCTTCTTTTTCTTCATCAGAAGCCGCGACATTATCCATCGTGTAACGACGGAGCGTGGTGTATTGATTATATTCTTCCCGGCCCGTAACCAGACTTGCCCAACCCGTAGTTGCATCGGTCACAAGATTTGATACGACATTAATCCCATCTTCAAACGCATCACCAACTTTATTTACAAAGCTGTTTGTCGAATGGCTGTTATGATAGGGATGACGAGCATTATGCGTTTTTGATCTTTCAAATGTGACTTCATCGTCATCTATTGTAACATAGAAAGCAGCATCGTTCGTTTCTAGAACGGTCTTATCGTCTGTAATGATGTATTCTTCCGTTTTATTGCCTTTCGTAACAGTGGCCGAATAAATAGCCCCGCCGCCAATATTTCCGGGCTCATGCTTCATTTCTGTTACAGAGAAGTTTTTATCTTTGTTCGGACGATCATTGAATCTTTTGACTCCATTACCTACGGCTAAATATATCAAAGCGCCCAAGCCGATTTTACGAGCCAAAGAGACCATTCCACTTCTTGGCGCAGCCTTGGCTTTACCCCCAGAACCAATCGCTTTTTCTTGCACCTTGAGAGCCTTATCTTGAATAGATACTGCACGCGCATCGTTAGTATTTTTCATTCGGATGGCGCGCTCGGCTTTTGCTTGTTCGCTCAACCAGGCAAGCGGCGCATTACGCTCCCATATTTTCTTGGGCGCGCCTTTTATCGTGTCCCACAATAATGCCGCTTTTGAAGCACCCCATTCCAATAATAATCCTGCTTTTGAAACGCCCCACCCCACAGCATCCAGGATCCCATCTTTGATCTTTTGTTGCGGCGTTTGTAGCACACCATTTTTGTATTCTGTTTCTTTAATATCCGGCGTCACAGAACTTTTTGACCAGTCATATTCTTTTTGTGTTCCGTGTTTTTTACCATTAACAAAAGTCTCATTAGTGAGTAACTTGAAATCTTTGTCCCATGTTAGAACCTTTCCATGGGGTACTCCCGTAGGGTCTACGGGGATTGCGCTTTTCAGTTGATGATTCAATGTATCGTGATATTCGTGACGATAAACGATCACGCCTTTATAGAAAAAGGAAACTTCTTTACCTGCTTCTTTGACATCATCAAAGGGTATAGAGGGGTTATAAGGGGTTTTTCCACTTACAGGCATTTAAAACTCCATCCAATAGTTAACACTATGCCAATTTTACACTAGTTTTACCTAATTGTAAAGCTTTTTCTATAATTTTGAATTAAGGGGTCGACCCCGGGGGGGCGCTGCCGCCCGAGCCTGAACCGCCGCCACTAGTACCGCCAGAGCTCCCGCCCCCCGGTTTGAATCCTATAT
>CAYRRF010000151.1:0-2220 GCA_964426595.1 uncultured Bdellovibrionales bacterium | reverse complement strand
AACTGGTCCGCCTTGACGGGTCAGTGCAACCAATTTGCTCTGCCAAGTCGGTCCTAACCGTGCTTCCAGAGATTACCACTTCCGCATAAGGGCGACGCAATGGCCGCAGAATTTCCCATAACACTGCCATCAATCGCGCGGGTGTCGCCGACGGATTACATGAACGACCCCGGCAAGGAAGCGGATGTTCTGCACAATAAACTCGCCGATGAAGTCGAAGCGCTCGCGGCTGTCGTCGGAGTGACTGGTAGCGCTGTGTCTGGGACTGTAGAGGCCCGGCTATCAACTGCGCATGCCGCTGCTATTTTGAGAAACGCAGGTACGGCTAAAACCGTCGCTCTCCTCGGGGACTCGATCACCGGCAATAACAATCAGACGGACAAATTCAACTCTCAATTAGGATATTGGACTAACGCCAGCGTATTGCTCGGAAAGCGGTTCAACAGCTCCCCCGCTCTAAATTTTGGTGTTACGGGGGAAAGCACCGCGGCGATATTGAGCAGAGTTGGGAGCGTCATCAGCGCAGATCCAGATATATGCGTTGTTCTGGGCGGCACGAATGACATTTCTTCTGGCGTGACAGCAAGCGCCGCATACGCAAATATCGAGGCAATGTGGACGGCCCTTACTGGCGCCGGGGTACTTGTGGTAGCAGCCACTGTGCTTCCTCGGTCGGACGCATCAATGAATGCCACCAGATCAAAAGTTATGCAGCAGTTGAATAACTTGATCCGACTTAATGCGCCAAGGTTCACAGACGTCTATTTGTGGGATGCGGCATTGGAACTTGCCGACATGACCAGCACTGTTTCTGGGTGCGTTTCTGCGTATTTTTCAGATTTGCTGCACCCAAATCGAGAAGGGGCGTATTGGCTCGGGAAATCGCTTGCTGCTGTGTTTAACAAGGCATTCCCGCAAGACGGGCATCCTAAATATCGATGCGTATCTGGCGGTGATTTGTATGATGCAACATATTCGCCAAATGGGAATCTTCTTGCTAATGCGCTGTTGTCTGGCACATCGGGTACAAAGGTCGGCGCTTACGCAACCGGTAGCGCTGCAAATTCGTTTAGTGTCTATCGGCCGCTCGGGTCGACTATTACATGCGTCGCATCAAAAGGCACAAAAACGCTGCCAAATGGCCAGACGTATTCGACGCAGATTCTTACTGTTTCATCTCCTGGCGGCGGGGTTGCAATAGAGGAGATTTCGTTTTTTCAAAACGTCACTACGGCCGCGGGGGATGTTTTGGTTGGTGGGTTTGATGTTTATGTGTCGTCTGTTTCCGGTAGGTTGCTGTACGTCACTCCGCGAGTGCAGGCGCAATATGGCAGCTATAGTTATATAGGGCACGACGCTTACTACCAGACAGGGGGATCGTCTGGTGTTCTTCCTGAGGCGTTTTCAGGACACACTCAGTCGGTTCCCGGCATTGCGCCAACAGGAGGAGCGTCGACGCAACTGGCCGCTGTTGTCGGCCTTGATTGCACGGTCGCATCATCTGTAGTTGTGGAAATTGGTCTGCCATATATGCGCAAGGTATGAAAACGTCTTGCTATTCAAAAACACATGCATCTAATACATAAAAGCGCGGTTAAATGAATCTAGTTTGGCGCCCGCCCGTACAGTGGCGAAACTCCTACGCCTGGCGCGGCATAGCCACGCCGCAGGATCTTGCCGCAATCAGACGATCCGTCCCCGTCAAGCTAGTCCCGCATGACCACTTCATCCGCGTCAAATCGTGACCGCCAACCATGCCACTGATCACCATCACCCCGCCTGACGCCGAGCCGGTCAGCGTTGAAGACGTCAAGATCGCCGCCCGCCTCGATGCCGAATCATTTGACGATCAACTGGCGGCGCTGCTGATTCCGGCAATCCGTGCAGAGGCAGAGCACCGCCTTGGGCGCCGCCTGATCACGCAGACGGTGGAGCTTGTCCTTGACGCCTTCCCGTCCGGAGAAATCGACCTGCGCCTGCCGAGCGTGCAGAGCGTCACCAGCATCAAATACCTGGACACTGCCGGTGCTGAGCAGACATTCGCCAACACCGACTACAGCCTGGACACCGCGGCATCACCAGGCCGCGTCTTGCTCGATACCGATGCCGCATGGCCGGCAACAGCGGATGTGCCAAACGCTGTGCGCGTGCGCTACGTCGTCGGCTATGGCGATGATGACGCCTCGGTGCCGGCAAATATCCGCCTGTGGATCACCGCCA
>CAYRRF010000150.1:1734-2230 GCA_964426595.1 uncultured Bdellovibrionales bacterium | reverse complement strand
CCCTAGAGCCAGCCCGGAACAGACTTTGCCTCGCGCGCTCAGCCCTACCAGGCAAGGATCGCCTAAGGAACGGACCTCAATCCTTCTGACTTAGTGATTGGGCCGCCACCGTCTTGACGTTCCGGATCCGCTGCTCGAGTTCAAATCCCATAGCTGCGTAATCTTCTCGCTCCACGCCCGTCCGTACCTCGTCGATCTTCATCGGTACGGCGTAAACAAGCCGAACACGACTAAACGGAAGCGGCACGAAAGCCTTCGACCAGGATTTACGGAAGACCAAGGCACGCGAAGCCACCGCCGCGCCTGAAACAATGGGGGCCTCCAAACTCTGGGCCAATTTGAAAACGCCTTTCTTTATTCGGCGGCGTGGACCCCTAGGTCCATCTACGGCCAAACTCACTCCAGCCCCGGCCCCTTCTCTCAAAACTCGAATAAGCTGAAGCAGAGCCGTCGCGCCCCCTCGACTAGAAGAACCACGAACAACGCCAAATCCGAG
>CAYRRF010000150.1:505-1724 GCA_964426595.1 uncultured Bdellovibrionales bacterium | reverse complement strand
TGTCCTTGGGGTTTTTCGCCGACATCGGAACAAATTCGGCAAAGGGGTGGCGCTGCTGCATGTCGCGTAGCCAGGGGGCGATGTCGCTGCGCCGGTGCACCGCGTCGAGTTTGTTGGCGATCAGCAGCACTGGGGTTTCGGCACGCACCAAAGGCAACACCTTGGCATCGGCCATGCTGAATTGCCCGGCCTCGACCACGAACAACACCAAATCCGAGTTTTCGCAGAAAATGAGCCATGACTCCGCCATCGCGACTGAGAGAAACCATCACATTCATATGTCGATGGGCGTAGAAGCCCAACATGGCCCATTCGTCTTCGTGAAAATGAGCGAAGACAACAGGACGTCCCGAATCCAGCCGAGCAACGATGTCCGCCGGTAAAGGATCTTCCTCGAGTCGCCAGGTGGCGCGTAAAAAACCAAACAATAGGTAAACCAAGCCAGCCTTAAGGCGACTGGCCAAAGATACGGTAGGCTTGTCCGACCCTTCGGGGCTTAGTTCCTGATTCAACCGAGCTCCGAGAGAATCCTTTTTGCGATTTTGGGCCCCGTAAACCCATAGTATTCGGAGTTGGCCTGGGGCGAGCCAGATTGCCCGAACTCTTCGACGCCGATTCGAACCAAACGTGGAGCCATCCCCTGGGAAGCCAGAAACTCGGAGACTACGCCGCCCAGTCCACCGACCGTATAGTGATCCTCCACCGTCACGATCAGCTTCGGCTGACGCTTACAAAGGTCGAGCAGGAAGCTTTCGTCTATCGGCTTGATCCAATTCGCATTCACGAGCCCAGCTTCCAGGCCCGTTCCCTTCAAAATTGCAACTCCTTCCAGAGCTGCCTCCAGCACGCCACCACTTCCGATCACAACGATGCCACCGCTGACAGGAACTGGTACGACCACCGGCCACTTACCCGGCACAAATTTTTCGCCCGCCCGACGTTTGAAATTAGGCAGCGCTTGCCGAGTTAAACGCATGTAGCAAGGTCCCCGGTGGGTCATGCTCCACCGCATGAAGTCGCGGGTATCCTGATCATCCGCCGGTTGAAAAACGGTCATATTCGGCAAAGAACGCATCAAGGTAAGGTCTTCAAGCGCCATCTGCGAATGTCCGTCCTCGCCAATGATCACTCCGGCATGGGTACCCACCAGGCGAACATTCGCCCCCGTAAAGGAAACACTCATACGAATCTGGTCAAAGCGGCCCGTTAAAAAGCACCC
>CAYRRF010000150.1:0-495 GCA_964426595.1 uncultured Bdellovibrionales bacterium | reverse complement strand
TCTTTCCGGCGACCGCGAGCCCCGCCGCCACCCCAATCATATTGGCTTCAGCAATCCCCATGTTGAAAAACCGATCTGGAAACTTCTCTGCAAAGAACATCGTCTGGGTCGACTTCGAAAGATCCGCATCTAAAGCCACCACCTCTGGGTGCTTCGTTCCGAGTTCTGCTAGCTCTTCACCGAAGGAAAGCCGCGAGGCCTTCGCCTTCAGAGACTCATCCAACAAGCTCTTTTTGAAATCCAACACTGCCTTCGGATCGTGGGAAATCATCATGCTTTCCGCTTTCATCCTCATCTTTTCCTTTAAACCATCGTCCCGAGAATCGTTCCGCAAGGACTTTGCCCCTGTGACTGGGCGAAGATTTCTTTGATCGCGCTATCCAACTGTTCCTTACTAGGCGCGCTTCCGTGCCACTTCGTAGGGTGCTCCATGAAGGACACGCCCTTATCTTTCACCGTATCCGCTACAACGAATAGCGGAGCCCGATCAGCTAA
>CAYRRF010000149.1:1859-2236 GCA_964426595.1 uncultured Bdellovibrionales bacterium | reverse complement strand
CAGGGATGTTGTTTTTTTCATTTTAGCCACTCCTCATACCATCTGCGGCGCGTTATACAGCGGCCCATCGCCGCTGATTACCATTTGTACAATCTCGTGAAAAACTTCTACCGTATCGTTACGTTGCAGGATATCCGAACAGTTTAAAACAAAAACTTGCTCGTCCGTCATTTGTTTAGCATCTAAAAATTTGTCACTCTGTGCCCAAAATAATGCGATAGACTTGCCGTTAGCCCCCCTAATATCGCGAATATAATGCCAGTCATCTGCTTCTACTCTTACCGATGTTTCTTCTTCAAATTCACGCTCTATGGCATGAAAGATATCTTTGTCTTTAATATCGGGCTCATACATTCCGCCCGGACCACACAACAACC
>CAYRRF010000149.1:0-1849 GCA_964426595.1 uncultured Bdellovibrionales bacterium | reverse complement strand
CAATTGGCGATGGCCTGTTTTTACACATCGCCACCACTTGTGACAGATCACTGCTGAAACCAAAACCAACAACGTAACGAGCTTCTTCTGACATTTCCATCTCCTTCTAAGATGCTTTAACTTTCCCTTGCGCAAAATCTTGCGTACAGGTGGTTTCTACAAAAAATTCGGGTTGATTATCATCCAGCGCAATACCCACCAGCCACACCAGATTGGAAACGCCTTCCCGTACAAAATAATTATAATCCACTTCTGCTACTGTAACGATCTCGTCTGTTTTCGTTGATACATGCAGCATTTTATCACTAAACATGCGGTAGAAGAAAATATCGCCATCGCGCCCAATCATTTTGGTAAAATAATGCCAGTCTTCAGGCCGGGTTGTAACGCCTGTTTCCTCTTGAAATTCACGGCACATACACGCCAAGGCCTCTTCACCATCCAGGAACTTGCCGCCGATACCGTTGAGCTTACCCGCCTGCCACGCCGGGCGGTTTTTTCGAATCAAGGCGACTTTTGAACGGTCGGCGCTAAACGCAAATCCTACAACGTAATTTCGGCGCATGCGCACTCCTTACAGTTATAACGTGCCGGCGGTTTCCTCGATCTCGATACATTCGATCATATCGCCCACTTTGATATCTTCGTAATTATCAAAGGCCGCACCGCATTCAAAGCCGCTGGCCACTTCGCGCACATCGTCTTTCATACGCTTGAGGGTCTTCAGCATGCCCTCATACACGACGACGTTATCGCGCAACAGACGGACCTTGCCGCCGCGTTTGATCTTGCCTTCGGTCACATAGCACCCGGCGACCTTGCCGGCTTTGGTCAAATCAAAGACCTCGCGGATTTGCGCATAGCCGACAATGTTCTCTTGCTTGATTGTCGACAACATACCCGTCAACAGACCTTTGACATCGTCAATGGCGTTATAGATGATGCTGTAATAGCGGATATCAATGCCGTCGCGCTTGGCAATATCACGTGCCTGGGGGTTGGCCCGCACGTTAAAGCCGATGATCAGCGCTTTGGTGGCGGCAGCCAGCGTAATATCCGATTCGTTAATCGCGCCGACGCCGGTATGCACACAGCGCACGGACACTTCCTCGTTGCCTTCGGCTACTTTCAACAAGGCGCTGTTGATCGCTTCAACGGAACCAAACACATCGCCTTTGATAATAACAGCCAGTTCGCGCTTGTGGCCTTTTTGCATTTGCGCAAAGAGATTCTCGACCGAGCTGCCGGCTTTGGCCGAACGCACCGCATCGGCTTCGCGGCGTTTACGGGCGCGGTATTCCGCAACCGAACGCGCTTTATTCTCGTCCACGACGACGATGAAATCATCGCCGGCAAGCGGCGCACCGCTGGAACCAATGACTTCGACCGGCATGCCAGGAATGGCTTCTTTGATACGGTTGCCACGATCATCGACGATGGCGCGCACGCGGCCCCACTCGGTACCCGAAACGAAAATATCGCCGACATGCAGCGTACCGTTCTGGACCAATACCGAAGCCACCGGCCCCAGCCCTTGTTCCAGACGCGCTTCCAACACGGCACCGGCGGCGCTGCGGTTGGGGTTGGCTTTTAATTCCATGATTTCCGCTTGCAGCAAAATGGCTTCCTGCAGCTTGTCGAGATTCATTTTCTTCTTCGCCGACACTTCGACCGCAATCACTTCACCGCCCAGCTCTTCGACAATCAATTCGTGTTGCAACAAGGCTTCTTTGACACGGCGCACATTGGCGGTCGGCAAGTCCACTTTGTTGATGGCAACGATAATTGGCACTTTCGCTGCTTTGGCGTGGCTGATGGCCTCAACCGTTTGCGGCATGATGCCATCGTC
>CAYRRF010000148.1:0-2238 GCA_964426595.1 uncultured Bdellovibrionales bacterium | reverse complement strand
GCCCTTGGCGACACCCTCAGGGATGCGCACGACAAAGCGTATCACGCTGTCGGGAAAATTCATTTTGATGGACGCCATTTCCGCCGAGACATCGGTAAACGTGCTTTGGAGGTGCTGAGATGAGTTCGCCAAGAGTCGCCATTCTCATGGGAAGTGATTCCGACTTCGAAGTAATGACTGAGACCGTGGATGCCCTGAAGGAATTTGCTATTCCATACGAAGTTCATGCCTTGTCAGCGCACCGTACTCCTCATGAAGTTGCGGAATTTTCCTCGAATGCTGAATCGCGTGGGATTGAAGTCTTTGTTTGTGCCGCTGGGGGAGCCGCGCATTTGGCAGGTGTTGTGGCTGCCCATACGACACTCCCTGTAATCGGTGTCCCTATTAATGCGACTTCTTTGGGCGGGTTTGATGCACTTTTGTCTACGGTTCAAATGCCGCCGGGAATTCCGGTTGCTACTGTGGCTGTCGGAAAATTCGGAGCCCGTAATGCAGGTATACTGGCTGTACAAATATTGGCTCGGGGCGATGCATCGCTTCGTCCGAAACTCCTCCAGTTCAAAAAAACAATGGCTGAAAAGGTTAAAGAAAAAGACCGCAAACTGCAGGAAAAGATCAGCGGAAAATGAATTCCATGATTGTGAAGATGAATCCCCGCGATCCGGACTTGGCGCGCTTGCGTGAAATTGCCAAGGGGAGCCGGGAAGGAAAGATTATAGGTTTTCCGACGGAAACTGTATACGGAATGGGCGCGCCCATGAGTCAGCGGGGACTTTCTGAAAAGCTTGCAGCAATTAAAAATCGAAAAGAAGTAAAACCTTTTTCTTATCACATTGGGTCATGGGAAATGCTCGAGCACCTGCAGATAAACCCGACCCCTGTTTTCCGTTTTTTGACACGTAAGTTTTGGCCAGGTCCTTTGACGATCGTAACAGTCAATCGAAGCGGTCAGCAGTTAGGAATCCGCTATCCTAGGAATCTGCTGGCTTCCGCGCTCATCAATTCTGTCGGGGAGCCCTTTCTTGCGACGAGTGCAAATCTCAGCGGGACGCCCTCTCCAAAGTCTGTTCAGGAAATTCCAGCGGCGATTCAGGAGCAGATCGATTACCTCATCGACGCCGGAGCGTGCGAATTAGGTAAGGACTCCACGATCGTCGATTTAACGGATGAGAAGTACCCCAAGGTTGTTCGTGCCGGGGCGCTGGCCGACGAAGTTAAAGCTGCGGTTGAAAGAGTCTGCGCAGGTAAATTTCCGCGCCGAAAGATTTTGATCGTCTGCACCGGCAACTCATGCCGCTCTCCGATGGCGGAGGGCTGGCTTAAAGACGAATTGGACCGGCGCGGTCTTTCAGATGAAATTGAGGTTACTTCATGCGGCGTCGGAACCCGGGATGGCATGCCTGCAACGCCGGAAGCCGTCTATGTGATGAAGAATCGCGAAATCGATATTTCTGAACACCGTTCTCAGCAATGCACACGGGAAGATATTTTGAGCGCGGATTTAATTCTGGCCATGAGCCAGCAGCACTACATGTTCATTACAAGCATGATGCCAGCCGCCCGGGAAAAAATAAAAGTATTGAATGTGATCGACCCTATCGGTATGAGTATGTCTGTTTATGAGGATGTGATGAATGTGATCGAAAAGAAAATGCAGTCACTTTGGTTTGATATCGTAGGCTAAGAACGAGGCTAATATGTCATTAAAGATTGCTTTGGCGGGGGATCATCGCGGGGTTGAAATGAAATCTCGGCTTATTCGTTTTCTGGAGGCGAAGGGGTATGAGGCGGTTGATTGCGGCCCGAACTCTCTGGAATCGTGCGATTATCCCGATTATATGTTTCCTGCGGCTGAAAAAGTCGCGCAGGGGGATTGTTTTCGAGCTATCGGAATTTGCCACAGCGGCATAGGAAGTTCCATTGCGGCCAATAAAGTCAAAGGGGTGCGAGCCGCTTCGAGGGGGGGAGGCATGAGAACCGTGTTAACAAAATCAAAGCCTATGAAGGAAGCCACTGAAATGCGTTCCTATCTTAAAGAGCGTGATCCTGAAATTTATGACGCTGTTCGCCACGAAGTGATTCGTCAAAACGAAAACATCGAGCTTATTGCGAGTGAAAACTTTACCTCGCTTGCGGTCATGGAAGCTGCCGGAACGCTGCTTACGAATAAGTATGCGGAAGGTTATCCGGCAAAGCGCTGGTATGGCGGCTGCGAAAATGTCGATGTCGTGGAAACGC
>CAYRRF010000147.1:0-2241 GCA_964426595.1 uncultured Bdellovibrionales bacterium | reverse complement strand
CTTGGTGGACCCGAAGCGCGACACCTACGTCCAGACCAACGGCGAGCACGCGCTGCTCAAGCCGACGCTCGACCGGATCTGCCTCGCCGCCGGCATCGATTGGGACCCGATCGCGAGCGGACGGATCGACGGCGGCAAGGACCCGCTGTACTTCCACTTCCGCTACGCCGGGACGATCAAGCAGCTCGACGGCCGCGAGCAGACGCTCATGGCGCACACCGAGCTCGACCTGCGGCCGGGCTCGGAGGCGCGCGCGGACATCTACCAGCGGCAGCTTCTGAAGACGCGCGAGCGCATCGCGAAGGCCGGCGAGCGCGCGGTGACGGAGGTCGAGATCGAGCGCCGCGCCCGCGAGGCGACGGAAAAGCAGATCCGGGAGCTCGTGGCGCACGCCATGAGGCTCACCGACTCGAAGTGCAAGAACGCCGCGATCCGGTCGCTCGGGCTGCGGCAGACCTACACGCTGCAGGAGCTCGAGAAGCCGTTCGTGGTCGCCCGGCTCGCCTGGACGGGCCGATCGAACGACCCGGCGACGCAGCAGATGTTCAACCGGATGACGGCCGAGAGCTTCCTGGGCTCGCGACGCCGCACGTACGGGACGCTGCCGAGCGAACCCGACGTGATCGACATCCCCGCCACCGCGGCCAGCGTCGCCGACGCTGCTGAGCCGCAGGAGCCGGACGCCCCGCAGGACGCCGGGGAGCCCGCCAACGCAGCAGCGGCCCAGCCAGAGGCCTCCGCGCCCCAGGACGAAGCTCCCCCGGATGACGAGCACGGCGACGGCTTCGAACCGGACAAACCGCCCCCGATGGACTGGAAGGGGAAGCCCTTCTTCCTGCCGGCGTACGAAGGGGCGCCCCGCATCGACGTCGCGGACTGCACGGACCACGATGGCGAGCGACTGGCCTACTGGATCGACCGCACCGAGTCGGAGCTCGCTGAGGGGCAGATCGAGGACAAGTTCGTCGCCTACAACACCGCCAAGCTCGAAGCCATGCGCTGGAAGCTGCGGTCGCTCGAGCCCTGGTAGCTCGGTAACGTACGGACGTACCAACAACGGAACGGAGGCAGTGAAACATGACCACGATTGCGTTCACGGGTGACAGCCACTTCGACGGAAGCCCGAACGGGCGTCTGGACGAGTGTGTGAAGGTCCACGACTGGATGGTCGAGCGCTGGAGGAGTCAAGGCGTTCGCCTCGTCCTGCACGGAGGGGACCTGGTCGAAGGGCTGGGCGTGACGACTGCGCCCGAGCGGCTCGCGAAGTGGCTGCAGAACGCGGCCATGCTCGGACCGGTGCTCGTCGTCCGCGGCAACCACGACCCGCTCGGGGAGCTCCCGCTCTACCAGCGGCTGGACTCGGTCCACCCGATCATCGTCGCGGAGCAGATCCGCATGGTGCGGTTCGAGGAGCAGGACGTCGAGGTGGTCTGCGTGCCCTGGCCGCGCAAGGGGCTCGGCGTCTGGATGGACCGCGGCGACGGCGAGGAGCACGACGCAGCGGATCTCGGGCTCGACGTGCGCGAGTCGATCCGGCGGATGATGACGCACTACGGCTCCCTGCCGCGCAAGTGCAGCCAGCGGATCGTGGTCTCGCACGCCATGATCGCCGGCGCGACGACGTCGACGGGCCAGCCGCTCGTCGGCACGGACTGCGAGATCGCGGTGGAGGACCTGGCGCTCGCCGACCCGGACGTGATCCTCCTGAGCCACGTCCACGCGCGGCAGTCCTGGAACATCGGGACGCCGTCCGGGCGGCTGATCTCCGCGCACTACGCTGGCAGCCCCCGGCGCACGGACTGGGGCGAGCGCGAGGAGAAGAGCTACGTCCTGGTACGCGTCGACGACGACGCGCCACCGGCGCTGCAGGTGTACGCCGAGATGTGCACGGTGCCAGCGCCCGCCATGCTCCTCGAGGAGTGGACGTGGGACGCAGTCGGCGGGTGCTTCGAAGTCAAGCCGGGTGTCCACGACTGGAGCGACTACCCGGAGGGCACGCGGATCCGCGTGCGGGCGACGATCCCGACCGACCAGCGCGACGCCGCGCGCCGGGTGATGGAGACGATCACCGCGGAGGCGACGCTGAGCGGCCACGAGCTCACCTGGGAGGAGATCCCCGTCGTCGTGCAGCGCGCGCGTGCGCCGGAGATCGCGGAGGCGGCATCGATCGACGAGAAGTGCGTGCTCGCCTGGACGGCGCTCAACGTCGAGCCGTTCGATGTGGTGTTGCTGGACCTGGGC
>CAYRRF010000146.1:1240-2252 GCA_964426595.1 uncultured Bdellovibrionales bacterium | reverse complement strand
GCCACCACGGGCACCGCAACAGCCGCCAACAAAGCCAGTATCCATTTGGAATGACGCATCACGCTAACTCCCTGTGAGAATTAAAAGTCTTGGGCTGATTTTGGCGACTTTATAAAGGTGAGTCAACGATTTTATGGGTTATCCGGTTTTTCTTGCACTGCTGCAGGGCCTATGGGATAATAAAGGAAGTTAACCATAACGGAGGAAGACATGACTTATCCTGAAAATAACCCCTTGGGTGCCGGCGAGACCTACGCCAGCCAGGGCGCGGCCACCACCTATAATGCGGGTCTGCGTACGCATATGATTCGGGTATTGAATGCGGTCGCCGCCGGATTGGCGGTTTCGGGTATCGCGGCCTATGCCGTTTATCAGATTCCTGTCCTGTTCGCTCTCTTCATGAATCCGATCGTCAGCATTGTATTGCTGTTCGGATTAATGGGCTTCTTGTGGTTCGGCATGAACCCGAACAAGTTGCTGCAACAGTCGGTAAGCACGGTGCAGATCAAGTACTACGTTTTCACCTCCCTGCTTGGTGCAAGCCTTGCGTATATCTTCGCCATCTATACCGGTGACTCGGTGGTGCGCGTATTTTTTATTACGGCGGCGACTTTTGCCGGCACAGCATTGCTGGGTTATACGTCGAAACGCGACCTGACAAGCATGGGAAGCTTTATGCTGATGGGTTTGATCGGCGTTATTCTCGCTTCGCTGGTCAATATGTTCCTGCATAGCTCGCAGCTGGCCTTTGTCATCAGCATCCTCAGCGTGATTATCTTCACGGCCCTTATTGCCTTTGAAACGCAAACGGCCAAACGCATGTATAACCAAGCCAACAGCGATGACACCAACCACAAGCTGGCGATCGTCAGCGCATTGGGCCTGTACATTAATTTCATCAATCTGTTCCAGACTCTGCTGCGCTTGTTCGGTGATCGGCGCTAATGCGTTCTTCGGCCTTTACGCTTATCATTTGCGTGATCGGACTTGTGTCGGTGGCGGCGTTGTGGGT
>CAYRRF010000146.1:0-1230 GCA_964426595.1 uncultured Bdellovibrionales bacterium | reverse complement strand
CATCGACGAGTCGGTTGCCGGGGCTGATATTGGTGGCGCTTTTACCCTCACCACCCACACCGGCAAGACCGTCACCGACAAATTCTGGCCGCATAAATATCTGCTGGTTTATTTTGGTTTCACGCACTGCCCCGATGTGTGCCCGTTGGGATTAAATACGCTCACCGAAGCCTTGAACGCTTTGCCCGCCGCTACCCAAAACAAAATCCAGCCTTTGTTTATAACGGTGGATCCCCAGCGCGATACCGCCGCCACGCTGGCCGAATATATCAAGCCTTTCTACAAAAATCTGGTAGCCCTGACGGGAAGTGCCGCCCAAGTGGAAACTGTGAAAAAGAAATATCGCGTCTATGCTGAAAAAGATGGTACAGGGCCGGATTACATGGTCAATCACTCGGCGTTTACGTACCTGATGTCCCCCGAGGACACGGTAGTCTATATTTTCGACCATGACACCACAGCCGATGAAATGGCGGCCGTTCTTCAAGAAAAAATCAAATAGCGCGCTTAGTGTGTGGTGGTGGATTGCGTCGTGTTATTCCACGAAGCCACATCTGCTTTGGCCTGTTCCGGCTTCATTTGATCGAAGATCGTCATGGCGCTGGTCAATTCGCGGGCGTTTGTGATACCACCATTATTGGTATCCTGGCGACGCCACATCAGGAACAAGCTGTTATACTCGGCGCGGGTCATGCCGATCGCACGGCACAAGGTGGCCAAGGTGACCATCGGTTTGGCTTGCAGGTTCTGCATGACTTTTTCCGCATCCACTTTCAAATACGATCCGCACAGGCAGGCAAAGAAAGCACGGTCGCCTTTTTGCATCGCTTCCATGATCTGGCGCGAGGTAACTTTGGGCAGACGCTTGACCAAATCATACATTTCTGAAGAAATACGCTGGACGCCTTGTTTCTGTTCCACGCGGCGTGAAACCACATAGTTCAAAGCCTTGTCCAGGGTCTCCTTATCAATGTCAAAACGCTCGACAATGTTCTGACGCAATTCTTCCGAAGCATGCCAGTATAATTTAGTAGCCAGCTCAGGCGTAATTTCCTTGCGCTGGATAAGAGGGGCTTGCAGTGGCGGCAGGTTCATGGCAATGCCGGTCAGCCAGTTCATGCACAGGGTGCAAAATTCACTGCCTTGGTTCTTGACCAGGATATTGTACACTTCCTCGTCATCCATACCGATCAGGAACAACGCCAGGCTCTTGCTGACATGTTGGCGATC
>CAYRRF010000145.1:0-2253 GCA_964426595.1 uncultured Bdellovibrionales bacterium | reverse complement strand
CGCAACTAAAATCCCCTGTAGAAAGAGCTGCGATTATCTGGCCCCAAAAACTGCGTGATTATTTACAAAACGGCACACTTAGTTTTAGCAGTCTTGCTGAATTTAATCAGGCCTATCCGGATGCGGATATCATCATTGCAGAAAATCATGATATCCCGGTTGAAGAAGAACAAATACAGAAACTGGCCGTTGCCGGCGATAAAATATGCGTCGAATTCAATGCGACAAAAGCCATGTCTGAAGCACTGGAACACATGACGGATACAACAAAAGTTGCCCGGGTTTTGGAATCCGCTGAAAAACATTTCCCTACTTATGAGATAGATAACGTCGGCAAAAGACAAGAAGCCTTTCCAACAGACGAGATGCCTGCCAACAAGAAAGAGGTGTTGAAATTCGCTGCAGCAAACCACATACCAGTCGTCGCAGTCGATGCTTCTTTCGCGTTACGACCCCAACATATTTTTGATCTCCAGGATAAAATCAGCGCCTTGGCAGACGATGCCCTGCGTGAACAAGAACAGGCTTCTATTGAACGAGATTCCCTTGCATCGGTATTAGATTCACTGGTACCGCAACAGGCCTTTTTACAGCAGCTTCACGCATGGCAGACAGACCTTGCCGCAACCAATCCGGATAATGCTAATCTGAAACTCGCAAATAATTATTTGCTCAACCATTCCGCACATCAACAAGAGATATCAACTCAGGTCCAGAAAGCCACATTAGAACTGGAAACGATTTATGAGGGCGAAGCCCCGGGGCCTGTGAACAAACATATGCAGGAATTGCGTGACAGTCTTGAATCCGCCCAAGACGACTATGAATTAGATGGCCGGAACCAGATCATGGCTGATAATTTTATTGCTGCCGAAACGCCTAACGGGCGCACTATTCTTCTCGTTGGCGCGTCCCATACGGACCCGGAGCAATGCACAGAACCTGTTCAAAACAGAATTGCCGAAAAAACGCAAAAACCCGTCATTCTGATGCATTTCTTGGAAAATAAATCGGACGACAACTCCTTGACGCCCGGCATTTATAATTGCGGCGCGGTAAAAGGCATCGTTCACTACGTGACGGTTCTGCCCCCGCAAGCCCCGATAATAAAGTAGAGAACCTCTTTTGATTCTTTGAATGGATTTACTTAGTAAATAGATATTTTATCTTATTTTTATTCATAAAAGCGCATTTTTTACGATATAATTATTGGTATACAATGCGTTATAAAAAAAATACACCCCTCCCCTAAAAAAACGCTTGTCCTAGGAAAATTTTCCGCTATAACGTGAATCACGTGCCTGTATGGCGAAACTGGTAGACGCGGCAGACTCAAAATCTGCAGTCCGCAAGGGCGTGTTGGTTCGAGTCCGACTACAGGCACCATTTCCCCCCTTCCCTTTATTCCATAGGTGATGTGATGGCCGCTCCTGCTGAAAAGACCAGTCCGAAAAACGAAAAATCCGCGGAGCGCCAAAAAGCGCTAGATTCCGCACTCAGCCAGATCGAACGTGCCTTTGGCAAAGGTTCGATCATGAAGCTGGGCACCGCCAATGACAAAGCCGAAACCGAAGTTATTTCGACAGGTTCTTTGTCGCTGGACATTGCCTTGGGCATCGGCGGTCTGCCAAAAGGCCGCATCATTGAAATTTACGGCCCCGAAAGCTCGGGCAAAACCACACTGGCGCTGCATGTAATTGCCGAAGCCCAGAAAAAAGGTGGCACTTGCGCCTTCGTTGATGCCGAACACGCTTTGGATCCGGTCTATGCCGGCAAGCTGGGCGTCAATATCAGCGATTTGCTGGTCAGCCAACCGGACTCGGGCGAACAGGCGTTGGAAATCGTCGACACGCTGGTGCGCTCGGGCGCCGTGGATGTTCTGGTCGTTGACTCGGTCGCTGCCCTGACGCCACGCGCGGAACTGGAAGGCGAAATGGGCGACAGCCACATGGGTCTGCAAGCGCGCTTGATGTCACAAGCCTTGCGCAAATTGACCTCCACCATTTCCAAATCGCATACGGTTGTTATTTTCATCAACCAGTTGCGCATGAAGATCGGCGTCATGTTCGGTAATCCTGAAACAACGACGGGTGGTAACGCACTGAAATTTTATGCGTCGATCCGTCTGGATATCCGCCGCATCGGCGCGATCAAAGAACGTGAAGAAACCGTCGGCAACCAGACCCGCGTCAAGGTGGTCAAAAACAAACTGGCCCCGCCTTTCCGTCAGGTGGAATTCGACATCATGTATGG
>CAYRRF010000144.1:0-2354 GCA_964426595.1 uncultured Bdellovibrionales bacterium | reverse complement strand
CCCCTTATACTGTCCCTTGTAGATCGCATCTTCTCTAATCCGCGCCTCAATTATTATATCACCAACAGCGCAACGACGATCGAACATCGGGCGTTTAAATCATCCCTGCCCGGGAAAATCGAGCTGTGGCCTCTTCTGGCGAAAGACAAAGAAATACCGTCGTCTTTACAGCAATATCGACTGGCACAAAAAATTGCCGATTACACGAAAGAGCTTTTGGAGCGCCCCGATATTACCTTTGGCGACATCATGATTCTTGTTAACCGACGCCAGCCCATGGCGCCTAAAATCATGAAAGCTTTTAAAGATCGTGGCATACCTATTTCCGGACCCGACCGCACGCTTTTGAAGGAGCATTTGGCCGTAAAAGATTGCCTCAGTATAATTCAATATGCCTTGAATCCCGAAGATAATTATAATACAGCATGCTTGTTGAAGTCTCCTTTTATTGGTTGGGACGATGACCGTCTTTTAGCATTGCGCTTACACAACAAAGAGCTGAGTCTCGCTCAAAACCTGCAGCACTCTAACCATGAACCTATCTACACTTATCTACAGCATGTATGCCGATTGGCAAAAGAACAGTCTCTTTTGGGTTTCTTACATGCTATTCTGGATCAGCCTTGCCCCAATGATGATACAAGCGGCCGGCATGCGCTTATTCGTCATTTGGGCTATGATACCGATGATATTCTCGATAGTTTACTCGACAGCGCTTATACTTTTGAAAGCACGGAAGCCTCGCACTTGCAGCGTTTTCATACGTGGATTGTGCAACAGGATCAGGCCATCAAAAAAGAACAAAGCGATCTGGACAAATCCTATGTGCAGCTTTTAACTGCCCATACCTCGAAGGGCCTGCAAGCGAAAATTGTTATTCTTGCAGATAGTACGGCCAAACCCATTGGTTATCGCACCGACGAAAATGTTCTGTGGATGCCAGAGCCCGAAGACGGCTTTCTCTGGCCCATTGATAATAAAGTTCCGGTCGCGCAAGTTGACGCACTAAAATCCCATTTACAAGAAAAATCCTATGCCGAATATTACAGACTGCTCTACGTAGCTCTGACGCGCGCTGAACAAGAATTGATCGTCTGTGGTCATGAAACCAAAAATACCCCCCATGAGCTCTATCCTTCATGGTATGAAGTCGTCGCACAAAATATTGAATATTTATCCAATCATTCAGGCTATAAAAAGTTCAGCCGTACGATTTTAAATGGTGAATCGATAGGTTATTCCTATGCCGCTTCCCATGCCGAAACGACAGACATACAAAAAACACTCGCACACCAAGCATTTCCCTCTTTCCTCCGTCAGTCCCCCGCTGCCGAGTCTTCACGCACGCGGCCCTTACGGCCCTCACAACCCATCTATCGGGAACCAGGGGTTATCAGCCCCTTGTCCTACGTGGCACGACACCAGCATTACCAACGCGGCCAGCTCCTGCACCGCCTCTTCCGTGTTCTGCCAGATTTGCCGAATTATCAACAAACCCTCGACACCCTGCTTGCGCAGGAAGTACACCTTTCCTCTAAAGACAAAACCAATCTACGCAAAGAAGTACTTGCCGTTCTTGAGCACCCGCAATTCCAACCTCTTTTTTCTGCACAAGCACGGGCCGAAGTCCCCTTGGTTGGTGACATTGAAATAAACGGCAAGATTTATACTATTAGCGGACAAATCGACCGACTGCTCGTCACGCCGGGCGGCGTGTTTGTGGTGGACTATAAAACCAATCGCCCGCCCGCACAAAATGAAAACGATGTGCCGGAAGTTTATCGGATGCAGATGTTGGCCTACAAATTACTGTTGGAAAAGATCTATCCCGATCGCCCCGTACATACGGCGTTGCTCTGGACAGCTGTTCCCTATTTAATGCCTTTGTCTTTATAATCCACCCGCATAAAAAACAGTCCCTGCGGAGGCGCCGTGGGTCCTGCACGACTTCTGTTTTTGGCTTCTAAAATCTCGGACATAGATTCTTTTGGCCAGCTCCCCTCGCCGATCTTTTTCAAGGTACCTATAATGTTGCGCACCTGATGGTGCAAAAAGGATTGTGCTGCAAAATCGAAATATATCCGCTCGCCTTCGCGCATAATCTGAATTGTGTCCAGCGTTCGTATGGGACTTTTCGCCTGACATTCCGCCGCTCGGAAGGAGGTAAAATCATGCGTACCCAATAAGTGATTGGCGGCGTACTGCATGGCCTCTATATCCAGCGCGTGATAAACATACCAGGCGTAGTCTGTGCCGATCGCTACGGCAGGTTTGCGGTTGTGAATGATATAACGATAATGGCGCTTTACGGCATCAAAACGCGCGTGAAAATCGTCTGCCACCTGATCTGCCCG
>CAYRRF010000143.1:0-2384 GCA_964426595.1 uncultured Bdellovibrionales bacterium | reverse complement strand
GTTATGGTAGCCCGTAATACACCAAGCTTATGACAACAACATACACAAACGAAAACAAGTATTCTGGCCAGACTTCTTCTACTTACGGAGGGGCTGGTTTAACTTATGGAGAACTGGGGTATATGTATAGTGGGAAAATAACCACCCTTTTTACAGACCAAACAAAAAATCCATCCTCTTTCACAGATCTAAGTAAAAACTCTTCAACGTACACAAACCAAATCAAAAATTAATATGTCGATTACCTACCCCACTTCTTTAGATAACTTCCCCAATCCGCAAAGCACGGACCTGTTAGATAATTCTAGTCCAACACTCGACCACTGGACTCAGCATGCGAATGTGAACGATGCCATAGAGGCGTTAGAGGCTAAAGTAGGTGTAGATAGCTCTGCTGTCACCACTTCTTTTGACTATAAACTAAGTGAAGTGACAAGTACAGATAAAGCAGTAGGCAAAACAGCAACTCAAACCATTACAAATAAAACTTTAGGGAGTGGCACAAAGGTAACAATAGGTTCGGATGCAGATGGTGATATGTATTATCGAGAATCAGACGGTTCACTGACTAGGATCCCTATCGGGACAAGTACTTACATTTTAACTTCAGACGGGTCCACCCCTAGTTGGCAAGCGAACGCTGCGGGGTCAGACGCTAGCACGACAGTAAAAGGTGTTTCAGAACTCGCAACCTACGCAGAAACAACAGCCAGGACAACTACAGGAGGAACAGGAGCTAAGCTAGTAGTGACACCAGATAACTTGACCACAGTACTGACTTATGACTACCAAACCGACTCGGTTGGCACAGATGCCTATGCAATCACATGCACGCCAGCTCCAACCGCTTACACAACAGGGATGAGATTTACCTTCAAGGCAGGAACAGCTAATACTGGAGGAGCAACTCTAGATGTAAACTCTTTGGGAGCAAAGACAATCAAGTTACAGGGTAGAGATTTATATACTGGAGAAATAGTAGCAAACCAAATTGTCGAAGTCGTATACGATGGAACAAATCTAAATATGGTTAGTGAGCCAGCTACATATGCTCTTAGCCAGTCTACTTTTGAAGCAGTCACTTCTAGTAACACGAGAACTTCGAACACCACTTCCAGAAACTACACCACCGCTCAGTCAACATACACAAAAATGAAAGAAATCCTCTATAACGATGTGGCAGGAACTGTAAGTGTCTCCTATGAGATAGGGGACTTTAGTGGTAGTGGGGTCTTCACAAATTACTCCCGTGTGTATATAAATGGTGTAGCTACGGGCACAGAACACACAGACAATACTGGTATATATACAGAGACTTTTACTCTTGCTACTGGAGACTTGGTCCAAATATACACAAAAGTGGTGCTTACGAGCGGCAGTGCCTCATGGAATGCGAAAAATATGTATTTAAAATATGATAAGCAACTAAAACAGACGTTCATTACTAATACAAACAACAGTTAATATGATACAAAAAGATGGCTCAATAGTAATAACTAACCCACAAAAAGGGATTGCTGGCTCTGCTATTTTAGGTAACGAGGCAATAATTGGTTGTGAAATTTTTGACGAACCTGGAATACTAAAAATCCAAACCGCAGTAGAGGCAGATGGTTCAGAAATAAATGACCCAGGGTATGTTACTTTAACAGGAGTACCAGTGGCAGACGTTACCAACTATAATTCCGTTAATACTATACAGAGAACTGTTCTGACAGAGGGAGGGCAGTTAATGAGTATTACAAATGCAGATTTTGCAATGGCAACAAACCTTGCTAAAGGTTGGGATGTGTGTGTTTGGGATTCAACATATACTGTTGTATCTTATGCACAATCAGGAACAGGCTATATAGGGGTAATTTACCATGACCCAACTACTAACTCAGCAACCTGGAACGCAGGAGAAATAGGATCATTAGATGGAACACACTATATCAAACTCATTATGGGTAAAGACGGATATATGTATTTTACCAATGGGAATAATATAGGGCGAATAACTGCAATTTCAGGAACAGGCTCATCGGTATCAGTTACTTCTACATCTTCAATGTCAAGCGGATTTGTTTTACCTAAAAATACTTATGGAGTAACACTAACTACCCTTGGGGATAAACTTCTCATAGGCACACAAAAAGGATATTCATACGGAATACGAGGGGACTTTGGTTATGCTGGTATAGTAGTTTGGGATTATGTCTCAGCCAATGCTGATAATATAATAGAGGTAAATGAAAACGGTATGAATGCAATGATTTCAAATAAAAACCAAGTTTATTTCAATGCAGGAAATGACGGTAATATTTACGTAACTGACGGAGTTAATTATCAAAAAATAAAAAGACTTCCTTTTAACCGCTCAGGATTTTATGTAGCATCTGCAT
>CAYRRF010000142.1:0-2400 GCA_964426595.1 uncultured Bdellovibrionales bacterium | reverse complement strand
GAAAAAGAAGTAAACCCTTTTCTCTCTTGATTGCTTTTCAACCCCCGCATAACCTGCGGGGGTTCGATTTTAAGGACCTTTGAACATGACCCCTTGGCTTATCGTTGGTTTAGGAAACCCCGGGCGCGACTACGCGCAAAACCGCCATAATATCGGTTTTATGGCTGCCGATGCGCTGGCCGATAAATATGGTGTCGGCGGCTGGAAAAACCTTTTTCAAAGCCAAATCCATTCCGCAACCATCGATGGCGCCACCGTCTTCCTGCAAAAGCCGCAAACCTATATGAATCTTTCGGGCGAAGCCGTGGGGGCCGCCATGCGCTATTACAAGATACCGGTGGAAAACGTCATTGTGATCCACGATGAAATTGATCTGCCGTTCCATACCGCCCGCATCAAACAAGGCGGCGGCAGTGGCGGCCACAACGGACTAAAATCGATTGACCAGCATTGCGACAAAAATTACTGGCGCATCCGTTTGGGCGTCGGTCACCCCGGCGACAAAGACCGCGTGAGCGATCATGTGCTCAGCGATTTTTCCAAAGACGAACACGCCGAACTGGAAGATTGGTTACAGGATTTAACAGCACGCTTTCCCCTGATGCTGCAGGGCCAGGCCACACAATTGGCGGGTATTTTAACCAAAAAAGAAACAGTGAAAGAAGAAAAAGATGGGATTTAATTGCGGTATCGTCGGTCTGCCAAACGTCGGCAAGTCTACTCTGTTCAACGCACTGACCGCCACAGCGGCGGCGCAGGCAGCTAACTTTCCATTCTGTACCATCGAGCCGAATATCGGCCGCGTCGCGGTGCCCGATGACCGCCTGCAAAAAATTTCCGGTATCACTAAATCGCAAACGACCGTTCCGACCCAGCTGGAATTCGTCGACATTGCCGGCCTTGTGCGTGGCGCCTCCAAAGGGGAAGGTTTGGGCAACCAATTTTTGGGCAACATCCGCCAGACCGATGCGGTTTTGCATGTCGTGCGTTGCTTTGAAAATAGCGACATCACCCATGTCGAACATTCGGTCGATCCCCTCCGCGATATCGAGATCATTGAAACCGAACTTATTCTGGCGGATATGGATTCGGTAGAAAAGCGCCTCACCGCCGCGCAGAAAAAAGCCAAAGGCGGGGATATTCAAGCCAAAGCCGAATTGTCTTTGTGCGAACGCCTCAAGCCGCTGTTAGATGCCGGCAAACCGGCCCGCGCATTGGACATGTCGCCGGAAGAAAAAGAACTGCTTAAGACATTTCATCTCCTGACATCCAAGCCACAGCTGTATGTGTGCAACGTCAATGAAGAAGATGCTTCCAAAGGCAATGCCTTGACCGAAAAAGTGGCCGCCCGGGCCAAAGCCGAGAATGCGCAGATTGTTATTATCTCGGCCGCCATCGAACAGGAAATCGCACAACTTCCTCCCGAAGAACAAACTGAATTTCTAAGTAGTCTTGGCCTTGAAGAGCCGGGATTGAATCGAGTCATCCGCGCGGGCTATGCGCTGCTCAATCTGATTACCTATTTTACAACGGGCCCCAAAGAAACCCGCGCCTGGACCGTACGTAAAGGCGCCAAAGCGCCCGAGGCTGCCGGCGTTATTCACAGCGACTTTGAACGCGGCTTTATCCGGGCCGAGACCATTGCCTATAATGACTTTATCACCCTTGGCGGCGAGCAGGCCTGCAAAGAAGCCGGCAAAATGCGCTCGGAAGGCAAGGAATATGTGGTCCAGGACGGCGATTTGCTCCTCTTCCGCTTTAATGTGTAACTTGCTAAACTGCTGCGCATGGACTTCCTGAAGCGCCTGCGTGAGACATTCAGTTTCGCCGCCCTTGATTTTTATTTCGGGCCGGATGATCCGCATTACCGCACCTTGCAACAATTCCAGGACGAACATATGGAGCTGTTGCACGAGATGAAATCGCTGCACAAACGCCCCCTAGGCAGCCCGTCCGAGACCTATGGCCATTCGATGCGGGTAGCCGAGGATGCTTTTACATTTGCACTTTATATCGGTATGCCGATGCATATCGCCAAGAACATACGCTGGGCGACCATGTTGCATGACATCGGTAAACTGGATGTGCCCGTGGAAATTCTGGATAAGCCCGGCCGCCTGGACGAAGCTGAATTCGAAGAAATGAAACGCCATACGCGCTATGGCGCCGAACGCATCAAATCGTTGGGCATTGATCACAAGATGGTCAGTCTGGCGCATGATATCGCACTCTATCACCATGAACGTCATGATGGCTTGGGCTATTACGGCCTGAAAGGCAATGAAATCCCGTCGCGTGTACGGCTGGTGCAGCTGTGTGATATTTATGATGCCGTCAGCGCCCCGCGCCCCTATCGCACGGAAAAAGAACAGCTGACACCTTATCAGACAATGAAAAACC
>CAYRRF010000141.1:2065-2462 GCA_964426595.1 uncultured Bdellovibrionales bacterium | reverse complement strand
TAATTATTCATTGTTATTTCACCATGAGTAGCTGTTATTAATCCGTCTTCATTAACTTCATTAATTTTTGGTTCAGATAATAATGAGATATTTTTAATAGCATTATCAGTATTATCTGATATAGGTAAGTTATCAACAATTATTTCTAATGGATAATCATCAAATTTATCTAATGGAATTTTTTTTAATAATTCAGTTTTACTTAATTTTTCTTGTTTTACAATTATAGGGTCTTCGTTTCCATCTATTGAATTCGTTTTATCAGTGTAAAACGTTTTTTGATCATCTATTGCCTTTAAAGTTTTATACATTCTCCACCTTAATGATTCAACTTCTGCTGTAACAACACCATTTAATAAAGAATCAGCTAATGTTCCTTTATTTTGGTATTCTTCTA
>CAYRRF010000141.1:0-2012 GCA_964426595.1 uncultured Bdellovibrionales bacterium | reverse complement strand
TTGTTTTCTTAACCATTTTTTCATTTAATCTAATATTGTTAAATATTTTTCTTTTATTTCTTTAACTACGTTTTCAGTTTTGAATTTATCAACATCTTCTGGTATTTCAGCCAAATGTTTAGACATAATATTACCATAGTCATCAACATCATAAATCCACCCTTTTTTACCACATAACCACCCTTCTATTAATGTTCTACCTAACATAATAGAAGCTGTTTCATCACATTTTTTTACGTAATCCTCAACATTACTAGTTGGTGGGAAGTATTTAACATGATCTTGATTAACTAATAATTCATCCAAATATGATTCGTTTTTTTTACCAACAATCCATAATTCTTCGTTATCATTTTTTGTTTTATTAATTAAATCTTTAATTGTTTCTTTTCTTAAATAATCAATAGTTCCAACAAATAAAATTATTTTTTTATCTTTTTTTTGTGTGTTATTCTGTGGTTTAAATCTTGTACCATCAATAGGGTTATATACCACATCTATTATTTTTTCATCGATATTAAATTTTTCAATTAAATGTTTTTTTATTTCTGGTCTGATCGCAATATATTTTTTTATTTCAGGAGAAATAACTGGTTCTTCTAATGAAATTATTTCTGAATGTATTGAACAGATAATAGGTGTGCTAGGATATAACCTAGCTAAATGCTCTGTTACTGGTTTATGATTTAAATGAATTATATCAAAATCCATTTTATTAACTTGATATAAAGTGTTAGGTTGAGAATCTACTTCACCATTTACTGTTTTAAGTTTCCATTTACCATCACCAAGTTTAAAACCCGGAGGTTCTTGTAATGTATATGTTTTAATACCTAATTGTTTTGCTATAATATTTAATGGGTTACCAATGTTTGAACAAATACTTACATCACAACCATCTTTAACTAAACCTTTCGCTAATTCATATACATATAATTCAGAGCCAGTATAACCATTAAAATTAAGACAACCTATTAATACTTTAAGTTTTTCACCTTTACGTAATGTTTTTTTAATGTTTTTTGGTAATTCATTTTGAAATTTTTGTGCAAATATTTCTCTATTTTTATTCCACGAATCATTTGTGATCCCAATTGATTTATGATTAATTCTAACAACAGTACTTACACCTATTTTAGCGCCTTTTAAATAATTATTGAAACAAAAATCAACGTCATAAAAATGGAACCCTTTAACGGATTCATCAAAATTTGTTTTTAATTTATTTCTATCAACACCAAAGAATACACCATCAACAATAACTACTTCTTCTAACTCAACACCTAAATCTTCAGAATATGCTGATAACCACGTATTAGTTCCTTTATCATCTGTATGTGTATGAGCAACTCTACCATACATTTTTTTAGGGTTTTCCCACCATTGTCCGCTAACTGGTATGTTTTTAGTACCAGCAACACCAATAATTGAATATTCAGGATTTTTATCAAATTGTTTTAATATTTTTTGACCCCAATTTTTAGTTTCAATTGTGATATCATTATGTAGATAAACAATTATATTGTTTTTAGCCTCTTTCAAACCACGATTATAAATCTCAGTTAACGAAAACTCACCTTTATTTTCATACCCTAAAAATTCTATTTTATTATCTAATCCAGACGTTTTTATAATATGTTTTTTAAATTCATCTAATGGATATTGCGAAGAGCAAACTACTGTTATCATATTGTTTAATTTTAAATAAAAATACACATTTTTTTTGTTATTGTAAATGTTTATAAATAAAAAAAACTCACCTTTTTATGATGAGTTTTATATGCTTTCCCAAGCGTTCTAGAAATATATAACCATTTTGCAAACTTTAAGGAATCGAACCTTAATTATTACTTTTTTAAATTTTTAATTTTACATTGTGATTTCATCTTACAACTTTTTAACATCAATTTGCTTTATGAATCTTTCATATGTAGATTTACATGTCTTCGCCTATAGCGAAAATTTATGTTTTCTTCCAAAACATAATAAACTATCAAAATTTGCCAATGGCT
>CAYRRF010000140.1:0-2464 GCA_964426595.1 uncultured Bdellovibrionales bacterium | reverse complement strand
GATCCACGCGCCGTGGCACTTGACGCAAGCGGTGGGGGGGGGCAATGGAGGGCGGAGCCCCGGCGCGGCCACGGGGGTGGTTATCCAGCCCGATATGAATCTTGCCACCGAGGAAGGTACCGGCTGTCAGGACCACACTGGGGGCGAAGAAACGAATGCCGCTCTGGGTGACGACACCGCTAACCGTATCCCCCAGCACAATCAGATCATCCGCCGCTTGCTGGAAAACATGCAGGTTGGGCTGGTTCTCGAGAATCGAACGAATCGCTGCCTTGTACAGCACCCGGTCTGCCTGAGCTCGCGTCGCACGCACCGCCGGGCCTTTACGTGAGTTGAGGATACGGAACTGGATACCCGCCAGATCGGCCGCACGCGCCATGGCACCGCCCAGCGCGTCTACTTCCTTCACCAGATGGCTCTTACCGATACCACCGATAGCCGGGTTACATGACATCTGCCCCAACGTCTCGACATTGTGCGTCAGCAACAAGGTCTTGCAGCCCATGCGTGCAGCCGCCAGACACGCTTCCGTGCCGGCATGGCCGCCACCGATGACGATGACATCAAACTGTTCGGGGTAATCCATGCGCAAGGCACTCATGGGGGGTAGGGCAGTGAGACGAAGGAGTATAGCGATTGGTGATTTTTCGAGCAAATCACCAATCCAAACAAAGCCAGACACTAATAAACAAAGAATTAAATATATAGATAAGAATATTTAAAGATTTGAATGTTGTAATTAATAGCATAGAAGATTTCTGTGCAAAACAGCAAAAACAACAAGGCAATCAATAACATGCAACAAGCACAACCCTAGGCATAAACCTCCATATTCCCTTGCACAAGCTGTACATCCTTGCTGGCAACTACAACCATCATGTGCAAGCAACATGTCATACACCGATTTACTCATGGCTTACCACAAGCTTATGAACAGCATAAAAAGCAGAAAATAAATCGAAAATTGTTAACCACAACTTGCTGTGTATAAACGCGTATAAGCCGTTGGTAAGGTGTTAACGATCCAGTGGACTCAGCACCCCGCCAGGGCCACGGTTCAAAACATGTGTATAGATTTCTGTCGTTGCCACATCACTATGACCCAGCAATTCTTGAATTGTACGAATATCGTAACCACTCTCTAGCAGTCGAGTAGCAAAACTATGTCGGAATGTATGGCAGGAAGCCTGCTTAGTAATACCATTTAAAGACAGGGATTTTTTTACGGCTTTCTGGATAGAACGCGTATGCACATGATGACGACGAAATACACCATCATGGGGATCAACACCCACAACAGTAGAAGGAAAAAGAAATTGCCATCCCGGTTCACGTGCAGCATTCGGGTATTTGCGCGCCAGTGCATGTGGCATCCACACATCACCGAAACCATCACGTACATCCTGAACATGCAAATGTACAACGCGCTCAATTTGCTTGTGTAAAGGTTCAACAAGAGACGCAGGCAAAATTGTCCGACGGTCTTTCCCGCCTTTCCCTTGACGAACAATAATTTGCTTCATGGAAAAATCAATATCCTTGATACGCAAGCGCAAGCATTCCATAACACGCAAACCGCAACCATACATCAACATTCCCATCAACCAGTAGCTACCATCGAGTTGATTAATAACATTCATAGCTTCGGTATGATCAAAAACCACAGGTATACGACGGTGTTTGCGTGCAAGTTGAAAATGCAGGAGGCCGGTTGGTTGATCCAGAAACTCACGATAAAGAAAAACCAGCGCATTAAGGGCGATACCTTGTGTACTGGGAGCTGATTTTTCATCGACAGCAAGATGGGTAAGAAATTGTTCAATTTCTGCGGCACCCATTTCTTCAGGATGGCGCTTGCCATGAAATTTTATGAAACGGGTAACCCATAAGACATAGGTCTTTTCAGTTGCCCACGCGAGATTGCGAGCGCGGATAAAAACACGAAAACGATCAATGAGCTTGGTAGAGCTGGTAGAAACCGGTACAGGCACATCATCCATGATTTGCAACATAAGACCCCCTGAAACTGTATATAAACACAGTAATAGAGTTTACAAAAATGGTCAAGCCCCAATAACAAAATACGATCCTCTCAAACAAGGCTATAGCCGCATTTATTGGATAAGTAAAAACACACCATTAGTCAACACATTGATTTAATGCTAGATTCCTTAAAATGAAAAAGCCAAAAATCAAACTAAGCGACTACGGCAAAAGCGGCCATCACCGCATTTGCAGAAGTAATTGCGGCCTTGTTCGTAGAATTAACTGTTATGTGTCATCCCCGTTTTTTCTTGGCTTGTAAATCTGGCTTGGTCACTTCGTAGTAACGAGGCCGCTCCCGCGCGCGTTCTGGCGGACCGCATCGAGCGGGTGATGGCGCAGACCGGCCAGAGCGGGTTCCACTTCGTCGACGAGGCGGCGCCGCCCGCGGCGCTGAAGGAGCTGGCCCTCGAGCTGCTGC
>CAYRRF010000139.1:0-2481 GCA_964426595.1 uncultured Bdellovibrionales bacterium | reverse complement strand
TTTTCCGTTCCCAGAAAATCCATTTCCGTCATCAGCGCCTGACGCAAAATATCATAGGAACGTCCCGTTTGCTGGACGATGAGCGGAGATTGCGGCCCTAAACCGCCACGCTCGATGGGTAAGGACAGGTTGATGCCAAAACGGTCTTGTAAACTATATTGCGCTTCGCGTGATTTAATCGGCTCGAGTGTGGAATAACTGACCAGAACGACGAAGAACCCCAGCATCTTGAGGAAGATACCCAAGGTAATAACAAGCGTCGAACTTGAACCCGAGGGGCCGGCCATACATCACCCTAGAAAAGCTTGTCGATATCGTCTTGGGAAACCCCTTGCCCATTCAATTGCGGACCATTCAGCAAGCGTTCGTCACCCTCGCGTTTATCTTCGTCTGCTTTTACCGTTAAAAGCTCATCACCACCAAAAGCTTTCAATAAGGCCACGACCTTTTGATCGATCGCCTTCAAGGCTTTGACGACTTTTGTAATGCGTTGACCCGTAATATCCTGGAACGTACAAGCCTCATACACTTGTGTAATCTGGCCGACGACATTGTTCGCCAGTTCCGGACTTTGATCTTTGACCAGCTCTTCAATTTTTTCGCAGGCATCCATAATGGCACCCGTCGCTTCTTCCGTGGCGCCGATAATGGCATCCAGCTCGTCGGTGGCGGTGGGTATGTGCTTGTTAGTAATCTCATCCGCACGCACAGAAGCGATCTCGGATTTGGCCTGCTCAATAAAACGCGACAATTCGGCCAGCTCTTTCACCAGCATGGGGGTCTGATTGATCCCTGAATCGACGGACATTTGCACGGCCCGAATAACGCGGACAACGTCATCTGCCGGCCATGCTAAGTTCTGGTCCTTTAGCGCTACTTTGACAAAATGGTTCAAATCCGATGACATGTCAGAACTCCCCGATGACGCTCATCATCTTGGTCTTTAGCGTCTCGGCGTTAAAGGGTTTGACGATATAGTTGCTGACGCCGGCTTTTTTAGCTTCCAGCACGTTTTCCGTTTTGCTTTCGGCGGTCACCATGATAAACGGCAACGCTGCCGTCGCCGGGTTGGCGCGGACTTGTTTGAGCAACTCCAGCCCCGTCATCGGCTCCATGTTCCAATCCGAAATAATCAGATTATACTTTTTCTCTTTAATCATGTTCAACGCCATGGTGCCATCCGTCGCTTCATCGACGTTGGCAAAGCCCAGCTGCTTGAGCAAATTATTGATGATACGTAGCATGGTTTTATAATCATCTACGATCAGAATGTTCATATTCTTATCGACACTCATTTTTTCCTCGGGATTACATACAGGATTAATCCCACTGTACCGATAAGCCGTTAAATGCGAGTAAAGATATCTCTATTTGGCGGGTTCTTCTTTTTTCGGCAGCGCCTTTTGTTCGGCCAGGCGTGCCGAGATTTCGCGCGCCTTGGCCGGGGTCATGGCCGCCAGCACGGGCGCGACTTTGCGCTCGGACATTTTACTAATTATACCCAGCAATACATCCATCTGCATGTCGTTGAAAATATTGGCTGCATCTTTCGGTTTCATACTCTCGTATATTTTCACCAGCTGATCGATATTTTGATCCTGAGTCGTTTGCTGTTTGTCCAAAAGCTCTTCGATCTTTTGCTTCAGCTGGTTCAGCTCGATGACTTTTTCATCGACTTTCTTTTCCGCCGCCTGCAACAGCTTCTCGCGCTGGTCCAGGTCGCCGGCACGCTTATCCAAATCTTCGCGGCGCTTGGACAAAGACTGCAATACTTTGATTTCATCGTCGCTATACGGGGCCGTAATAAACGGATCCGGCTCTACGCCTTTAATTTCTGTCTTTTTATCCTTTGACTTAGGCGGGATTTCTTCACGTTCTTTCTTATCACCCTCTTTGCCTTCGGCTTTCTTTTCGCCTTCTTTTTTATCTTCTTTTTTGGCCTCTTCCTTCTTGCCTTCGCCCTCTTCACTGGCCACAGCCTGTGCCGGTTCGACGGTGACGGGCTGGCCCGTGACGAATTGCGCCAACATGTCGCCTAAACGCACGGTAAAGGTCAGGATCAGCAGCCCGAAAACAAGCGACGCATAACGAATAGAACGCACGATTAGCCCCCTGCCACTTTGTTACGACGGGCCATCACGGCATCGGCGAGTTCTTTTTCAGCTTTGCTCATCGTGCCGGGGGTCGCAGCAACCGCTACTACCGTCTCCTCTTTCGTCGACGAGCCCACCTGACCGGTCAGTTTTTCCAGACGCTGCGCGACATTGTCTGCGGCTTTTTGGATGTATTGCAGCTCGTCAATAACAGCTGTGGCCGTGTCGACCTGCTTTTGCAAGAATTTGCCTTTATCATCCGCAAGTTTTTTCATGTTTTCAATAGCATGCTGAGCATTGCTAATGTGAAGATTTAATTGTTGCAGCACCTGTTGCAGCTCGGTTCGGCCCTCACGAATGACCTTGATGCTGGCAGATACATTGCGCA
>CAYRRF010000138.1:0-2503 GCA_964426595.1 uncultured Bdellovibrionales bacterium | reverse complement strand
GGCATTGCTGCGCGTATCGACACGAATATTGCTGCCAACCGCATCCATGACATCGATGCTTTCCGTCTTGCGCAATTCCCACGGACGCGCTTTGAACGCATAAGGCTTGCTGGTCAGCGCACCGACCGGGCAGACATCCACGATATTGCCCGACAACTCGGACGAAACGAATTTTTCCACAAACGTTCCGACTTCGGTATCCTCGCCGCGGCCCAAAAGCCCCAGCTCGGCCACACCGCCAATTTGCTCGCCAAAGCGAATGCAGCGCGTGCAATGAATGCAGCGCGTCATCGTTGTTTTAATCAGCGGCCCTAGATCTTTGTCTTTGACGGCGCGTTTATTTTCTTGAAAACGCGAACGGTCAAAACCGAACGCCACGGCCTGATCCTGCAAGTCGCACTCGCCGCCCTGATCGCAAATCGGACAATCCAGCGGGTGATTGATCAACAAAAATTCCATCACCCCTTTGCGTGCTTTGTGCACCATATCGGATTTGGTTTTGATCTCCATGCCTTCGGCGGCTTTGATCGCACAGGACGCAATCGGCTTGGGTGCGCCGACCTGCTCGACCAGACACATGCGACAGTTCGCCGGCACGCTGAGGCGGTCGTGATAACAAAAGCGCGGCACTTCGACGCCGACCGTCTCACAGGCTTGCAGCACGGACAGACCGTCTTCGACTTCGACTTCGACACCATCAATTTTTAATTTCGGCATGGGTTTATCTTTCACCGTATAAATAATCGCCGCCTATATTAAAGAATTAACACAGAACTGCAATCGCAGACCCGCCCTTAATGGCATAATAAGTATTAGTGGTGTGCTAAAAACCGATCCGCTTCCAAAGCCGCCATACAGCCCATGCCCGCAGCAGTGACGGCCTGGCGATAGATTTTGTCCTTGACGTCACCGGCAGCAAAGACTCCGGGAATATTTGTCGCGGTGGAATCGGGTGCCGTCAAAATATATCCGGAATCGTCCATGGCCACCTGACCTTGGAATAATTTTGTCGCCGGGTCGTGGCCGATGGCAACGAATACGCCTGCAACCGCAATATCCTGCATCGCGCCACTTGTAACGTCACGCAAACGCACACCTGTTACACCCGGCACCGGCGGTTCGCCAAGCAAGCTTTCAACAACATGATTCCAGATAACTTTGACTTTGGGATGCGCGAACAGACGCTCTTGCGCAATCTTCTCGGCCCGCAAGGAATCGCGGCGATGGATCAGGGTGACGCTCGAGGCAAAGTTCGTCAAAAACAACGCTTCTTCCACAGCCGAATTCCCGCCGCCAATCACCGCAACATCCTTGCCGCGATAGAAGAAACCGTCACACGTCGCGCACGCAGAAATACCGTAGCCGCGGAATTTTTCTTCGCCTTCTATACCCAGCCAACGCGCCTGGGCCCCGGTGCAAATAATCACTGTGTCGGCTGTAACGGTCAGGCCGCCTTCGGTCCACACAGTGAAGGGGCGTTTGGAAAAATCCACTTTATTGACGTGATCGGAAATCATTTCCGTGCCGACATGCTTGGCTTGATCGCGCATCTGCTCCATCAGCCACGGCCCTTGGATGGCCGCCGCAAAACCCGGATAGTTTTCAACATCCGTCGTGATGGTCAATTGGCCGCCGGGCTGCTGGCCCGCAATCAGCAGCGGCTTTAAATTTGCGCGCGCCGCATAGATCGCCGCCGTATAACCGGCCGGACCGGAACCAATAATCAGAACGCGGGTATGTGTTGTTGTCATGAGAGGCGACTATAGAGCGGTGATGCACTTTTTCAAGAGCGGAACGGGGCCATATCAAAAAGCAGGATTTCGGCGTCTTTTGCAGCACTTAGAACGATATCCTGGCCACTCATACCAACCCCGTCCCCCGCTTCCAGCGCATGGCCGTTACAGGTCACGCTTCCCCGCGCCATCTGCAGCCACAGCTGACGCTCCGGCGGCAGGCTATAGGATAATCGATCCGCCCCCGTAAGACATGTGGCATACATCAAAAGGTCCTGCCGCACCTGCAGCGAGCCGTCACGGCCGTCGCGCGTTACAATCGGCAGCCATCGGCCCTGTTTATCCTGATTGGAAAAATGTTTTTGCGCATAGGCGGGCGGCGTGTTTTGCACCTCGGGGAAAAACCAGATCTGGAGCAAATGCGCTTCTTCCGTCGCCGAGGCGTTAAATTCGCTATGCGTGACACCACTGCCCGCGCTCATATATTGCACGTCGCCGGCAGCAATCGTTGAACCGTTGCCCATACTGTCGCGGTGCGCCAGGCTGCCTTCCAGCATATAGGTTACAATTTCAAAATTACTGTGCGGATGTGTCGGAAACCCGGCCCCGCCCCGCACCCGGTCCTCGTTCAAGACTCGCAGGCTGGCAAAGTGCATATAGTCGCGGTTGCGATACTCGCCAAACGAGAAGCTGTGCCGTGCGTCCAGCCAATCAAACTGGGCCCGGCCACGATCCGAGAGGTGATAGTCCGGCAGCCTGCCGTACAGGAT
>CAYRRF010000137.1:0-2622 GCA_964426595.1 uncultured Bdellovibrionales bacterium | reverse complement strand
AGAGGTTCTTTTTGACCATCGATACAATCGGCAGAGTCTTGCTGGACTTTAAATCCGCAATCAGATTATCAAACCCCTGCAACAGGTTCTTTCCCTTGGTCTTGATTACTTCGTCCAATACTTCCGGATTAGTCATCCAGAAATTGCTGGGGGACATGGCGTCCATGTATTGACGCATGGCAAAACGCATCTTGCGTGCCGCCACCGGGTCTTCCTTCTCCACTTCTTGTATTTGTTCTTGCATCCACTCGGAGGTCAGCAAATACCCTTGGCGCAGATGATCAAAAAGCGGATTCTCGGTCCAGCGCGCATCCTTGAACCGCCGGTCGGGTTTGGATTCAACGGTTGCAGCTTCGGTTTTATTTCCCTGCAAACGATTCATCGTCTGCTGGCACAGATTCATATACCGTTGCCACAAATCGATTTGGGCATGCACGACGCGCTCGGGGTGTGACGCCGCGGCCATCCAATATTGCATCACGCTCTTTTGCATGGCCATCGGATCATAGTTCATGCCGTAATGTTTGAACTGATCGCTTTTTTCCGCCAACAGGCGCATGACCTCTTGTTGCTTGACCGCCAATTCAGCCTGCAACTGCATCCAGTCCAAAGGATTAAAGGCAGGCGGGGTCTGGACGTTGTGTGAAGTGGTCATACCCCCGAGCCTAGACCATCTTTTCCCCTCCATAAACCCCCTTATAAAAACCATCCAATCTGCTAAAGTGGCGGAAATTAATGATATGGGGTTTGACCATGGTAAAATACTTCACCACTTTCATCTTTGCTGCCCTGCTTCTCAGCGGGTGCGCCGATACTTCCGACCGCTATGCTTTCTGGCGCGATAGCGCTGCAGGCAAAGGCGGCAACGCACCAAACTTAGGCGATGTTCCCGCTCCTCCCAATACGCAAGATGCGAAAGCCGAAATGGAAGCAATGCGCCAGCGTCTGGAAATCGAACGCCAGAATACGTTCCGCGCGGCGGACGGTCTTCCTCCTTTGGCCGATACAAACAACACGATGGATGCGCCCGCCGCTGATATGCCGGCAACGACCGCCCCTCTTACATGGGATGAGCCAAGCGCTGCGACAGACACGACCGCCTTGCCCGCACCGATGCCGGCCGACCAACAATGGCAAAGCAGTGGCAACGTCCAGATCAACCCGATGCCTGGCAACGATAATGCCTATATCTACGGCAATAGCCCGGTCCAGACGCGCCTGAACAGCCAAGCCGTGCCCACCACCATGCCCTCGACGGACCCCAGTATTTCCATCGACATGAGCGTGCTGAACGATGTTTCGGCTGCGACGTATCCTTCCGTTTTGTCGACCGCTTCGGGGGACAGCGTGGCCTATTTTTCTCACGGCTCTGCGGCCATCGGCCGGAACGCAAAACAAAAAATCCATTCGCTGGCGCAACGCTTGCGTCACAGTCCCGGTTCAGTAGTGTTGGTAGGCCATGCCTCGCAACGCACGGGCGTCTCGGATCCGATTACATCTCAAGCCATCAATGTACGCATGGCTGCCAAACGCGCCGAAACGGTCTTGCGTGAGTTATCACGTCAAGGCATTGCGGCGGAAAAAGTGAAAATAGCCGCTATGGGCGACAGCCAGCCCAATCCAAACCCCGAAGGCAAACCCCAGGAAGACGCCGATCGCCGCGTCGAGGTGTTGTTTAATCAATGAGCATCATAGCCGCCGAAAAGCATGCTATTGATACCCCCGCCCTTGCCGTCACATCCTTAACAGGCAAAGAGTGGCGCTTGCGCCCCATCGACGAACGTCTGGCCCAACAGATCGCCCAGCAGCACGCCTTGGATCCTGTTGTGGCCCATGTACTGGCGGCACGCGCTTTTGCTTCCGCCGATATTCCGCGCTATTTACAACCCCGTTTGCGCGACTGGATGCCGGATCCTTTTCAATTTAAGGATATGGACAAAGCGGTGGCACGAATTGTTACAGCGATTGAAAACAAGGAAAAGATCGCTGTCTTTGGCGACTATGATGTGGATGGCGCCACCAGTGCTGCCCTGATGCTGCGCTTTTTGCGCTTCTATGGCATCGAGCCGACCTTGTATGTTCCCGATCGCGTCAGCGAAGGATATGGGCCGAATATCACTGCGTTTCGTATGCTGCAAGACTCCGGTCATACGCTTGTCATCACCGTCGATTGCGGTGTGGTGGCGTTTGATGCGATGAAAGATGCGGCCCAGCGCCAGCTGGATATCGTTATTCTGGACCACCACATGGCCGCGCCGGAACTTCCCCCGGCGGTGGCCATTGTCAATCCGAACCGTCTGGATGAAACAAGTGCATACCGCTATCTGGCGGCCTGCGGTGTTACTTTTATGACGCTGGTGGCCTTAAGCCAGAAGCTGCGGGAAAAAAATCTTTCTTCACCCGATCTTTTGGCGATGCTGGACCTTGTGGCGTTGGGCACGGTCTGCGATGTGGTTCCGCTGATCGGATTAAATCGCGCCTTCGTCGCACAAGGCCTTAAAGTCATGGCGCAACGGCAAAACGCTGGCCTGAGCGCTCTGGCCGACCGTGCCAATTTAAGCGAAGCGCCCAATGCCTATCACGCCGGGTTTATTCTGGGGCCGCGCATCAATGCCGGCGGAC
>CAYRRF010000136.1:0-2653 GCA_964426595.1 uncultured Bdellovibrionales bacterium | reverse complement strand
TATTGAGTTCGGCGGCCCCGATGGCGGCAACGGCGGACGCGGCGGTCACGTTATCGTGCGCGCCGTAACCGATAGCAACACCCTGATCGATTTTCGTTATCAACAACATTTTCGTGCACAAAACGGCCGCAACGGCGCCGGCGCCAATAAAACGGGCGCGCATGGCGACGATGTCATTTTGCGCGTCCCGGTCGGCACGCAGATTTTTGCCGAAGACAAAGAAACGCTGCTAGCCGACATTACCCATGTGGATCAGGAAATCATCCTGCTACAGGGGGGGGATGGCGGTATGGGCAACGCGCATTACAAATCCTCGACTAATCAAGCGCCGCGTAAAGCGACACCCGGCTATCCCGGCCAAGAGATCGGCATTTGGCTGCGTTTGAAACTGATCGCCGATGCCGGACTGGTCGGTTTGCCCAATGCCGGAAAATCAACCTTCCTGGCCGCCTGTTCGGCCGCCAAACCTAAAATCGCGGATTATCCGTTTACGACATTGCATCCGAATTTGGGCGTGGTGGATCTGGGCACGGCGGACGCCCGCTTTGTCCTGGCCGACATTCCTGGCTTGATCGAGGGCGCGCATGAAGGCCATGGGCTGGGCACACGCTTTTTGGGCCATGTCGAACGCACGGCCGTGCTTATTCACCTGATTGATTCCACCCAGGAAGACGTGGTGCAGGCATACACCACCATCCGCAAGGAGCTGGAAGCCTATGGCGGCGGCCTGAGCGACAAACCCGAAATTATAACCTTGAACAAAATCGATTCGTTATCTCCTGAGGAACTGAACGAAAAACAGGAAGCGCTTGAAAAACATTGTCGCAAAAAGTGTTTTGCCGTCTCTGCCGTCTCGGGACAGAATGTCCGTACCGTGCTGTTTGAAGCGTTACACGCTGTAAAATGCACACGTTTAGAAGAAACAACCGACGATGAACACCATGATGCTTATGACCCGACCCGCCGTAAAGACTATACCAACTAGTCAACGATTGCCTTCTTTCTCGGCGGTGCTGTGGGATATGGATGGCACACTGTGCGCGACCGAACCGCTGCATATGCAGGCGATTGTCCATGTCGGCGAACGTATCGGTTGCCCGGTACCCGAGGAAGTCTTTCACGAAGCGTTAGGCGTAGGCCATGCGCATTGCCATCGCGTTTTAACGCAACGCCTGGGGATGAATATTCCTTTCGCCGAGTGGTTACAAATGACCATTGATGCCTATATTGAAATGGCCGCGCAAATTAAACCGCGTGAAAACAGTATGCAGATCGTGGAAGCCCTGCATGCCCGCGGCATTCCACAGGCCGTTATCTCCAACTCGCCCCGCGCCATCGTTGAAGCAAACGTCAAAGGTTTTCTGCGGTTTTTTGCCCATCCGGAAAAAATATTCTCGACCATTATCAGCGTCGATGACCTGACCAAAGGAAAACCAGACCCGCAGGGCTATTTGCTGGCGGCTCAGCGTTTGAACACGCCGATTGAGCAATGTCTTGTCGTTGAAGATAGTCCGACCGGCGTCGATGCGGGCGTTGCCGCCGGAGCCTTTACGCTCTTCTGGCCGGAATACGCAACCGTAGACGATTTACGCAGCCAGCCGCACCTCGTCATTGACGGTTTGGATCTTTTGATCGCCTAAAGCTTGCGCTTGATAAACACAACCGGTGAAATCGTAGTGATGGTACTGCGTTTAACGCGGTCTTCGTAGACACGCGGGGCATGTGTGCGGCCTTCGGCATCGGTATAGGCTTTCAGCACCAGCCAGCCGGAATCCTCGCCAATAAACAGACGCAGTGCGCACAAACCATCAAAACGTTTCAAATGAACAATGTCCCCCGGCACCGGCGTCAACATCGGCGAACATACGCACATGAAACCGGGTTGCAATCCTTCGGGGACCAGCCCCTGCCCGTGCACAACTGTAACAAAAGCTTCCGGGTCCGGCAGGTCCAGCGTCGTTTGCAATGTCGATTGTTGCAGACTGTACCATCCCGGTTCTTTGGTCTCGGAGAAACCCATCACCGGCAGCCCGCGCATCAACGCTGTATCGAGCGTGCCATTGCCCGCCAGATGCATATCGCCGCGTCCTGTGGCCAGCCAGTGCATCGATATGCCGGCCGCTTCGCACAGGCGGCTGATGATCAGAAAGCCCGGTTGGTTCTCGCCCCGCAAATAGCGGATGATCGCGTCCAGAGAGACCCCGCCGATTTCAGCGGCCTCGCGGCGGGTGCCCAAAGCATCCGCCACAATGCGTAACCGGTCATGAAATTGCTCGTTTTCAGCCATACCGAGCAGAATATACTCGTCTTTCTCCTGGCTATATAAGAAATTATGCATACGAACAGGTGTTATTCTTGCTTGATATAAGATTTTATTCTTGTTTAAGGTATAATAAAAGAGTATACTCTGGTCAAGATGCTTATTGTACCCGCCCCTGATACCAACGAATCGCCCGGCCTGTCACCGGCTATGGTCGCCCTGCTGCGCCAACATTTTTGGTGCGATTTTGCGGACGTCATTCCAACGATGCAGTGGGATGATGTGTCTTCGCCGCAGTAAAAAAATTAGTGACGCCACCAAGCCACTTGCGAGATGGAATAGATCGGCGTGTAGCGTGAAATATCCGCCGAGTCTAAGATGTCCGGATTTTGA
>CAYRRF010000135.1:0-2664 GCA_964426595.1 uncultured Bdellovibrionales bacterium | reverse complement strand
GGACTGGATGCCACGCCTGCCCCAGAACCACGGCCCGATCTGGGTGGCTGGTTTCTCTTTTGGGGCCCTTATTTCCCTGCAATTGCTGATGCGCCGCCCCGAGATCGCCGGCTTTGTGTCGGTTGCTCCTCCGGCCAACATGTATGATTTTGGATTTTTGGCACCATGTCCGTGCGGAGGCCTTGTTTTACAAGGAGATAAAGATGGAATCGTACCTGAAAAATCAACTGCAGATCTGGTCGGAAAACTGCGTCAACAGCGCGGTAAACTGGCCATCGACTACCGCGTTATCCCGGAAGCCAACCACTTCTTCAAGGACCGCGAAGAGATGATGCTCAGCCATATGGTGGACTATTTGGTGGGCGGCTCCCAGCAAGCGCGCCTCGCCGCCGAATAAAACTTACCAGAACGTAAAAAACGCCTTGACCCTGGGGCCGATTCTGTATTAAAGTTGCTTTTATAGGTAACTTTAGTGCGGAGGATAGTATGGACAGTGAAATAAAATTACAAGATAACGCTATCGTAGATTATGGCGATTTTCAGCGTGATCACAAACCTCGCCCCGCCTGTATGGACAAATTCATGTCGCAATCGCACACGGATCGCTACTGCTCCAGCAATGAATTGCAGCGCCAGTTTGACCGTCTCCCGCGACCCTACTGATCTTATCCTCTATAAAGATGATGCAATCCTGGTCGTGAATAAGCCTGCAGGAATTCCCGTGCATGCTGGATCGGGTGGTGGACAAACACTTGAAGATTTCTTTCCTCAGTTACAACTGGATGCCAAAGCGCCACCGCATTTAGCGCATCGGCTTGATCGGGATACTTCCGGTTGTTTGATTTTAGGACGTAACAAACAGGCGCTGCGTCAATTGGGGCGTTTGTTCGAACAAGGCCGGATTCACAAGGTTTACTGGGCTTTGGTGCAAGGTATCCCGGAAAAAAAACAAGGCCGCATTGATTTGCCTTTGGCCAAACAAACGCAAGAAAAACATCGCTGGCACATGCAAGTGGATTCGCAAGGCCAAGAAGCAATCACCGATTATCAAGTGTTGGGAATATTTCCCGAAGGCGCATGGCTGGCCTTGCGTCCGAAAACGGGGCGCACGCATCAGCTGCGCGTCCATTGTGCGGCGATGGGTTGGCCGATTATCGGCGATCGGTTCTATGGCGCGGGGCACGAGGAAGATACGCCGCTGATGTTGCATGCGCGTCGCTTGACAATTCCTCTTTATCCCGATCAGCCAGCCCTGGTGATTGAGGCGCCACCCCCGGCCGGAATGGCTATGCAGCTGGAAAAAGCGGGCTTATTAACCCAATAGAAAGCTAATCCGCTTATTTCTGGGGCATGACCCGTCAGAATAACAGCCAAAGCGGCAACGTCCTTTTTATTATTTTTATTGCAGTAGCGTTAATGGCTGCTTTGACCATGGCCTTGATGTCTGGCGGCGGTGATCAAGCCATTTCGATGTCCGCGGATCGCATTTCGCAGGAATTACGGGCCCAGGCACAATCGATCCGGTCGGCGATTGTCGAGTGCGATCTGGTCAATAATTACGGCTATCCCCCGGTATCGGAAGAAGGAAAAGACGTCAAGGATATCGAGTGTCAAATCGGGGATGGTCCCACTATGCAGGCGATTTTCACCGGCACCGCTAACCGTGTAATGCCCCCGCCACCCTCGACTTTTGGGAACTGGGTCTATCACAATGACGGGGCTGGCAATATCACCTACGTCATTCAATCGTCGAAACCTGCGGATAAAGCCGTTATCGGAGCTTTAGAAATGCTTAAGGCCCAGTATAGCGCCGGGGAAGCCACCATTATAAATGATGGCACGACAGCGCAGCTTCAGATCATTATTACAAAAACATAAGAGTTTGTTTTTAGGGATGTTTAAACCCCTCGAGGGGTAAACTGGAAGTTGGAGATATTTTTATTTAAAATGTTGATATCCTTCAGCCCCAAGGCCGAGACGCCTTTGTCGTCCCAGCGCGGTAGTGTTTTAACCGCCGCTTTGGGTGTAGTCCTGCTTGTGGGGACACTTTCTTTTACGGCTTATAGTTTGTTGAGCGGCCCGGTGCGTACTGCTGCCATCGTAACATTGAAAACAAAAGCACAAAACGAATTGATGACGGGCGCCAAATTATTGATGCGCGCCGCAACAGATTCCGATGCGGATGGTGCGGCAGAACCTCCTGCTGTAGACACATCCGTCAAAATCAATGCAACCGGTGATACGATAAGCAATTTAGTATGCGGTGGTAAAGATTGCGGTGGTATACCTGCAACGGTGGGTTCGGAAAAAACCGATCCATGGCATTCGGCCTATGCGTATTGTGCGTGGGATAATGGTTCGACCTCTTCGGGTACTGCGGGCTATTTGGATGGTACGGCTGCCGCGTATGATGCCGTGATTACTCTGGCGTTGATTTCAGCAGGTCCAGACCGCACATTTCAAACAACATGCGCCATCAATAACGTTTTGACACCAGGGGGCGACGATATTGTCGTGCGTTATACGTACGAGCAAGCGACCAATATTGAGCTGTGGAAAGAAAGCGGCGGCGTCGGTTTGGAAACATCGCAAGCCACTCAAAACGTCGGTATCGGTAAGCCAGCCGATGCATCATTAAAATTAGACGTGTTAGGGGACTCGCAA
>CAYRRF010000134.1:2218-2721 GCA_964426595.1 uncultured Bdellovibrionales bacterium | reverse complement strand
CCCAACAGGGTTCGATATGTTGGATTACAAATTAACACAGTTAACCCACGATTATTGGAATACAATGTACGTGCTATATTCATTTGCACTCCTATTGTTTGGTTTCTCTTATGTTTCATTTAAAATTTTTAATAATAAAATAATAGGAAACATACTCCTAACAATAGGAATGTTTATTAATCCATTAGGGTATGATTTAGTCATATTTTATATATCTAAATTAACACATGATTATTGGACAACTGTTAGTATAATGTATGTTTTAACAGCAATATTTTTTAGTGTTTTTTTATTTTTATATAAAATAAACCCATTAAATAATGTTAAAGAATTTTATAAAAAGATAAGATATGGAAAATAATTCACTAGATGATATTTTTAATGAATTCATTAAAAATAACAAATTGGGAACGTCTTTAGATGATTTTTTGAAAAAGATATATGACAAAAATAATACAGGTCCTATGTCATCATTATTATTAACAAATTTTGAAGCTTTTTCT
>CAYRRF010000134.1:639-2208 GCA_964426595.1 uncultured Bdellovibrionales bacterium | reverse complement strand
ATTCAAAGATATACTACGTAGTCAATTTGAAAAAGATATTGATGAAACAATGGGACCACCAGATAAGATTCAATATTCAAATAAAGGTAATTTATTTTTTGAAACAAAAATTTGGCACACAGAACAAGGTGATATCGTTAAACAAACAATAACTGAAGATTCATCAATTAAATTAGCCCCACCAATTAGAAATTTACAAAAAGAATTGGCTGATGCTATTGAAAATGAAGATTATGAAAAAGCAGCGATAATCAGAGATGAAATAAATAACAAAACTAAAAACAAATAATATTATGTTTGATTTATTAGGAGATTTGGCCAAAGGTGTTGGCAATATAATAGGCACCGGAATAGGTGCTCTTGCTGGTGTTACCGCAGATGTGATAGCAACCACATTAGGAATAACAGCGGATATGGTTGATGAAGCTAAAGAAGCTGGTTGTGAAACATACGAAGAAATTAGAGATTTTTTTGATTTATAAATTTAATGGTTATGGAAAAACCTAAACCAATAGTAAAAATAATTGAATACCTTGATTATTTTGAATGTTGTGATTATATCATATGGGCAAATAATGATATTTCAGATAGAAATATGAAAAAATTTTGGACTTATTTGTGTGAATATAATAGTGTAAATAACGGTTCTTTTTTTTGGATTGATTTTGATTATAAACCAAGTGATGAAAATATAGCAATTATATGGGAGGCTTTTAAAATTGAATTTGCACCAAATGGTGGTAGTATAAAATTTATGGCTAGTTGGTAAACAAAAATTAAAATAAATAATAATGGGTTCGTATCAAAGTATATATGTTGGACCATACATGGTTTTTACTAATAAAATAATTGTTAAAACAGTTTTATATTATGTTTGCAATAATAACAATTGTAAAGAATATAATAAAAAATCGGAAAATAAATTTTGTCCATCTTGTGGTGATATTTTAATCACGAAACCGTTTGGAGAAGATAAAATTGTTAATGCTGATAGAGTTTTAAGAGAAGAATTTGATAATAATTATTATGATGATCTTTATGTTGTAAATAATATTGATAATTCATCATTTGACAATAAATCGGTTATAATTTCAAATAAACATACCCCATCAAATATAAAAATTGAAGAAGGAACAACTATTAATGAAATTGATCCAACAAAAATGATGGATGACATTGTTTGGTTTAAAGATAAATTTAGAAAATATATTGATGTTTTCAAATCACAATTTGGTAATGACGCTTTTGTTGTTAAATGGGGTATAGTTGTTTATTATAGTTAATTAAGTCAAAATGAATGTCATCGAAGTTTTTTTATATATTTATCGTATTAATAATAACGCTGATTTAATACATTTAGTGACAAATTTAGGTGAATTTCATATAAATGGAGATATGTCTTCTAAAGATGTAGGTAATATTCATCATGAAGTAGACTACTATGGAAATAAGGAAAATTTACTGTCAAATCATGAATCAAACAATTTAGAAGATATATTCTTATTTGAATCTAGAAAATTTAAGGAGAAGATAATACGAGGTAAATATTCTTTAGAAGAATGGTTAACT
>CAYRRF010000134.1:0-629 GCA_964426595.1 uncultured Bdellovibrionales bacterium | reverse complement strand
GAAGCTAAAGAAGAAGTATTAAAAAAACGAAAAGAAGAAGTATTAAAGAAATTACAACCATTTATTGTTAAAGATACATCTGGTTTTTTAGAGAAGCTTAAATGGAGGGTAGATAATCAATATTGGTTAAGACACTCTCAAAGAATTGCAATAATTGTTTTATCTGAATTAAAAAATAAAAATATTTTATATCAAGATCTTTCAGAAAAAACTGAAATTCCATTAGAAGAAATTAATAAAATTGTTAAAGGTTCTGAAAATTTAACAATTGAAACAATTGCGAAATTAGAAAAAGCATTAGAAATTGATATATTAACATATAAATTATAATAATATGGAACAAGAATTATTAAATAGAAAAATAACCACGGATCAATTAACTGGTTTTTATCTTATGACTAAAGAAGAATTTCATACTAAATTAGAATCATTTATTGATATTGATAAATTTGGTTGGTTTTTAATTGGTAAATACCCAGATAGATCTATGGAAATAATTATGGCATTGGAAAATGAAAAATATAGACATTTGTTTTGTTTAGCTTATTGTGTTTATAGTAATGTTTATTTTCGTGAAAGTTTAGTCGAATTTATCAATTATGATAAAATTTTAATAAATGAAGTTAATA
>CAYRRF010000133.1:1460-2798 GCA_964426595.1 uncultured Bdellovibrionales bacterium | reverse complement strand
TCCCCGGGCGGTGTCAGTTCCTTGAAACGCTGGAAGATAGCCACGGCCTGCAAGGGCTCCAGAGGATCGGACAAGCCATCGACATACAATTTACGGAAGATGTCCTGCATATTGCGCGTGATCATATCGGTGTCTTCGGAATCTTTCGATTGGCTGGCCGCCTGGCGCCACAAGGCCAAGCCGTCCATATATTTTTTAACGTTGATATAGTGCTGCGCCAGACGTTTAAGAATTTCGACTTCCAATCGGTCACCGCGCCAGGAAAAACGTAAACGCTCCAGACGCTCGATGGCTTTGGGTTCATCAATCTCTTTAGCGGCAAGCTGCTGCTCGATGAGGTCCATATCGGCTTTTACGCGGTACAGGCTGTCCGGACTTTCTTCCAGTTTCTTATAGGCAGCAATGCTCTTTTCGCCTTTACCGGCACCAACCAGAATGCGCGCCTGGATATAATCCAAGGCGGCTTTCTCATTGGGGCGCAGGTTTTTCATGCTTTCCAGCGTCTTGGACAGGTCCTGCGCCGAAACAATATCTCCCGCCTGCAAAGCGGTTTCGGCTTTGGCCACGATCATGCGGGCGCGCATAATTTCCGGCAACAGGGTTTCACTGTTCGAGCTTTCAATAAAGGCTGCGCGTGCGCTGACCCACTGGTTGTTCTGGGCGTAACAATATCCCAGCCACAACTTGGCCAAGGGGTGTGATTGAATTTCGGGGGTCGTCAAATAAGGTTCGGCGATGTCCAAATTCCCTGTCAAGGCCGCGGCCATACCGCGCAAGGCGCGGAAGCTGGGGTCGGTATCCAGAACAGGCATTTGCTGGGCTGCAATTCGTAACAAGCCCAGAGATTCGTGTCCGAAGCCGTTCGTCAGGTACACCCGCGCCAATTCCACGTTTTGCTTGGCTTTTTCCTGCGGCGTCTTTAATGCAATCAGATCATGTTCCAGTTTTTGGCGGCGATCCTCGAATTTTTCCTTTGAGTTATCCATGCGGAATAAATCCGGAAGTTTTGGATCAATACTGCCGGTCTCGCGGTCTTTTTGCGAAGAGATAAGCGTCTGGGGTCCTGCATTCGAAGATAAAATCACCAGGTCATTGGCGGTTGTAACACGCAAAATATCGCTGCGCGGAATAATGACAGCTCCCATTAATGTCTGGATCAGTTCATACCCGACGCTGTGACGCGCCTGTAAAATCCGGCCTTCGGGCGTCCGCACCGGCACCACCCACAGCGTATCGCCCAACTGACTGTCCTTGAGAGCCACCACGCGCGGTTGCTCGCCGGCATACAGTGAAATCGAATCTTGGGTCACGGTGACGGGCATTTGCGTCGGTAAATAC
>CAYRRF010000133.1:0-1450 GCA_964426595.1 uncultured Bdellovibrionales bacterium | reverse complement strand
AATACGGCTTGTCTTCCGGATTAAACCAGACCTGCCATTCGTTATCCTGACGCTTGATAGAATAGACCACATCGCCTTTGGGCGCATCAAAGACAAAAGCTGTGGCCTTGTCGCCATCAATACGGCGCAAATTTTGAAAAGCTGTGGCTTGTTGCCCTTCGACCCGCGGCAATAAGTTCGGGATAGCTTGATCAATGACAACCCACAATTTGCCACTGCGCTCGAACAGCGCCAACCGAGTCATTTGTGGCGGTTGCAAACGAATAACGGTTCCCTTGGTAATGGCCTCTTCGGCTTTCTTTTCGGGTTCTTTAAGCGTGGCCTCGGGAGGTTTTTCCTGCAGCGCTTCTTCGAGCGTTTTAAATCCAGAGGCAGCAACAGCTTTCGTGAGATCTTCGGGCTTTTGCGGTCCCGATGTAATCGTCAGATCATGGGTAGCTTCGTCCGCCGCGGTGGAAGGTGCCGCTGCTGCGGCTGCATTTTCAGGGGTTTTTGCGGGTTCGGCGGGTGGCGCAGTCGGCGCTGGAGCCGGGATTGTCTCGGCTTTGGGTGCCGCAGAGGCTTCATCAAATTGGGCTGGAGCATTATCGAGACGCAACACATCAAAGGCTATTTTCGTTCCCACCGGAAAAGCCTGGACGCGTGAGTTCTGCGGAATTTGGAATTTGACAACCAGACCTTTATCCGAAGGACTTTGCGACAAGTTACGAATGAAGGGAGGATTGGTGTCCAAGGCTTGCTTAAAGTTCGCCGTGGCTTCTTTGTCAAACTGAATGACCACCCAGCCATCTTTTTGTTGCATCGTGTATTTGACAGGCGTTGTCCAGTCAAACACCAAACGGTTGTAACGATCATGAATACCGGAACGCACGACCAATGGCGCTGCCATCGCCGGCAGGGCCAAAACACATATCAGTACAAGTACAATCAGTCGTTTCATTCAGACCTAAGGTTGCGCCAAACACAGACGCAAATCAACGCGTCTGGCCATCTCATTACGCACAGCCTCTGGTAAATTTTTCGGTAATAAATCCATATCCGCCGTCCCGCGGCCACGAATGGCCAAGGACGAGCCGTTATAACCGGCTTTTTGCAGGGCCTCGGCCACGGCTTGCGCCCGCGCCAGGGAAAGATGCCAGTTGGAACCAAAGCGCCCATCAGCATTGACCATGCTTATGTCCGCATGACCAACGATTTCCACACTGTTCGGCAGCCGGGCCAGAATCGGTGTTACCTGCTCGATCAAGGCCAGACCCGTTGCGGACAGGGTATCTTCTCCCGCCTCAAACGCGGTCGAGGCTGGCAAGGCAATTACAACGGCATCCTTGTCGATGACCATCGTCAAATCTTTCAGCTGCGGATTGGCGGCCATTTGCTTTTGCAGGACGCTGTACAGGTAATGCAAATCCAGCCCCGGTTCCTGATTGGCACTCATCCATGTTTGCTTGGC
>CAYRRF010000132.1:0-2834 GCA_964426595.1 uncultured Bdellovibrionales bacterium | reverse complement strand
GCTACGACCGCATCAGCGCTTAGGTGCATCGGGAGTGATCCGGATGCGCAGCGGTTCCTTCGGCTTGTCCTCGTCGTCCGTATAGGCCTCTTTCGCGCCGATCGCGCGGTTCAGCTTCGTGTTGTAGCCCGGCCGCGGCGCCTGGACCTCGCGGGTCAGCAGTTTTTCCATGATGCGCGGGTCTTCGGTGAACGCGCGCTCGAGCAGCCGCGCCACGTCGGGCGAGTCGTCGCGCAGGATGGTGCGCTTCAGCACGTTCCAGGTGCGGTTCAAGCCGCCGCCCTTGAGGACGCCATAGTAGGCCTTCAGCCCCGCCTCGATCATCAGGTCGCGCTGCTTCTGCTGCCCCGCCGCCTCGGACGTGACCGAGCCGGTCGTCGCCTGCTGGCCCTTGCGGGACAGAACCTCGAGGGCGGTACGGGCGTTGTTGAGCTTACGCAGCTTGTCCGGGTCGCCGCGGAAGACCTCTTTCAGCAGTTCCGAATGGCGGTCCAGTTCCTTCACCAAGGCGGCATGGGACAGCGCGGCCGTTTCGGTGCCAGGCGCGTTGCGGGTCGTGCCGATGCGTTCCTGGAGCGCGTCGACCACGGCAGCGCCCCAGGCGTCCTTGACCCGCTGGCGGATCGCCAACGGCGCCCGATCCAGCACCTTGTTCATGGCCGCCGCACGAGCCACGGGGTCGCCGCCCGAAGCGATGACTTCCTTGGCGGCGTTGACCGGGCTGTTGCGAATCAGCGTACCCAGCGCCCCGTTGTCGATCGCGCGCTCGATCTCCTTGTTCGTCTTACCGATCTGGCGCAGGCGCTGGCCGAGGCGCGTGACCTCTCCGGCCATGGCGTCGCCGGCGGCGCGGTTGTTCAGCACGTTGCGCTGCAACTGCTGGATTTCGTTCTGGATCGGCGCCAGTTCCGGCGACGTCAACTTGCCGCTGTTGTCGCTCAGCCACTCCCGGACCATGGCCGGATTGATCGTGCCATCGGGGTTGGTCGCTCGACGCGCTAGATCCGAGATCAGGTAGGAGCGCGCGGCTGCTTGCGCCGCCTGCGGATTCGGCGCCACTTCCATGATGCGCGCCAAGTGATTGGCGTTCGCGTCGTTGTCCAGGAAGAACTGTGCCACTTTCTCGGGCGGCAAATCTTGCCGTCCCATCGGGTCGCGCTGCACTTTGTCGCGATAGGTGCGACCGCGGCCTTCGGCGAAGAAGGGCGCGTATTCGTTGCGGTAGTAGGCGTTGGCCGCAGCGGCGTCCGGGTGCGCCTCGATCGCCTGGTTGATCTGGCGCTTCAGCGTACGGATGTTGTCGCTGAGTTCGAAATTGCCGGCCTTCTGCGCCCGCTCCGACGCGGTGTTGAGGTAGCGGCGCGTTTCGGCCAGTTGGTTCAGCGGCATGTTCTCGGCGTCGAGCGCGTCGAGCCGCTGCATGAACTCGGCCGGCATAGCCTGGTCGCCGACCAGCGGGTTCGCCTGCTCGCGGATACGCGTGGTAGTGCGGCGGATCTGGCCGAGCGGCGTTTCCGTGTCGGGCAAGTTGTTGAATTGCGCGTTCTTTTCGGCGGTGCGCTGCGTCAGCGACGCGTTAACTTGCTCGTCCAGCTGGCGCGACGCTTCAGCGCGACGCGCACCGCCCGCTTCCGCGCGAACCGGCGCGGCCAAGGTGCGGTTGGCTTCGTCGTTGGCGGCGATCTGCTGGTTCGTCTGGTTCAGCCGGTCCTCGGTGCGCTGCGCGCGGCGTTCGCCGGCGTCGGTCAGCGCGGCCGCACGGTTCTTGGCCATCTGCTGCGGCAGGCGCATATCGCCTTCCGACACGTCGGGGCGCATCTGGCCGACCTGGTCGGCTGCCGCTTCCTGGACGCGCGCGTCGGATTCGATAAACGGCTTGGAGTTGGCGCGGCGGGCCGCCTGCTCGGCGCCGATCAGACCAATGTCGTTCGACTGCAAGCCGGCAGTCGGCTGCGGCATGCCCTCCTGGTCGAACACCCGCATCGATTCGCGCAAATTGCCCAGCGCTTGTTCCGGGTTGGAGGCGCTTTCCTGCGCCGCTCGTGCCGCCTGATCGACGACGCGGCCTCGCGTGGGCACGAAGGGCGTGGTCGGGTCGTTCGGAATGCCCGTGCCGGTGAAGCGATCGACGACGCCCTTGGCCGCGTTACCGACGCCTTGGCCGGCACGCATCGTCGCCATGCCAAACGGGGCGCCTATAACGGTCGCTACAAATTCCGAGATCGGATCACCCGGCAGGTATTCCCGCGCCAGCGACGCGCCAACGCCCGAACCGGCGCCGGCGGCGGTATCGGCAGCCACGGCCGCACCGGGGCGCTCAGCGTAGGTCTTCAGCAGCGAATCGCCAAACCGGGGCATGGTATTCGGGCTAGCCAGGCGAGTGGCCGCGACGCGCGCCAGGCCGGTCCCGCCCGCGGCGCCCTCGCCGGCCATTTCCGTGACGGTCTGGATGGCGCGCTCGCGCGGCGTTTTGTCGGCGCTGGCGACTGGCGCGTAGGACGGGTCGACCAACTGCGCCGCCTCGTTGGAGCGGTCCTGGAGCCACTGCGAGCCACCAACCGGGTTCGTGACCAGCGGACCAACGCCTTCGTACCCTAGCAACTTGGCCGGGATGTTGAAGGCGTGGCCGGGCGCGTTGAGCGCCATGGTGGCGAGGTCGACCGGCATGCCCAACACCTTGTTGGCGGTCGAGACGGTATTCTCGACGGCTAGGCGCCCGCTGCGGCCAAAGCCCGGTTCCGGGTTGTTGCGGCCGCCGGGCGGCGAGACGTAGGACGGGCCGGAATAGGCTTCCGGGCCGGCGGAGTTAATCGATCGGGGCTGGAGCGGGCCTT
>CAYRRF010000131.1:0-2936 GCA_964426595.1 uncultured Bdellovibrionales bacterium | reverse complement strand
ATTAGTGGTAGCGGGTGGTGTTGCGGCCAATCAATTTTTGTGCGGTGAGCTGCGCGCCTTTGCCGCAGCGCACGACCGGACCTTTGTCGCGCCGCCCTTGAAATTATGTACCGACAATGCTGTGATGATCGCCTGGGTGGGTATTGAAAAGATGCTGGCCCCCGATTTTCACGGCGATGATCTTGATTTTGCTGCGCGTCCGCGCTGGCCGTTATATAGGGAGGAAACATGACAGAAACATCCGTCGGCGTGATTGGGGGCGGGGCCTGGGGGACGGCTTTGGCACAAAGTTTTGCCCGCAAAGGCTTACGCACGAAACTATGGGCGTTTGAGCCGGAGGTTGTCGCGTCGATTCACGAGAAGCATATAAACGAATTATATCTGCCTAACATTCCGCTGCATGAATCGTTGCAGGCTTCGGGAGATTTCGCTGCCGTCGCTGCCAGCGATATTCTTGTCTGGGTCGTGCCGACGCAGCATATTGCCAAAACGCTGGAAAAGCACGCGGCGCACATCGCAAAAACAACGCCGATTGTTATTGCTTCCAAAGGCATTGAAATTCAGACGGGCCGCCTGCCCAGCCAAATCGTCGGCGGTTATTTGCCGCATAATCCGCTGGCTATTCTTAGCGGTCCCAGCTTTGCTGCGGAAGTCGCGCGCGATTTACCGGCGGCCTTGACGCTGGCCATGCAGGAATCGCAGGCGGAAATGGCGTATCATCTTACCGAGACGCTTTCGAGCCCGCATTTTCGCCTGTATGTCGCCGATGATATGATCGGCGTGCAGATCGGTGGCGCGGTGAAAAACGTCATCGCCATTGCGTGCGGTATCGCCAGCGGCAAAAACATGGGCGACAACGCGCGCGCGGCGCTGTTGACGCGCGGATTAGCCGAGATGGTACGCCTTGGGGTCGCCATGGGCGCGCAAGCGGAAACGTTTTTAGGGTTAAGCGGTTTGGGTGATTTGACTCTGACCTGTAATGCGATGCAATCGCGTAATTTTTCGCTGGGGGTAGCTATTGGTCAAGGACGCCGCGCTGCGGATATTCTGGCCGAGCGCGTCTCGGTAGCCGAAGGCTATTATACGGCCGAAGCCGTGGTCAAACTGGCGCAGCATTTGAAAGTTGAAATGCCGATCAGCGAAGCCGTGTACGAGACGCTGTACAAAGAAAAAGCGATTGACCACGTTATCAAGCATCTTCTCAGCCGGCCGGTCACGCATGAATGAATACAGTGTAACGGTCGAATATTGGCCGATTGCAGGCGATGGCTTTACCATTTCGCGCGAAACAAAACGCGATTCCGTGGCCGTCCATGTGCGCCTGCTGCGCAACGGTTTTTTCGGCGAAGGGGAGGCGACACCGCTCAAACGTTATCATCATCTGCCGGAAACGGTTGCCGAAGAAGCGCGTAACTGGTTGTCGACACAAGAGAGCTGGTCGCGGGAAATAGTGCAGAAAACATTGCCGCCGGGTCCCGCGCGCCATGCGATTGATGGTGCGCTGTGGCGTCTGGAAGCGGCCGAGAAAAACCTGTCGCTGGCCGCCTATATGGGCGTTGTCCCACAGCCTTTGCCGACCGCGTTTACCTTGAGTGGTGCTCGCCCCGATATCATGGCGCAGCACGCGCTGGGGCGGCATAAATTCCGGTGGCTCAAGGTTAAATTGATGGGGGATGGGCTGGATGCGGCGCGTTTACACGCCATTCACGAAGCCGTTCCGGATAAGGATTTGATCGTTGATGCCAATGAAGGTTTGAACGAAATGCTGCTGGAAGAATTGCTGCCGGTCTTTTTGCAATCGCGCGTGGTGCTGATCGAGCAACCGCTTCCCGAGGGCAAAGATGAAGCGTTACGCGACTGGCGTTTGCCGATTCCGCTGGCCGCCGATGAATCGTGCCATACGATCGACTCGCTGGAGGCGCTGCGCGGCAAATACAGTGTGGTGAATATCAAGCTGGATAAAACCGGTGGTTTGACACATGCATTGCAGATGAAAGCGGCAGCCAGGCAAATGGGATTTCAAATCATGGTCGGTTGCATGGCCTCGACTTCTTTGGCCATTTATCCGGCGTTTTTACTGGCCCAGGATGCCGATTTTATCGATCTGGACGGCGCATTGTTGCTGGACCATGATCGCGAAAATTGCGACAAGCCGCTCTTTGCTTTTTAGCCCAGCGTATAACCGTCTTTAGTCGTCAGGACGAAAACAGGATTTTCAGGATCGTCTTCGATTTTTTGCCGCAGGCGGTGGATATGGGTTTCGACCGTATGGGTTTCGGCATCATCGGCATAGCGCCAGACATCGCGCAATACATCTTGCCGTGTGGCAGGCATTTTTTTGTGGTGCAGATACACCAGTAACCCCACCTCTTTTTCCGTCAGTTCTTGCGTTTTTGCCTCATAGTGAAAAAGCCGCGTCGTTGTTTCCAGACGCGCTTCTCCGATACGTATTTCTTTGGGCCAGCGTTGCGCTTTGGCACGTTGCTCGAGCTGCCACACGACATCCCGCAGGCGCGGCGGGGACGGGCTGGGCGTCAAGGATAAATACAGCGTTTGCGCATCGTTGGTGCCGCTATTTTCAGGGGCGTCTATCACTTTGCCTTCCCACAAAGGTTGCAGCGTTTTGACCAGGCTTGCGCGCACCTCTTTGTCCGCATGCACGATCACAAGAGTTGAATCGACAGTCATCGGCAGGCCCCGATATTTACGCAGAATAACCTCTCCCTTGAGGGGAGAGGTAGGCATTCGAGCGGTAGCGAAGAATGACGGGTGAGGGTGGTAAATTTGAAAATATCTGTGTCACCCTCACCCGCCTCGTTATCCTCGGCGACCTCTCCCCTCAAGGGAGAGGTTTTCTTCGAATAATACCTATAGGTAATTAGCGGCTTGGCTACAGAATGCATTCGTCAGTCATTGCTTTGTGGATCGACCCAGCC
>CAYRRF010000130.1:0-2962 GCA_964426595.1 uncultured Bdellovibrionales bacterium | reverse complement strand
CTCGGATATTTGAACCTCATCCCCAGCCGTCATCAGGATATCCAGCCCCGCCTGCGTGGTGCCGTTGGGACTGGTCACAGCGCGGCGTAGATCTGCAAATGCTGTGTGCGGCTGCGCTTCGGCCAAGGCGGCCGAGCCCTTAAAAAGCTGTGTGATGATTTTTTCGATCAAATTGTCGTCGGCAATCGCATAGCGCCGCGCCGCCGCCACATAGGCGGTATAAAACGGATGCGCACACGATTCTATAGTTGCTATGGCGGCTTCTCGTGTCTGGTTGTGCATCAACACTTCCATGGCGTAAAAAAGAAAACCCGGACCACTGGCCGTCACCGCTGTGATGGCATGCATCCGGTCTTCGTCGGTAACGTCGAAAACCAATCCTGTGGGCGTGAATAAATCATGGGCGATGTGGCGAGCCGCCGCCGAAGTACCCGGCGTTGCGTACAGCGCCGTAATGCCTTTTTGTATCTGGCACGGCGTATTAGGCATGGCGCGAATAATTGCCTGCTCAGTGCCCAGAAAGCCCTGAAAAAAAGCTGTGGTTTTTCCCGCCGCAATCGACAGGAAGAAATTGGTTTCGGTCACAAAAGCAGCGATGGCCGGCATGACCTCGCTTGCGATTTGCGGCTTGGTAGCCAAGATGATCGCATCAAAACGACCCTGCACCTGTTCAAGGACAGGTACCACATCGGCCATCGTTGCCAGCGCAAGCACCGGATGCGGATCCACCACCATTACCCGATCTACGACATTCGCCTGACGCCACGCCGAGAGCAACGCGCGGCCCATATTTCCACCGCCGATCAGAAGGATGGAGGGCTTGGACATTAGTAATTCTTTTTGGCAACAATAAAGCTCTGATCGTAAGATTTGGCAATTTTTTCTAACCTACCATCATTGATCATCGTGCGCAGGACCAAATCTACCATATCGCGTAACGGGTAATCACCGACGTTAAATCCGTAATATGATGCGTACACAACAGAGGCTGGTATATTTTCAACTTGACGCAATTTACCTTTATTATCTTTGTCAAACGTCAAAAACATGGAAGGAGCCAGCGCAACCGCGTCTGCTTTTTTCGTCATGATCGATAAAAAGATATCAGACAATGTTGAAGTCTGCGGCAAAGTAAGTGTTTTTGCCTTTGGAAAATGCACTTGTGCAATGGCCATGGTAACATCTCCATCAATGACGGGAAATGTTACCGACGAATCGTTAATCGCATTCAAGTTACCATCAAAACGCATATCGTCTGCGCGCACATAGATACTAAGTGGTGAATAAGTGATGGGACCTGCCATCGTTAAAAATTTTGAACGCGAGGCATCAGGCCACAATTGACTACAAAAAGCATCATAACGCCCTCCACGCAAGCCTTCAATAAAGTTACCCCACCCAGCTTCCTCGGTCCACTCGATCTTCAAACCGAGTTCCTTACCTATCATTTCCCAAACATCATAATCAACACCCGAAAGCTGTTTAGTATTCGGATCCATCATTAAACTAGGGGGTGAAATTGCATAGCCGCAGCGGATCGTTCCCGTGCGCATCACGCGCTCATAGGCCGTTTCTTTTTTGGCACCCGTCACAGAATCGTTGTGCGTTGCCGTCATTTTAACGGTGATATAGGAAGCCAAAACCGAAAGAATAATAGCCAAAAGAATAGATGTGTTTTTCATTTTGAAACTCCCATGTAGCACTCGGTTCCCCCGCGCAGGCGGGGGCCTGGCCTTAAAGTTTCATCAGTATAACGTCTCAAACAAATCTTTCCAATCGGGATTCATCGTCTCTATAAGCCTCATTTTCCAGGGCCTGTTCCATTTCTTCAAGCGATTCTCCCTTAGCTTTGCCTCTCGCGGATCGGTATGAACCTCATAGTACGCAAGCTTATTGACGCCATATTTTTTGGTGTAGGCGTTCGGATAGTAACCGTTTTTGTGCTTTATCGATCGGACCAAAAGGTCAGAACTCATGCCGGTGTAAAAAGTGCTGTTGCACCCTTTGGCCATGATATAGACAGCATATAATTTTTCTTGCATGACAGCTGCCAGACCCCCGCCTGCGCGGGGGAACCCCTTTTACTCAGGCTTCGCCCATGGGGTCGGCCAGCATGGCGATCATGATATCATTGGCTACAACGCGGTGCGACAGCACAGCTTTGAATGCCGGATAGAAACGATCAAATTCGGTCATGGCGGCTTCGATGATATCTTCGATATGTTCGTGCGTATTCAACGAAGCACCGCGCATCAAGCTATTGTAACGGAAGACGATGCATTGCGAGTTTTCTTCAATATCAAAATGGCCCAGCCAGGTCTTGTGGTTAATGTCAAACAGCAATTCTTTGATCGCTGATAATTTGTCGCTTTTCACTTCCAACTCGGACAAAGCACAGAATTGTAAGGCATTGAACTCTTCCTGCCATAGAAAATTAAGCACGAAATCACCCCAACGGCCGGTACACTCCAACGAAGCCTCTTCATCGGATAATTTTTCCAACGGCCACTTATTCTCGTGCGCGATCGCCTCCAAGGCATCGATCGGATTGTGGCTTTCGGAAACGGTGGTTTCGATTTCAAGATTCAGCATTATTTTTTCTTTCTTTTTGCAGGAGCTGCTTTTTTCTTTGTCACAGAAGAAGGCTTCTTGCCTTCCAGTTTGGCCACACGGGCTTCCAGTTTCTGGTTGTGCAGACGGGCTTCACGCGCCATAGCTTCAACAATTTCAAAATCCTCGCGCGGCACAAAATCCATCTCGGCAATAAAGCGATTGATTTGCAAACGGATCTCTTTGTGGATCTGGGCGCGCAGACCGGACAGCGCACCCACCGCACCGGTGGCGAACTTTGTCAGGTCCTCAAAAAAATGCTTTTCGGAACGCATTATGCCCTCATTCCCACGAATCTTAACAAGTCCTTAATGCTAGCACAGGCCATCAGGCTTTGGAAGGAAAATTCTCC
>CAYRRF010000129.1:0-2981 GCA_964426595.1 uncultured Bdellovibrionales bacterium | reverse complement strand
ACCAGCTTCTGAAAGATGTGATGCGCGATTATGGTTATTTGGAACACATGGGGATGGGTATTCCCCGTAAAATTATCAAGGGTATGCAAGAGCACAACGGCACGGAGCCTGATCTGATAGAAGATAGCGAACGATTTACCCTTCGTCTCTGGAAGGTGAAGAAGTGACCGATTACCCCCGTTTGATAGAACACGCTTTTCCGCTGGAGCAGGCGTCACTAGATTCTGTTCACGAAAAAATGTGTCATTCTGGACATATAAAAGCTATTCACATCTGGCCCGCGAGACGGCCGCTGGCGGCTTGCCGGGCGGCGCTGATCGCGACGCTGCTGCCTGATCCCAGCGCCCAACGGAAGCCTGAAGGCATGTCCGATGAAGACTGGCATCATGAAATCATCCGGCAGCGCCGTGAACTCTGCGAGAAGATAGGCGGCAAAATTGAAAAGGCCATCGAAAAAAAGAAGATGCCCAACGGCCAAATGATCGAGCGAGAAAAAAAAATAACCGAAGGCGGCATCCTGCACTGGGGCCTGGAAACAAAAAACAAAGATGTTCTGGACTGGTTCCGCGAGGAGATTCGCAAGGCCAACGGTGGCCACGCGCCGCGTGTGATCGATCCGTTTGCCGGCGGCGGAGCGATTCCGCTGGAGGCGATGCGCCTGGGGTGTGAAACCACCGCCGTGGATATTAATCCGGTGGCCTGGTTTATTCTGAAATGCACGCTCGAATATCCGCAGCAATTAGCCGGTAAAACTTATCCCCTGCCGGAGTTCATCGTCGATGATGACGCTTTCATGGAGGCCTTCTACAAGGCTCATCCTCATCTGGTCGGACGCACGAAAAAAACAAAAAAACAAAAAGAAAAAGAAGAAAAGCAGCCCGGCTTTTTCGATAAGCCGGACTCCGGGCGCGTCCCGAAGGCTGATCTGGCCTGGCATGTGCGGGCATGGGGCCAATGGGTGCTCAAAAACGCCCGCCGCGAGCTGGCTCGTTTTTACCCGACATATGCTGATTTTGAACCTATTCCCGGCGGACACCCCAAGCCTTACGAGAAGCAGCCCATGCGGCTGGTTGATCTCTTGGAAGATGGAACGCCGGACAGTAAAGCATTAAACGCTGAATTCAGTGAAGAATACCTTCATGATAAAAGCAACCCGCGCTGGATTGCAAAACCGACATTAGCCTATCTCTGGGCGCGGACGGTGGCCTGCAAGAATTGCCGTGCTGTTGTGCCGCTTTTGAAGACCCGCTGGCTTTGCAAGAAAGACAAGAAGCGCGTTCTTCTCACGATGACGCCAAACGCCGAGGATACCGGTGTTGTCTTTGGGATCGAGGCCAATGTTCCGGTTAAGGGCGGCAATACGGCGCAACGCCGCGAGTATGACAAACAGATTGGCGGTGGCACCATGTCACGTTCCGGCGCGAAATGTCCCTGTTGCGGGACGATTATGACCATGGAAGACATCCGTCTTGAAGGAAAAGCAGGATGTCTTGGTCTCATAAACACCGCAGTTGTTGTGGAAGGACAAAAGAGTAAAGAATTTCGAAGCCCAACAGAGCATGAAAATAAAGTCATATGCATTGTTCAAGAGAATGTTTCCAGTTATTTTACTAAAGTACCATTTGGTCGGCCTGATGAGCCAACACCAAAAGGTGGTCTTGGAGCTAGCCGTGCTTTCTCGGTTGATGGATATGGATTTAATCAATGGCATATGCTTTTCACACCACGTCAGTTGCTGACTATTGGGACGCTAACTCAAAAGCTCAGTGCTATTAACTTCACTATTTATAACCCACACTGGGCAGAAGCTATTATATCCTACCTCGCATGTATTTTGAATAAGGTTGCTGATTATAATAGTGCTTTTGTTGCCTGGCAACCTAAAGGTGCAAAAGGAAGCAACACATTTCAGCGCTGGGCTTTGCCCATGAAGTGGGATTTTACAGAAAACAACATCCTCGACAGTGATTCGGGTGGTTGGTTGGCCGTTACCGATTGGATTGCTAATCCTATCGAAGGCGCACTTAAAGAAGCAACTCAGGATGCGCCGCTACCAACAGTTTTAAAAACAAGCGCAATAACTCTTTCTGATACTGAAAAAGAGGAAATGGATATCATCATTACAGATCCGCCTTACTACGATGCTATTCCATACTCTGATTTGATGGATTTCTTCTATATATGGTTGCGGCGAATGCTATCAAATATTTCGATAGATTACAAAGAGGCCTTTCAAAGTTCCCTGTCGCCGAAATGGGATCATAACGCAAATGATGGTGAACTTATTGATGATGCGAGCCGCCATGGGGCAGATCGGGCAAAATCAAAGCAAGTCTATGAAGAGGGAATGTATCGAGTCTTTCTTCGTTGTTTTAGTATGTTGAAAAGCAATGGCCGATTAGTCATCGTGTTCGCGCACAAAGAACCAGCTGCCTGGGAAACGCTCGCCTCTGCTTTGATCCGAGCTGGCTTCGTAGTGGACGGTAGTTGGCCGATTCAGACCGAGATGGCTAATCGCACGCGAGGGCTTTCTTCTGCAGCTCTAGCTTCTTCAGTTTGGCTTGTTTGTAAAAAACGACCATCAACAGCCCGCCCCGGCTGGGACAACCAGGTTTTGGAAGAGATGAAGCGGAATATCCGGGAAAAGCTTCGCGAGTTCTGGGACGCGGGTATCCGTGGACCGGACTTTGTTTGGGCGGCAACCGGTCCTGCCCTGGAAGCTTACAGCAGACACCCCATCGTCCGCAAAGCCAATGAACCGGGTCCCATGACGGTGAGTGAATTTCTTACCCACGTCCGCCGGATGGTGGTGGATTTTGTTGTTGGCCGCGTTTTGTCCGGTGATGGCGGTGGAGCGGCAGACGAAGGCGTAATGGATAATATGAACCGGGACCGTCTGGATGAGCCTTCCGCATACTACCTGCTGCACCGCCATGACTTTGGCATGGAAGAAGCCCCGGCAGGCGCGTGCATTCTTTACG
>CAYRRF010000128.1:906-3189 GCA_964426595.1 uncultured Bdellovibrionales bacterium | reverse complement strand
TTTTGTTACCACAGAAAGGAGAAAACCATGCAACCCTTTATCCTTCCCATCGTCCAACGCAACGGCGCAACAGTACAGCAGCCCGTGATCTATCAATATACGGGTGAAAACCGCTTCCTGAGCAATTTCGCACCGGCTTCGGTCGTGCTGCGCGATGAAGATGGCTTGCCTGATGTGCGTTTTAACAACATTGAAACCGCCTATGTGGCATGGAAAACTTTGGATTATTCCTTGCGCGAACACATCAGCAAAATGAAACCTGCTCAGGCCAAGCAATTTTCGCATGCGCCAGAGTTTCCATTGCGGCCGGACTTCACCGACAATAACCGCATAGCCATCATGTACCGGCTGTTGCGCCAAAAATTCAGCCGCCGCAACCTTGATCTGATGCAACAGTTGATGGAAACCAAGGATGCGCTTTTAATCGAAGGCAATACATGGGGCGATGCGTTCTTTGGCTTTGACCTGCTAAAGGGCTTTGGCCAGAACTACTTAGGCCGCAACCAGATGGATGTCCGACAGAGACGCCTGCTTAATCCCTAAAGAAAAAGCCCCCATTTCGGGGGCTTTTTCCTTTTTGGAGTTATACACACATTTTATTCTACTTTTTCCGGAAACCGCCAACAGACGGATTGCGGGAAACAGTTCACATGCTCGGGCATATCGCTGTGGATATGCACCTTGCCGGAAGGCGATAAAATCTGGGCCAGCACTTCGGTGCGCTTGACCAGATTTCCCATGTTCTTGACGCGCTCGGCCAGATCATTGGTTTGACTATTCTGATTACTGCTGTGACGGTGGCGCTCGGCGACATGCTGCCAGCCTTGCGTCCATTGGGACGTACTGATCGTAAGTCCGATCTTCGTTGGTTCGTTCATAACACCCTCCTCTCCCTAAGAGTTGTTATTGCAATGACCGGATAGAATATTAATCGGTGGATTGGCTTCCGACAGCCGGGTCAATCTCATCGCGTATCCGCTCCATTTGCTTAAGAGCGCGGCGGCGCAGGCCGAAAACAAAAGGCATAGCCGTATTGGGGGTCGTTTCTTGACCGGCACGCGCCTTGACATCGGTGCGTGACTTGGTGCTCGTCGTCTGGTAGGACATGGTAAGCTCCTTTTCTTGCATTGCTGGACGTTTATCCTTTTATTTGTTACTCTCTGTAACCTTTTTACCACAGCAAGGAAGATTTTGAGAGAAGAACCTGTTTTGCTGTGCAACAATTCGAATGGAAACATACATAAACATGTACAAAAATTACCAAAACCTTGCATTCAAAGGCATAAAACCTACAATTTCGCCTGAAACCTATCTTGCCGAGACCGCCGTCGTCATCGGGGACGTGCATATCGGCGCCGAATCGAGTGTTTGGCATTATGTAACGATTCGCGGAGATGTGAACTAGATCCGCATCGGTGAGCGCACCAATATCCAGGATGGCAGCGTCGTGCATGTCTCGCGCACCACGGGCGGCCAGACGATCATCGGCAGCGACATTACCATCGGCCATCTGGCCTTGATCCATGCCTGCGAGATCCAAGATCACGCCTTTGTCGGGATGAAAGCCATGGTCATGGACAAGGCCGTCATCGAAAGCTATGGGATGCTGGCGGCAGGCGGTGTGCTGACCCCCGGTAAAGTCATCAAATCCCGCGAGCTATGGATGGGGTCACCCGCAAAATTTGCTCGGATGTTGACCGACGAGGATTTAGCCCGCATGGCGGACAATGCCGAAGAGTATCGCCAGCTGGCCAAACATTATAAATGACCCTCGCCTTTTGACTTTCTTTTGTATAATATGTTCTGCATGACACAGAAAATGCAAAAACCACTTGTTATCGTCTTTGGAAACGAAAAAGGCGGCTCCGGAAAATCAACCATGGCTATTCATGTCGCCGTTGCCCTGATGCAGCAAGGACATCGCGTGGGAACATTGGATCTGGATTCACGTCAGGCGACTTTTACGCGTTTCTGGCAAAATCGTTTTCAACGCATGAAAGAAGACGGGCTGGATTTAACAGGACCGACGCATCTTTCCGTCGAAGCCAGCAAAGCCGCCGATCCGCAAATACGCATGGAAGAAGAACAGCAGCGCCTGGAAGAAGCATTTCAAGGTCTGGCCGAGTCCGGCTGCGATATCATCGTCATCGACAGCCCCGGCAGTGATACCAGCCTGAGCCGTCTGGGCCACCGCCGGGCCAATATTCTGGTCACACCCATGAATGACAGCTTTATCGATCTGGATCTGATTGCCAAGATTGATGGCAAGACCCTGCAAATTAC
>CAYRRF010000128.1:0-896 GCA_964426595.1 uncultured Bdellovibrionales bacterium | reverse complement strand
AGTCCCATTAAATGGTTTATCGTGCGCAACCGCCTGAGCCATATCAATGCGCAAAACAAAAAGAATATCGAAGAGCTGCTCAAACAGCTGGAACGGCGTTTTGCCTTCACGTTTTTAAATGGCTTCTCTGAACGCGTGATTTACCGCGAACTGTTTTTAAAAGGTTTGACGCTAATGGACCTCGACAAAGTTCCGGGCGCCACCTTATCCATGTCCCATATTTCAGCCCGCCAAGAAGTGCGCGCGCTTGTTAATGCACTGGGTTTGAATGCGAACCCGCAGCAGGAAAAAAGAGTCGCCGCGTGAATACCCCCGTTAAAATCGTAATTATCGGCACAGGCTATGTGGGGCTGGTCAGTGGCGTCTGCTTTGCCGCGATCGGTCATGATGTGACCTGCGTCGATACGAATGTGGATAAAATTAATAAGCTGCGTCAAGGCGTTTCACCGATTTACGAACCGGGACTGGAGTCGCTTATTGCCGACAATGTCGCCGCCGGGCGTTTGCATTTTGCAACCGATGTTGTTTCTGTTCTGCCTGGTTGCGAAGCCTTGTTTATTGCCGTGGGCACGCCGACCGCTGCCGATGGTGTCAGCGCCGATTTGCGCTACGTGTACGCCGTTGCCGAGCAAATCGCCCCACATTTGCATACGCCCGTGACAGTTGTCACGAAATCAACCGTTCCGGTCATGACTAACCATACGATTGAAAAGCGCATTCATGAAATAAACCCGAAAGCGCAGTTTGACATTTGTTCGAACCCAGAATTCCTGCGCGAAGGCTGTGCGATTGAAGATTTCATGCATCCGGATCGCATTGTCGTCGGCATTCGTTCTGAACGCGCGCAGAAAACAATGGCCCGCATCTATGCACCACTGACACAAAGAGGTGCGGCG
>CAYRRF010000127.1:2893-3222 GCA_964426595.1 uncultured Bdellovibrionales bacterium | reverse complement strand
ATTGGCAGGAGCTGTCGGGCATAAAACAAATTCTGGATTATTTGTGGCATATGGCGTTGCCGGTGCTGGCAATGGTAATCGGCGGTTTTGCCGGTCTTACCATGATGACGAAAAACTCGTTTTTAGAAGAGATAAACAAGCAATACGTGCTGACCGCGCGGGCCAAAGGCCTGACCGAACGCCGCGTTTTGTACGGGCATGTGTTCCGCAATGCGATGTTGATTGTGATTGCGGGTTTTCCGGCGGCTTTTATCGGTATTCTTTTCACCAGCTCATTGCTGATCGAGGTGATTTTTTCGCTGGATGGACTGGGCTTGCTGGGGTTCGAG
>CAYRRF010000127.1:0-2883 GCA_964426595.1 uncultured Bdellovibrionales bacterium | reverse complement strand
GGGACTGTTGGGATTTGAATCGGCGATGAACCGGGATTATCCGGTAATGTTCGGTTCGCTCTTTATTTTTACGCTCATCGGCTTGGTGATGAATTTGATCAGCGACCTGACCTATGTGTGGGTGGATCCGCGCATCGATTTTAATGCGAGGGAACGATGACCCCATTGATGCAGCGCCGTTGGTACTATTTCAAAAGCAACAAACGCGGCTATTATTCGTTTTTGCTATTCCTTGTATTATTTGTATTGACTTGCGGGGCCGAGTTCATTGCCAATGACCGCCCGTTGATGGTGCAGTATCACGGATCGTATTATTTCCCCGTCTTCAAAGACTATCCGGAAACAACATTTGGTGGCGATTTCGAAACCAAGGCCGATTATCGGGATCCCTTTATCAAATCCAAAATCGAAAAAGAAGGCTGGGTTGTGTGGGCGCCGCTACGCTACAGCTTTGACACGATTAATTACGATTTGCCGGTGCCTGCGCCTGCACCGCCCAGCAAGGAAAACTGGCTGGGGACGGATGATCAAGGACGCGACGTGATTGCGCGTCTGATCTACGGCATTCGTATTTCGTTGTTGTTTGGTCTTGTATTGACGGCGTTATCCTCGCTGGTCGGTGTGGCCGTGGGGGCCGTGCAAGGTTATTTCGGCGGGGTAGTGGATCTGACCTGTCAGCGTTTCATTGAAATCTGGGGCGGTATGCCGGTGCTGTTTTTGATCATTATTCTTTCCAGTGTGATCGCTCCGGGTTTTGCCAGTCTGCTGGCTATTATGTTGCTATTTTCATGGATGTCGCTGGTTGGCGTGGTGCGTGCCGAGTTTTTACGGGCGCGCAATTTTGACTATGTGCGTGCCGCCCGTGCGTTGGGTGTCCGTACGCCGCGCATCATGTTCCGGCATGTCCTGCCCAATGCGATGGTGGCCACATTAACGCTGTTGCCGTTTATTTTAACGGGTGCGATTACAACGCTGACTTCCCTTGATTTTCTTGGTTTTGGTATGCCCCCGGGTTCCGCATCACTGGGTGAGCTTTTGGCGCAAGGCAAAAACAATCTGCAAGCACCATGGCTGGGCCTGACAGCGTTCTTTTCGCTGGCGATTTTATTGACGCTCCTGACCTTTATCGGCGAAGCGGTGCGCGACGCTTTTGATCCACGAAAGGTCATCTGATGCTGTTGGATGTGCAAAACCTTTCCGTTGATTTCGTTGTGCAAAAGCGCGTCATGCATGCGGTGCAGAATGTATCGTTCCAGATAAACACTGGCGAGACCTTGGCGTTGGTCGGTGAATCCGGCTCGGGCAAGTCGGTAACGGCCTTGAGTATTTTAAAGCTGCTGCCTTATCCGATGGCACGCCATCCGTCGGGTAAAATCCTGTGGCAGGGCCGCGACCTGATCCAGGCAACCGAAAACGATATGCGCGCGATACGCGGCAACGCCATCGCCATGATTTTCCAGGAGCCGATGACGGCCCTTAACCCGTTGCACACGCTGGAACGTCAAATCAGCGAAGTGCTTTTCGTGCACAAACATATGACGCGGGAACAGGCGCGCCAGCGTGTGGCCGAACTGTTGGATCTGGTCGAGCTGGAAGGATTAAAAGACCGCTTGGATGCCTATCCGCATCAGCTTTCCGGCGGGCAACGCCAGCGTGTGATGATTGCCATGGCGTTGGCTAACGAGCCACGCCTGCTTATTGCCGATGAACCGACGACAGCCTTGGACGTCACCATTCAAAAAGAAATTTTGGAGCTTCTTAAAACGCTGCAACAGAAAATGCAGATGGCAATGCTGCTTATCAGTCATGATCTGGGTGTGGTGCGGCATATGGCGCATCGTATCGGCGTCATGCAACAGGGGCGCTTGCTGGAATGCGCCGCAACAGCCGATATTTTTTCAAACCCGCAGCACACTTACACCAAGCAGCTTTTGAATTCCAAACCCTCGGGTCTGCCAGGGTCCTGTCCCGCGAATGCCGCAACCTTGTTGCAGTGCCAGAATCTGGATGTGACGTTTTCTTCGGGCGGCGGATTTTTCGGCCTGCAAAAACGCCGCGAAGTCAAAGCCGTGCAAAAGGTCTCTTTGGATATCCGGCAAGGGGAGACGTTAGGTATCGTCGGCGAGTCCGGATCCGGCAAGACAACTTTGGGTCTGGCGTTATTACGCCTGCAGCGTTCGATGGGGCGCATTGTATATCTGGGGCAGGATATTAATGGATTGTCCGCAACAGAGATGCGACCCAAACGCCGGGAATTGCAGATTGTTTTTCAGGATCCGTTTGCCTCTTTAAGCCCGCGCCTGTCGGCGGCCGAGATTATTGCCGAAGGGCTGGCCGTGCACGAGCCCCAGCTTTCTGCTGCGGAACGGGATGCGCGAGTGGTAAAAGTGATGCAGGATGTACAGCTGGACCCCGAGACGCGGCATCGTTATCCGCATGAATTTTCCGGAGGGCAGCGCCAGCGTATTGCAATGGCGCGGGCGTTGATCTTGCAACCGAAACTGTTGGTGCTGGACGAACCGACCAGTGCGTTGGATGTCACGGTGCAGGCCCAGATTGTTGATCTATTGCGCGAGCTGCAGGCACGAACAGGGGTGACGATGTTATTCATCAGCCATGACTTGCGCGTGGTTCGGGCATTGGCGCATCGTGTTGTGGTGATGAAAGACGGCGCAATTGTCGAAAGCAATGATACACAAACGCTGTTTGATCGCCCGCAACAGGCTTATACCAAGCGACTGTTATCAGCCGTGGTTGCCTAGACCGACTTTATTATTATGTACAATTTAGGGTGTATTTTATCTTTAACATAAACTAAGGTATTTGATTCTATTATAGAGGTAACGCCAACGACCCGGAGAAGCCTCTTTATGATTGAAAACC
>CAYRRF010000126.1:1769-3235 GCA_964426595.1 uncultured Bdellovibrionales bacterium | reverse complement strand
AAAACCTTATCTTCAAGCAAGGTGCCGCCCATATCATCACAGCCAAAACCCAACGCAATCTGTCCCAGCTTAAGGCCTTCGGTCAGCCAGCCGCTCTGGATATGGTCAATATTATCCAGCATCAGACGTGAAATCGCCACGGTCTTCAAATAATCCTCGCCTCCGGTCGCCTTGATATGCTGCATGCGCGGCGTCCCTTGCGGCGACATCGTCCAAGGAATAAAGGCACGGAACCCGCCAGTCTCATCCTGAACTTCACGAATACGCACAAGATGTAAAACTCTTTCTTCGATCGTTTCGACATGCCCAATCACCATGGTCGCTGTTGATTTTAGGCCCGCTCGGTGCGCCGTGCGCATGACATCGAGCCAGCGTTCGGAAGTCGCTTTTTTAGGACTGATCAGTTTGCGCACACGCTCGACCAAAATCTCGGCACCGCCGCCCGGAAGTGAATTCAGCCCCGCTTCTTTGAAAAGACGGAAAACTTCTTCCAGCGGTAAGCGGAATTTTTTTGAAATCATGTCAAACTCAACCACAGAAAATGAGTGAATATGCACTGTAGGAAATTTCTGCCGCACCGCGCGGATCAAATCGAGATAATATTCCAACGGCAATTCAGGATTGACGCCGCCTTGAATCAAAACCTGGGTTCCGCCCATATCAACGAGTTCCTGAATCTTCCCGAAGATTTGCTCATACGTCATGGTGTAAGCTTCTTTATCTCCCGGTTTGCGGTAAAAGGCACAGAAATCGCAATCCACAATGCAGGCGTTGGTATAGCTGATATTGCGGTCCACAATAAAAGTCACAACGCTCTCAGGATTTCTCTTTCTGCGCACCTGATCCGCGGCCTGGCCGAGCCGCAGTAAGTCGCAAGAATAAAGCGAAATCCCCTCTTCAAGGCTTAGACGCTGACCTGCCAAGCATCTCTCTAAAAGCACATCATATTTATCCATAAACTCCCCAACCGCTTGAATTAATCGACTGAAAAAAATTCTATTTTTTTAATTTTTGGAGAAAATTTGAGCCGGTGAGCCATCCGGTAAAAAAGATCCAGCCCCTCACGCATCGAGTCATCCAGACCATAGCACAGATTGAACAGATACCCGAAAATCTTGGAAAAATCCTTATCCAGAAAACCAAGCTGGCGGGATTCTTTGATCAGAAGTTCTATATCGGCAAGGTTACGAGCCAAATTATTTTTCAAATCATGATAAAACGCACGAACGGCTTCGGGATTTTCATCAGCAAAGTCTTTGCGCACCGCCCATAACGAAAAACAGAACGGTTTCTCCGTCCAATCCCACCAAAGCTCGCTCAAATCATACTTATAAACGAAATCTTCTCCCCGGTGCAAAAGCGCTTGATCGCCAATCACAAGCGCCGCTGAACGCGTCTTCAAAATCGTCTTCAGCTCACTATTAAACAGCTGAAATTTATTTTCATATTTATACTTAAACTTCAAA
>CAYRRF010000126.1:0-1759 GCA_964426595.1 uncultured Bdellovibrionales bacterium | reverse complement strand
ATTGAGGTTCTCAATTTTTTCTTTGGAAAATAAAATAACACTGCCGGAAAAATCCCGCGCGCCAATCCCGATGTCGGGCAAAACATAATACTGCTCATGATGATTAAGATATTCCAGGGACGAGATCGGAGCAATATCAATTTTCCCCTTACGCAAAGCCAAATTAACGCGTGACGGATAAGCTGCATAGTAATGCGCTTCAAGCGCAGGTGACGTCTCCAGTTTATGAAAAAAAGGAAGGGTGTTAGTGTACTGGATACGTCCAACCCGCAGACGCGTCTTAACTTGCGATTTCACGATTTTAATTCTCCTAGCCCTGCCGGATCCACAGACGCGGAAGCTGTTCCCAAAGGTCCAGTCCACCGAGGATAAAGCGTGTGCGGCACATCCAACTGATCTAAAATTTTACCCGCCATAAAATCAACCAGCTCCTCCACGGTCTTGACGCCAGAATAAAAACCAGGCATGGCGGGGACAATACGGGCCCCAAGACGCGCGAGCTTAAGCATGTTCTCAAGATGCCCGGCATGAAGAGGCGTCTCACGCGGCACAATCACAAGCCGGCGGCTTTCCTTAAGAATGCAATCAGCAGCACGGTGAATTAAGTTTTGACTCAAACCCGCCGCAAGCGCCCCCAATGTCCCCATACTGCAGGGAACAATCACCATCCCCTCCGTAGGATAAGAACCGCTTGCTATGGGCGCGGTAAAATCCTTAGGAGAATAAACTTCTAACTGACCGCGGATTGACGCGCCAAAAAGGGATTCTAAGGCTTCCGGTTTCGAGTAACTGGCGGGCGAAATCTGCAGTTCTTCGCGGATCACGAGCCGCGCCGGCTCTGAAATAACCAAAGCCACTTTTCTGCCCGCTTGGACGAGGGCCTGAACCACACGCACTCCGTAGGCCGCGCCGCTCGCTCCTGTCATCGCAACAATCATGGGTTTCATATTTTCCTCAAAAAGACAGGTCCGCAACTAAAAAAACAAATAGAGAGATACTTACAACCGCATTCATCGTAAAAAAAGCCTGCTCAAGCCGCTTCATACCAAACGCCTGCACGAGCCAGTTTTCACGGATCAAGACAAGCGCCGCAAAAGCCAAACCCACATAATAATAAGCCCCAAGGTGCGCCAGAAAACCAGCGGCACCCCAGGCGGTCAGCGCCACTCCATGCAACAACCGTGTCATGGCTAAGCTCGCTTTTTCACCAAAACAAGCCGGGAAGGAATAAAGTCCCGCGGTCATGTCAAACTCGCGGTCCTGCAAAGCATAAATGATATCAAATCCAGCAACCCAGGCAGTCACCCCAATCGTGAGAAATCCTGGAATCCATGAGAACCCACGGCCGGCTGCAAGCCAGGCCCCATAGGGTGCAATACCAAGGATGAAACCTAGCAGGAAATGCGCGCCCCAAGTAAACCGCTTGCAAAAAGGATACAAAACAGCGAGAGCGATCGGAATCCAACCCAGTAAAAAACAAAGGGAATTCAGCTGATACGCACAAAAAGCAAAGACGGCCAGAGAAATCACCGTAACCAAGACCACAAAAGTCCGGCGCAAAATGCCCGCCGGCAGCGCCCTGTTTTGAGTTCGGGGGTTTCGAGCATCTATTTCCTGATCGATAAGACGGTTTAACGCCATTGCGGACGTCCGAAAACTCACCATCGCTCCAGTGACCCAGCCCAGCTTGGCCGCGCTCGGCATGCCGCCGGACGCCAGAAAAAGACCGAGATAGGCAAAGGGAAGCGCAAAAATTGAA
>CAYRRF010000125.1:0-3308 GCA_964426595.1 uncultured Bdellovibrionales bacterium | reverse complement strand
TGACGCACTGTAATTTACCTTGCGCTTGCAAGTTCTTGGCGTATGCGATCACCGAGCCGGGCAAATGGTGGCCGCGGAGGTCGTTCAAATCGTGGTTGTAAAGCAGCGCGGCGCCGTCATTGAGGCGACCGAGGCGGACAGCGCCGGGAGTGCAATCGAGCACTTCGACGCCCCACCACCGCTCATAGGGAACGTCGCTTGCGAAGGACATCGCGACGGTCATATCTGCCTGCGGCTGCGGCTGCGGCGCGTCAGGTTCGCGGGTAAGCGTCGCCTGACGGGTAAGCGTTGCGCCACTCATGGCGCATACTCAAAATGAAAGTGGGTCATAGATTCCTCCATGACCAGCTTTTTACCTAGGCTATGTCGCCTGCGTAAGTGGTGCCGCGTTACATGCGATTACTGCACCATAGCCCCGTTGACAATATTCGCCGCGATCACGTGACCAGTGCCGGCAACAGACACGCCGCCACTGGTCGCTGAAAATCGATTGTTGGTAATGACGCAGTTCAGCACCGTACCGCTAAAGAGCCTGCAGCCATATTTCGAGCCGCCAGCAACGTCATTTTCCGAAACAATGCAGCTCGATGCGCGGATGTCAAACCCTTGCTCACTGCATGAATCCACTGTGTTGCCCGTACACCGGGCCGATGCGCCGTCAGACCGGACGCCATAGGAGCACGAGACAAAAGCATTGCCAGATATGACATTGACTCCGGACGCATCGCTGAGCACGTAGGCGCCGTATGTTGCGCCGCTAACGAGATTATTGGAGATCCTGTTTCTCTTGTTGCTTATTTCCACGCCGGTGCGGACGTTTTTGAGAAAGTTTCCGTCGACAATGTTGCGCTCGTCAAAAACCTTTATCCCGACCGATCCGGTTATAGATGCCGTCTGCAAAACGGAGTTATTCGACACGACGCAGCCATACGACCCGGAGTGTAGCATTATCCCGATATCGCTCGCAGCGGCGTCAGTGCCGGCGTCAATGATTGTATTTCCCGTCAGCTGGCTGTCGGCGGAAAACCAGAATACTCCGCGCTGGTCGTGCTTGGAAACGCATCCGATCAGTTTGTTGTTTTTTCCACCGCAAGAGAATCCAGCGCCGAAGACATCGAAAGTGCGCCGCACGTGCCCGCAGTTTTCCGAGGAGCACTGTTCGATCACGACTCGATTATTCAGCGTGCCGACCGTGCCTCCCATGTGATACCCGTCCCCCCAACAGTCGATTGCGCGGCATTTGTAGAGGTGGCAATCCGAACAGTCGTCAAAATCAAATCCGTCCTGATGCGTGCGAATCACGGTAACGCCAACGACGGACAAAAAAGAGCTGTCTTTCGGGTTGAAGCCTTCGCCTTCCGGTCCGTATGCGCCAGGAGAGCGCGCCGTCACATTTCCGTCGAGGGTGAATCCCTCAAACCTCGATCTGTGCAGATGGCCACGCATCAGCGTCCTGCCTGATGGGACATCATCTGCTAGCTTGATTGTCGCCTCGCCAAACATGCGCCGATCATTCCAGTCGTCTAGGTCTATTGAACGATCATTGAAGCCGGCCGCTGTGCGCACCAAAACAGTCGTTCCTGCCGGCCCCAGATATAGCTCTCCGCCAACCGGGGTGGCAGCCATCGCGGAAGCAAATCCCGCGGTGTCGTCAGAAACTCCATCGCACCGGCAGTAGTCAGACAGGAGCACTAACGCAGCGCCTCTCCGGTTTTGTGACGCATTCTCGGCCACTGGCTGTTCTATGTCGTCTCCTGTCCGCACGTGCCAAACATTTCTTGGCGCATCATGCCAAACGGTTTTTGGTTCGGCGATTGAGGCAACCTCTGCCGGAGTTTTGCAGATCGTGATAGACATGCTCACTCGATAGTGATTTTTGCGGCCAGTAGAGACATGTACACCCCGGCAGCGCTTATTTGTCCGGTGAGGCTAATTGTCAAGTCTGCCGAAATATCGGCCGCAAATCGGTTCAGCGTGCTGGCCAGCGTGCCGACCATGTTGCCGTGCCCGACCGCAGTAGTAGCCGAATCTATCGTAAAAGAAAAGTCGCTAGGTCCAGTAAGGGTGGTTGTCGAAGTGTTCACGTGCGAGTTGACGCTGTTGGACCCTATCTTCATTCGCACAGTTTTTGTGCTGGCAGGGTTATTGCTGGCGCGAAATGTCGGGATTGTTACACGGTCGCCGACGCGCAGCATATTTGCCGGAATCACTATTGATTCATAAGTGACTTCATAAGTAAAAGCATCCCCGGCATTTACCGACTCGCTTCCGAAATCCGCAGACGATGGCGCCAAAAAGGTCAGAGTATTAACGCCAGTTCGAGAAAAACCGGAATACCATCCGGCAGCAAGGGACGGGCTGCCGGGGTAATAAAATGAATATCCATCAAAAACAGTCGCCGGGATGGCGTGCGATGTTGCCGTGACAGTCACAACACCGGACGTGCACGACGCCGTCGAACTGGCAACCAGCGACGACAGAAGCCTCGGGACAAATCCTTGGAGCGCCGCGGGCCTATATGCGGCAGCCATTTGAAAAATTATGTTTGCCCCAACGCCAGCAACACCAGGCGCCAAACCTACGGGAGTCGCAAATCCACGAGCGACCAGATCGGCCTCGACATCAGCCGCACGGGTGATAGTCGTTCCGGCAGACACCACGGCGCCGGATTCGTGGATTGCTTGTGTCAATGTAATCGTCATGCTATCTGCTCCATATTTTGTGCGGCGTTATTGGCCGGCGGCTGGTTCAAATCAATTCCATATTTCTCGGCCAGCGCAATTTCCGTCTGCTGCTCGTCAAAAATCTCTTCGATGTCGCGGCCGGCTTCGCTGGCAAGGCGGGTGCGGGAGGTGATGCGGAGGTCCAGCGCTTCGCGGGCGGCTTGCATGTCTTTGAGAGGATCAACCCAGGCCCATCCGCGGAATTGCCAGAGATGCGGGGCGAACTTCTCGCCCTTCTCGATCGGTAGCCGGCTTCCGTTGTCGAGCAGGATCGCGCCGGACGCAAGGGACATGCGCAGCCAGTCTGCAAACACAGGTTCAAGCCATGCCGTTGCAAACCACTGCTGCCTTTTGCGCCACTCATCGCGGCCCGAGAGCACGGCGGCGCGGATGCTGGAGAAATTGACGGCCTCGTAGTCGTTGCACAGTTCCGGGTAGCTCGATCCTGGCAGCCCGCTTGCCATGCGCTGATAGGCGGATTTCAGGAAAGGGGCAAAGACCTCGTTCGGGTATTTGGAATCGATCGATCTGACATCGTAGCCGACAGGGATGGTTTCCCACGTGCCCGGCGCGCTGGTGGCAACG
>CAYRRF010000124.1:1716-3325 GCA_964426595.1 uncultured Bdellovibrionales bacterium | reverse complement strand
TGCGGCGCGAGCCGAGGCTGGCGTACGGCTACAAGCAGGTCCAGGTGCTCTACGCGACCAAGCACGCAGTCGCCGCCGCGAAGTCCGTCGACCTGCAGGTCACGCAGGAGGTCCAGCGGCTGCTCGGCGAGGCGCTCGCCGGCCGCTCGCGCGAGTCGGCGACGCAGGCGATCGCCGACGTCGGAGCGCGCATCGAAGGGTGGACGAAGTCCTACGCCGACACCGTCTACGCCACGAACATCGCGACGTCCTACACGGCCGGGCGCTTCGTGCAGGCGGCGGACCCGGACATCCAGGAGATCTTCGGGGCGTTCGAGCTCGTGACGGCCGGCGACGTGGACGTGCGCCCGAACCACCGCGCAGCCGAAGGCCTGGTCGCGCCGATCGACTCGAAGCTGTGGGACCGGTTCGCGCCGGCGCTCGGGTACAACTGCCGCTGCGGGCTGGAGATGGTCGATCGCTGGGAGCTCGCGGACCGCGGCCTGTTGCGGCAGGGGCAGGTGCTGACGTACTATCCGCCGACGTTCAGCGCCGCGCACCCCGACGATGGGTTCGGACGCGGACGCCCCGATCGGTGGCTGGCAGCCGCCTGAGCGAGCGGAACGGAGCGGAGCATGCCGGCGCGCGAGTGGTTGGAGTCGTGGAAGGACTCGAAGGGACGTCGCTGGGGCGACGTCGCGCGGCGGACGCTGCGGATCGCGCCGTACGGGCTGACGCCCTGGCGCTGCGCGCTCTGCGACGCCGAGCTGATGCGCTCCTTCACGACGACGCTCAGCACGCGCCGTTTCCCGACGCCCGGCACCGCGCAGTACGAACTCTCGGTGCGCTGCAATTCCCGGTTCCGTGTGCTGGTCGCGATGCACCGGGACCGACCATGCCCCCCGCGGCCGCCGAACTGGCGCGCGGTGACGAAGCTCGACGCGCACCTCGAGGAGATCGTCGCGACATGGACGCAGCGCCCCGCGATCGTGCTCCTCGAGAGCGCGGCCGTCGCGCGCTGCCTCTCGTGCCCGCACCAGTTCGTGACGAAGGCGTCGCGACGCTTCCGCACGAAGCGCGTCAGCTACGAGCAGGCAGACCGAACCCTCGACTCGATCAACCACGCGACGCTCTACGGGATGTTCCTGGAGCACGGACGCGTGGAGCATGGACGACCGCCGAGCCGCCTCGAACGACGGTGGCTGCGGCAGCTTCAGGAGGAGGCCGCACTTGAGTGAGCGCATGAAGGGCAAGGTCGCGTGGTACCTGCCCGAGAAGGGCTACGGGTTCATCCGCGCCGACAACGGGCAGGACTACTTCGCGCACGCCAGCGAGATCGGGTCGCACCGCGACCTACAGCGCGACCAGGCGGTCACGTTCCTGCCGACGCTCACCGAGCGGGGGCGACGCGCGACGTCGATCGTGGAGGAGTGAGCCGAGCTCGGCTTCTGCGCGACGTCGTGCGGCGGCGGCCGCAGACGGCGATCGAGAACTGCCAGCGCTGGGACGGCGAGCGCCGCGACGGCGTGACGATGTTCGCGTGCAGGGAGTGCGGGCGGCGCGCGCCCGGACCGGCGTGGCCGGTGCCCGCTGTGGCCGCCAGGAAGTTCCACCGCCGACGCTGCCGCCT
>CAYRRF010000124.1:0-1706 GCA_964426595.1 uncultured Bdellovibrionales bacterium | reverse complement strand
GGTGGGCGCCGGTGCTCGGCAGCGTCCGCGAGGCGATCGCGCGCGCGAGCCGCTTCCGCGATGTCCCGAGCGACCTGACGCCGGTGATCGAGAGCGGCGTGGTCTACACGATGGCGGTCGACCTCGCTGAGCCGGGCGCAGACCGCTTCGGCGTCGGCAACGGGAACGTGCTCCCGTGAGCCGCAAGCACCGCTGGGTCGTCGGCAACGACGTCGTGCGCTGGCCGCACTGCGGGACGTGCGGGGTGATCCGTCGGCGCGATGGCGGCAACTCCAAGAAGTGCACGGGAGTTCCGCGCGTCGTCCTGCGAGCCGCGAAATCGAAGGTCGAACGTTTCCGCGGATCGTTCCGAGGACGACCTTGCGTTCGACGTCGTCAGAGCGAAGCTCCTGGCACAAGGAGGTGCTCGATGACCAAGACGACGAAGTGCCCTGCCGTTGCGCAGGGGGATCTGCTGGTGTTCACGAAGGACGGGACCTGGAACCTCTGCCGCATCGACTACAGCGTCACCCGGCGCTGGCTCTCGATCGCGCGCGGGACCACGGACGAGCAGCTCGACGCCGCGCTCGAGAAGGCGCAGGCGGGAGCCACGAAGGTCAAGGCCGCGGAGCTCAAGCCCACCGAGGAGCCCGTCGTGGAGAAGCCGACCGCGAAGCCCAAGCCGAAGAAGGAGCCGAAGGCCAAGAAGCCGACCGCTCGCAAGGGCAAGACGAAGCGCGCGGGACGCGACCCGGCGCCCGCTGCTGAGCCCGCGGCGGCCGACGCCCCCGCGACCGCCTAGCCGATCGCCAGCCCAACGTAGCGCCACCGGCGCGGCCCCGAGCCGCGCCGGTTCGCGTTGGTGGACGCGACGCGCCCTCTTGACGCGTCACACGGTCCCGGCTCTACTTTCGGACGACGACGGCGCGGCGCGGTGCGGAAGACACGAGGAGCACCGATGCCCAAGGGCGACGCAGTCCCCGCCATCCGACACCGCGACGGTTCCTGGACCTTCAATGGCGTCCGGGTCTTCGCGACCGTCAAGAAGGGCGCGAACGGCGGCTCCCACGAGGTCAACCGCGAGTGGCTCGAAGAGGCCGTCGCGCGCGGCAAGACCCGCAAGCTCGCGGACGGCTACGAGGCGCCGCTCCACATCAACCACACGTCCCGCGGCGCCACGATGGGCATCGGCACGTTCGTCCCCCGCTCGGTCGAGGAGATCGAGTACCAGGGCAAAATGATCCCGACGATGCTCGTCGACCTGAAGGTCAAGAAGCCTTGGGTCGGCGAGGCGATCGCCAAGGGCGACCTGCCCTTCCGCAGCGTCGAGATCCCGGAGGACGGCACCCCGGAGGTCGCGTCCCTCGCGCTCTTCGACGACCGCGTGCCCTTCTTCCGCTACGGGGCGCTGTCCGCCGAGTCGATCACGGACGAGGCCGCCGAGCCCGCGGCCGCGTTCGCCTTCGGCGCCAAGAGCCGCCCGCTCGTCGCCTTCAGCGCGTCCGGGAAGACCCGCACGCTGCTCTTCGAGATGAAGGGCGAGCGCTTCGAGAAGAAGGACGAGGACAAGGACGAGAAGGGCGACGACGAGGGCGGCGACGACCAGGGCGCCGGTGAGGACGAGGGCGACGAGGGCGGCTTCCCGCCGAAGAAGACGGACGAGAACGAGGACCAGGGCGGCGACGCCCCCGCGCCCGGCAAGGGCGGCGAGGGCGACGGTGCCGGCG
>CAYRRF010000123.1:0-3365 GCA_964426595.1 uncultured Bdellovibrionales bacterium | reverse complement strand
ACTCAGACGCTGAAATATCATGAAGAAGGAACACTTGATCTGGCAGAAGGCCACGCGGTTTCTTTCTTTCGCACCTATTTTTATAAAGAACAAGAAGGCGCGGTACATGTGTATTACGGCGACGGCCCGGACATGAACAAGATCTATCACATCTATACGGCACGCACCGCCACGGCATGGCACGCCACCGAAGATCATCTGTGTGGGCCTGACCGCTATTCCGGCAGCTATACCCTGCGGGATCCGGACCATTACACCATGACCCAAAAGGTTGTTGGCCCCCGTAAAAACGAGGAAATCACAACCTTTTACCACCGCAAGCCTCTTGCACCGCCGCACCAATAGCGTACAATCCACACCATGAGCAAAATTTACAAACCCCGCCCGATCAGCGGCTTTCCCGAATGGCTCCCCGAAATGCGCGCCACCGAACTGGCGTGGCTGGATCATATTCGCGCCGTATTCGAATCCTATGGCTTCGTCAATATCGAGACGCCCGCTGTCGAGGAAATCGATGTCCTGCTTTCCAAAGGCGAAACGGATAAAGAAATTTACACGCTCCACCGCCTGCAAGCGGATGAAAATGATAAATCAGATGCGCGCCTGGCCCTGCATTTTGATTTAACCGTACCCTTTGCCCGCTATACGGCCCAGCATTTCAATGAACTGTCTTTTCCGTTCAAGCGCTATCAAATGCAAAAAGTCTGGCGCGGCGAACGCCCGCAAGAGGGCCGCTTCCGCGAGTTCTATCAATGCGATATCGATATCATCAACCCCGACCATTTGCCGATGCATTTTGATGCCGAAGTTCCGGCGATTATCGATCAAATCATGCAAGGCTTTGATGTCCCCGCCTATACGATCTCGATCAATAATCGAAAAATCCTTATTGGGTTTATGCAAGCATTGGGTCTGGAAGAGCAAGCTGGCGCCGTGCTGCGTATCCTCGACAAGCACGACAAAATCGGTCTGGAGGGCGTCAAAAAACAACTGGCTGATACCTTGCATCTTGCACCTGCAGTAATTGATCAGGCGACACGTATCATCCAGATCCGCGGCACCGACACGTCTGTTATTGACAAGGCACGTAGCCTCCATGTCAGCAACGCGTTATTTGAAGAAGGCCTGAACGAGCTTTCCTATATCCTTACTTCCCTGCAAGGTCTGGTCGGTAACCGTGTGATAGCTGATTTATCCATCGTCCGCGGATTAGATTATTACACGGGCACTGTTTACGAGACGCGTTTCAATGACCATCCCGAATTAGGTGCCATCGTCTCGGGCGGCCGCTACGAGGATCTGGCAGGCAATTACATCAATAAAAAGCTGCCCGGCGTCGGCATTTCGATCGGCCTGTCCCGCATGCTGGCCGGCCTGATAAACAAAGGCGTGATCCAGCCGCGTCGCGCGTCGAAAACCGTCGTGTTGGTTACCGTCATGGAGGACGAACAGCGGCCCGCTGCGCTCAAACTGGCGGCCGAGTTCCGCCAGCGCGGCATTGCCTCCGAGGTCTATCACGCCGCCCAGAAAATTCAGAAACAGCTGGGCTATGCGGATAAAAAAGAAATTCCGTATGTGTGGTTCCTGCCCACCGACACCCAGACAACCCATCTTGTAAAAAACATGACCACCGGCGAGCAGCAATCCGCCGATCCGAAGATGTGGAAACCGTAATAAAAACGCCAGACAGTCTATAAGCCGGGTTCTGTCCTGTTTTGCAACAGGGACGATCATTCCTCTGGGCGGAACGTTACCGTGCCGCTCAAGCAACCGACCCGCAACGCTCGCCGAAAAGAGGCTGATAGCGCGTTGCCTATTTGGTCTTGCTCCGGATGGGGTTTACCCTGCCCGCCCCGTTACCGTTGCGGCGGTGCGCTCTTACCGCACCTTTTCACCTTTTCCTCTCGGATAAGAGGTAGTCTGTTCTCTGTGGCACTTTCCCTGCGGTCACCCGCGCCGGCCGTTAGCCGGCATCGTCTTTTCGTGGAGCCCGGACTTTCCTCGAAGGTTACCCCCCGCGACCGTCCGACTGTCTGGCACGGGTATTATGGCCTTAACACTTCATCTTTGCAAGATTTGTTTTGTCTTGACTTATGTACTTGGTGGGTATAAAGTGGTTTTAATGTTAATAACGTTTACCAAAGGGGGAGCGCAATGTTGGGTGTATTTGAATTGTTTGAAGAAGGGTTGCACGATGTTTTTGGTGGCGGCTCAACGAGTCCGTCTGCTTTGAAAATAAACAGCTTTGACATCGGAGGTGGCACCACGCGTATGGGTGGTGGGAGTACTAGCCCGGAATGTGGCATTGGAATTAGTGGGTTCAAACCACAAATACAAGTTTCCTAACGCGATTTATTACTCAATTTGAAACAGCCCGATCTTTGATCGGGCTGTTTTTTATTGTGGGGTAGAAGATTCAGAAGATGGGGAGTCTTTGATTTCGGAAGGGGCTTCGGCTGCAGCAACTGGCAAAGAGGTCGCTGATGTCACCGCCGAAGCGGGGGCCAGTACAAGCCCCTTGCCTTCCAACGTCTGCACCCATGCTGCCAGTTTTTCAAAGGCGATGGGATAAGGCTTGATAATCGCGACGACATGGCCATTCTTGCGGGCGATATTCTCCAAATTGGCTAATTGCGCATCCAAAGCGTCGCGTGCAGCTGCATCAATCAGCACATCACTGCGTGCATAGGGCAGCTTGGCCATGCGAGCCAGAGGGGGGATGCGGCTTTGCTCAGTCATCGTGCTATCCACGATCAGTAAATTATCCCTGCGCAACTCGTCCATGACGGGTGCCAGCTTTTCTTCGGCCAGAACAAACTTTTCGCCCATATACGGAATGACACCGACAAACCCTTGGGAACGCGCCAAGGCATGCTGCAGGCGGGCGACATTTTCCGGGTCGGGTAACGCCACCAATAAACTATTTGGCCCCGAGTCATTCTGCGGGTAATTGACGGGCTCCATCGGCACGCTCAGCAGCATTTCGTGACCGGCGGCACTGGCTTTGGCCATGTCGGATTCAATATTCGGCGCCAGGCTGGAGAAAGCCAAAGTCACTTCGCCGGGTAAATCTTGTGTCGCCGATTGGGTGGCGGCCGCCGCCATGCCCATATCTGCAATAATCAACGCAATACGCGGACGCACATCCTGTTGATTGAACGGGCGCGCATATTTCGGCCCGGCCTGCAGGGGCGCCATCGCGGGGGGAAGTTCCGGCTTTTGGGGCGGCAGTGCTGCTGTGGTTTCGGCTGGTTTGGTCACGGCAATGTGATCTTCGGCCTTTTCCGCGGAGGGCGCTGGCGGGGGCGGCGCTGGGGGGGGGTGGGCAAACCTTCTTTTTTAGGCTCTTCCGTTGCCGCGGGAGG
>CAYRRF010000122.1:0-3399 GCA_964426595.1 uncultured Bdellovibrionales bacterium | reverse complement strand
TGAATGATGCGATGGAATCGGTCGCGGGATTCGATACGATTCAGAAGGGGATAAAGCAGGCCGAACACCGATAAAAAGGTGAAAATAATAGCCAGCAGCAAAACCAGATTTCCGTCGGTGACAAAACTATACAATGCGTTCATGGCTACACCCGGAAATTGATCATCTGACGCATGACCAGAACGCCGATACACATCCACAAGCCGCAGCCCCACAGCAAAATATGGCCGGTGCGGTCTTCGAACAGCAGACTCATATATTTTGGATTCACGGTTTTAAGCAACAGCCCCACCATGATCGGCAGCGACCCGATAATCATGGCCGAGATACGCGCTTCAGAAGAAAGAGCCGTCACTTTTCGTTTGAGTTTGAAGCGGGCGCGGATCACATGGGATAAATTCGTCAAAACTTCTGACAGGCTGGCCCCTGTTTCGGATTGAATGGCAAGCGCCGTTGAAAACATCTGCATTTCCGGGATGGGTACGCGTACGGCGCAGCGTTCGGCCGCATCGGCCAGACTGACACCGATTTTTTGTTGATCATAGAGGTACGCCATTTCAAAACTGATTGGTCCTGTGTATTCGCGCGCCGCCATCGCAATCGCTTCGGTGACGGGCATCCCGGCTTTCAACAAACGTACCATGGCATCTAGAGCATCCGGAAATTCTTCCAGCAATTTCTTTTGCCGGCGATAGGCTTTGAATTTCAAGTAGAGTTTGGGCAACCCTAGAAGTCCCGTCAGTCCAAATAAAAAAGTGACAATCGGGCCGCGGTGAAAAAGCAGACACAAAGCGACAACCACAAGCGCTGTCAGACAAGCATACGTCCAATAACGTCCCAACGATGTCGTGAAACCGGCTTGTTGGATCCAGTCACGCAGGCTGTAGCGTTTGAAGGGTGTGTCGGCGCCGCTGCTTTTAAGTTTTTTACCGATATTGACGCGGGCTGCTTTGGCGGCCAGATGGGTCGAGTGGGTCGCCCCAATAATTTTATCTAAGTGTTTTTGTCGCTGGCGTAACAGAAATTGCCGCACCAGTAAAACGGTGCAAAAAACCAGCGCACCACAGAGCAGGGCAAGCAGACTAACGAGCATACGCCTCGCCCATCACTTCCAGTAATTTCTCACCCAGATTATATTGGCGGGCTTTGTCGTAGAATTTCGGACGCAAGCCGCTGGAACGTTGTGTCCCAATGATACGGCCGTTTTTGTCCTCGCCCTGAAAATCAAAGTAGAACAGGTCCTGCATCGTTACGACATCGCCTTCCATGCCAGTAATTTCCGAGATATGCGTGACTTTACGCGATCCATCGCGCAGGCGTTGCACCTGTACGATCACATTCACGGCGGCAGCGATTTGCTCGCGCACCGCGCGGCTGGGCAGGTTCAGGCCGCCCATGGCAATCATATTCTCCATACGCGAAATAGCTTCGCGCGGGTTGTTGGCGTGGACCGTGCCCATCGAACCATCATGACCGGTATTCATCGCCTGTAACAGGTCAAACGCTTCGGGGCCGCGCACCTCGCCGACGATGATGCGGTCGGGGCGCATACGCAAACAGTTCCGTACCAGATCGCGCATCGTTACTTCTCCCGACCCTTCCAGATTGGGCGGCCGCGTTTCCAGGCGCACCACGTGCGGCTGTTGCAATTGCAATTCACAGGCATCTTCACAGGTGACGATGCGCTCGCCATGGGAAATATAGTTCGTCAAGCAATTCAACATCGTAGTTTTACCTGAACCTGTACCCCCGGACACAAGCACATTCACGCGGCAGGCGCCGATGATTTTCAACAGCTCGGCGCAGGCCGGTGTCATCGAGCCAAAACCCATCAGCTTGTCCAGCGTCAGCTTTTCTTTCTTGAACTTACGAATCGTCATGCACGGCCCGTCGACGGCCAGCGGGGGAATGATAACATTTACACGGCTGCCGTCTGGCAAGCGGGCGTCGCAGATAGGACTGGACTCATCGACACGTCGGCCAATGGTGCCGACAATGCGCTGGCAAATGGTCAAAAGATGTTGATCATCGTTAAAGCTGATCCCGCCGCGCTCGATTTTGCCGTCGACTTCGATATAGACGGTTTTGGTGTTGTTGATCATGATGTCGGCGATATCGTCGCGCGCCAACAGGACTTCCAAGGGTCCATAGCCCAGCATATCATCCGCCGCTTCCTTGGCGATTTGCTGCACTTCGGTTGCTTTTAGGTTTAAGTTGCGAAAGCGGGCAATCTCTTCTACCGCCGACGTGATTTCTTCGCGTGCCGCCTGTGGGATCATTTTGGACAGGGATTTTAAATCAATCCCGTCGCGCAAATCGTTCCAGATGCGTTTGCGCGCCTGATCCATGCGCGCTTGCTGCATCGGGTCCAACCGGGGCAGCGATTCGTCCGCAGGGAGATCGGCTTTTTCCTTTTCGGAAATCTGCGCCGCCGTTTCCAGATCCTGGAACAGTGCGTGTTGCGGCAGGGGAGGCGCTTCGAGTGGCACAATTTTGGCAGAAACAGAAGGGGTATCCCGGCGACCGAACATCTAATTTTTCCCCGTTAAGCGGTGTAATAAAGAAGCTTTTGCCGGAAGAGTCACGTCTTTGGTCTTGCCGGCAATAGTTTTGACCAGCGGCTGCAGCAATGCAGTGATCTTTTTCATTTCACGCAAAAAGGCTGCGCCCTCCAATGTATCCAGGCGCGAAAACACATCTGGTTGATAGGTGATCTCAACGGTGGGTGTGACCTGCAAGGCCTTTTGAATTTCAAGGGCACTCATTTCTTCTTTGGCCAGAATGCCGCGCTGATTGACAATCAGATGAATTGGCGCATCCGTGCCGCGCAGGCCGTGTATTTCTTTTATTAGCAATCGCGCATTGCGCAACGCAATCGGGGTCGCGGTTGTGGTCAGGACAATATGGTGGGCCTTGGCAAAAGCAATGGAACGAATACCCGTAGCCGATTGTGACAGATCCACCACCAGATTGGGCGTGCGGCGTAGCAACACATCCGTAATGCATTCAAAGCTGTCGCTGCTGAGGGTGCTGACCAGCAAAGGGTCACCGCTGGCCGCCAGCCAAAAGAAATGCGGAGCAATGGCATGGCACAATTCATCCAAAGCTTCTTCTTGCGTACGGGCAATCGTGGCGATATCGCGCAAGGTGCTTAAAGATTGTAGCCCATAAAAACTGCCATCTTCATTCCAGCTGCCGCCGCAATCCCACAAAACGGTTTTTTCTTCATTTTCGCTTAAAGCCTGAGCCAATGCCTGCGTCAGACGTGAAGTGCCGACGCCTCCTTTGCTGCCCATGACGGCAATCAGGCGGCTGTCGCTGTGACCCACTTTGTGCTGCAAAGCTTTGTGCAGCACATCCACCAGCTCGTCCTGTTTCACGGGACGTACCAGATAATCG
>CAYRRF010000121.1:0-3429 GCA_964426595.1 uncultured Bdellovibrionales bacterium | reverse complement strand
CCCGAACGTGTCAGTTTCATCTCTTGAGCAACCAGATCGCCCTTGGTGATGACGATCAGAAAAAAGCGTTTGTGCAGCGCCGCCAGCGTCTCGCGCACATGCGGCAATAAATTGACGGGATGCAGATAAGTTTCTTTGCCGATATTAAAGATGCGCTGGATGTCGCTGCCGCGGATTGTGCCGTTTGTAATTTTAATGGCCGTTTCAATCATGGTCAGGGTAAAGCCCTTGACCCCATACCCCCACAGTTTCAGGTCATTAATGTGGGCGCGGTCCACCTGTTCCCCCGCATCGGGATAGTCCCCTAGGCTGTTCATGACCTCCTGGAAGCGGTCGCGGGCCTGGCTGAAAAACTCTTCGTGACACCACAGCGTGTCGTCACCGTCAAAGGCTATGGTTTTAATCGGCATGGTATCGTCCTTTTGGACTTTCCAGTCTATCGCCCGGCGATTAACAAATATTAACTAAAATACTTAAAATTTGCTTTGTATTTTAGGTTATTTTTTGTTATACTGTTAGTAAGGAATCGCTTCTAAACTTGGCGTCTGTAGGAGACTATATACATGCACGAGCCGCAGCTACGGACTTTTTTCCCCCAGGAAGTGACCTTTGGCCGTGCTGCAAGCTATGCATTGTTGCCGGGTATCATCCCTCGCCTGCGCAGCCTGTCTTTTGTCATTGCACGCTTTTTCTTTACCCTCAGCCAGGTGTTCGGTGTCGCCGGATTAATTGATCGTCGCCATCCCTGCCTGCAGCCACAAAATATCGGTTTATACCGTTTCCGCGACGTCGTCGGCCTGGCCTATTACGGCTTGATGCAAGATAAGAAGAATTTGAATAAAGCGGCCGTTTTTATCATGGTAATCACATCGCTGGCCCTTACGGCGGGGTTGTGTTTTAGTGTCTTAGGAATTTTCGCATTTCGTATTAATCAAGCCCACGCCCAATTTTTCGGAGATACAACGTCCAGCCCCTATGGAGATGGCAATAATTTTACCAGCGACTGGGCCTATCAGTTTTTATCGGAAGTGTTTGGCAATGTCGGTATGGATTTTTGGGGTGGGCTAGGAACAGCTCCACCTATCCAACATCTTATCTTCCACACAATGCTGCAAGAGATGTTTTCAACATACTCGCAGGCGTTGCTGGTCATCGCCGTTTTGATGATCATCTATCACATTGTTATCATTGTGGCGGCTTCCGCCCGTACGGGCCAGCCTTTCGGACAAAATTTTAATTCTGTATGGGCGCCGGTACGCCTGGCATTGGCCATCGGTATGCTGGTGCCGATTTCGAATGGCTATAATGGAGCGCAGCTGATTGCATTTCAGGTGTCAAATTGGGGATCGGCTCTAGCAACCAATGTATGGAACAAAGCATTGGATTATGATTCAGGCAAATTCATGGGTTATTATCAGCCCCCCGAAATCTATGATGTTATGCGCGCCATGTGGGATGGCTATTTGTGTGTGTACGCGCTTGATGAAGTCGGTCAGGACTTTAATACCAAAGGTTCTATTGATGTCGAGGCGGATGCGGATTCAGGATATAATTACATTTATTTCTCAAGTATAAAGAAAAATGGCTACCTCATTTTTGACAAAGTGCTTGATAAAGATTTTTGTGGTGTCATTAAAGTGCCCATGCAAATTTCGACGAGTGGGAATATTGGTTTAACAAACTACCAGATTAAGAAGGTCACCGGTACGCCCGGCACTCCAACGTCGAGTGTTACAAACGGTGCTGGCTTGGTTTATGGCTTTTTTGGCCGCCATGTGACGAACGCTTATTATGCCTCGATTGACTATGGCTCGGGGGGTATTGCAACGATGGCCAGCCCTCTGGCCTCGGCTGCGGCGCATTTATTGATTCAAGATAAAGACAAGACGATGGGGGAAATCATAAAGGCCTACCCGGTCTATGCAGATATGCAGCGAACGATGGTTCAAAAATACCGCCTGGCATTGGGAATGAATGCGGCGGGTGAATATTTTGCAACGGGCAGCTTCCCAGGAGAGGCAACACAGGATTCAAATACGATCAAAGCCATTCTTAAAGATGGAAAGCGCTTTGGCTGGGCGGGTGCGGGATCCTTTATGATGACGATCGCCGCCGTTAATCGTACCGTTTCGGACAGTCTGGCGCGGGCGCCACAAGTCGTGGCATTGCCTAAAACGCTTGTCAATCGTTTAGCTTCTCCTTTTAAACCAAACGCTACGATCGAAGATGAATCTAGCGACACTATTCAAAGCAGCGAGTTTCAAACCGTAAAAGAGATTAACCGCGTTGTGAATGAAGCAGACACATGGTTCAAACAATGGCCTATCACGCAAGGGCTTACAAAAGCGAGTGAACCTCCAACATCACGTATTCGACAAAGTGACTGGAAGCAACAGATTTTGGATTTTTCTTCGCATGAGCAGGCTCGAATTGATTCGGATATGGCGGGAAGCATGTCAAAAGGCCTTTTTAACTTCTTTCTTCCCGGCAGTGTTACAGACATTAATCCATTAGCGAGAATTGTGTCTCTTGGAAATAGACTCATACTTATGGCGACGATTTCAGCCGGTTTGGCAATTGCGGTTAGTTTTATTCCCTTCATGTCGGGATTTGGGCCGGCGGCGATCTGGTTGTATTTAGCCGGGATGTGTGCAACGGCAGGTTATACATTGGCCGTTGTTTTGCCTCTGGCCCTTTTGACGAACTTTATGTTTGCAGTCATCGAGTGGGTCATTAGTGTATTTGAGGCGGTTGTTGGTATGCCATTGTGGTGTTTGGCTTTTATTACTGTCACAGGCGATGGTATTGGGGATAAAGCCATGTCAGGCGTAATGATGTTATTTGAAATTATGCTGCGCCCGACGATTATTGTGATTGCAACGGTGGGCTCATTCCTTATTTTCAGTGCGTCGGTGCATTATCTGGATAAGGCCTTTGGCAGCTTTTTAGAATCGTATTATAGTAATAACGGCATTTTTGCCAACGCAACCATGGCTTTTGGATCGATCTTTATATATGTTCTTACTGCATACAGTATTGGCAATTCCTCCTTTAAAATGATCCCAACTATTGCAAATAACTTTATGCGATGGATTGGTGGGCCAAGTGGATTTAGTAATACCATGCAGGCGGATATCAACCATATAGGTGGACTTAATACTATCGGTGCTGTAGCTGGGTTCGCTGTAACCAAAGCAGGGGGCGACTTTCTGAATAGAAAACAGAAAGAAACGCAAGAACGGAAGAAAGCTTATGATGACTATCGTGAAGGCGGCGGCACCTTGGGACGCGGAGAGTTTGGTCGAATGAATAAAGCCGCTGCTGCTCGAGCTCAGGCCGAAGGGTATGGTGAAGGCCCAATGTCTCAAGCCCAAGCCACGCAACAACATCAAAGCATGTCACAGATGCAAGCTCAGCAGGCTCAGATCA
>CAYRRF010000120.1:1339-3555 GCA_964426595.1 uncultured Bdellovibrionales bacterium | reverse complement strand
CTTATTTTACAGTATTTTCCGTCATTTTACAAAGATAAGAATAAATTTTCATTAAAAATATTTTTAATGAAAATTTATTATAATTATTGGATAATAACCACTATTTATAATTAAAAACAGCCCTATTATGAAACCAAAAATCTTATTCATCTCAAACAAAAGAAGTTTACCGTATACTGATCAAAAAAACCAAAAACATACATCTATTTTAGCTTCTGGATTATCTAATTCAATTAAATTTGTCGTTGATATGTTAGAAAATGAAGGTTATGACTGTAAATATGTACAAGTTATTGACGGTAACTGCATCGATAAAGTAGTAACATTAGAAAAACCAAGTATTGTTATCATTGAAGCTATATGGGTAACACCAAAAAAATTAGAAGAGTTAAGTAAACTACATAAAAAAATAAAATGGATAGTTAGAATTCATAGTGAAATACCATTTTTAGCTAATGAAGGTGTTGCAATAGATTGGTTAATTCAATATAGCAAAATAAACAACCATATTTTTATCTCAGCTAATAGCGATAGAGCACAAAAAGAATTACAAGTTATTGTAAATAAAGATGTATTCTATTTACCAAACTATTATCCTGTAGATGTTTTAGATTTTAATAAAAAAATTGTTGGTCAACATATTGATATTGGCTGTTTTGGAGCTATAAGACCAATGAAAAACCAATTATTACAAGCTGTTGCAGCAATTAAATTTGCCGATGATATTAATAAAAAATTAAGATTCCATATTAATATTAATAGAGAAGAAACTGGTGGAAATAGTGTTTTAAAAAATATCAGAAGTTTATTTGAATCTTGTGATGGTGAATTAATAGAACACCCATGGGCCGATCACCACGATTTCATCAAAATCATCTCTAAAATAGATATTGGTATGCAAGCATCATTTTCAGAAACTTTCAATATAGTCACAGCTGATATGGTTAATAAATATATTCCAGTTGTTGTTTCAAACGACATTAGATGGGTTAGAGATGAATTTAAAGTGGAACCAACATCATTCAATGAATTAGTGTCTAAATTAAATTATTGCTATAAAAATATTAACAGCAGAATTGTTAAAAAAAATAAAGAAGCATTAGCTGATTACTCTAAAAAATCAGTTTGTAACTGGAAGAAATTTTTAAAAGAAATATAATTCAAAAACCCCTTAATTTTAAGGGGTTTTTTATTTAAAAATAATTGTAATTATCTTTTATTCAATTCAAGTAATTTAACACCTAATATTGATTCTAACATTGATGAACCATTACCATTTCCATTATTACCAGTCATATAAGTACTTGGTAAATTTATTTTAGATAGTGCTTCTGCCACTCCAATTTTAGTATCCATTTCAAATTGTGCTCTATCAATTGGGCTTAACCCTGCCGAAACTAATTTAGCATTTTTATATGCTTCTGCATCAGCATCTGTTTTAGTTTTTTGTGCTTCTAAAATAGCTGTTTGAGCCTCTAAAGCAGCCACTTCTTTTTGTTGTTGTGCTTCAGTAATTAACTTAGCTTTGATAACTTCTTGATCCCATTTAGCTTTTGCTGCGTCTGCTTTACCTTTTTGTTCTGCTGTTAAAGCATCTTGCTCAGATTTTTTTGCAGTTGCAGTTGATGTTTGAACTTGCATTACAAGTTGTTGTTGAGATCTAATTTGTGCTTCTACTGATTGATCATAATCAACACCATTTATTGATAAGTTACTTAAAATAACACCATATCTTTGGATTGGAGATTTTTCAACTCTTAACAAACTACCACCTTTGTCTTTTTCAATATAAACAACTGTTACTATTTTCTCAGTATTTGTTAATGCATCGATAGATTTTTCATCTTTTTGTGTTGTTCTATATACACCACGACTTGCTTGATCTTCAATATAGTTTATTAATTCATTACGTTTTTCTGCGTATGATTCTTTTGATGACATCAATGGACCACTCATAAACACAGCTTTTTGAATAACAGTTGTCACTAATTGACGTTCAATTGCTTCTTGTGAACCAAACGCTTTATGTAATTGAACAATACTTTTAGAATCTAATGGCAATTCCATAGAAACACTACCAGAAATTTGTGCATGACCACCATCATTAAATCTAATTTTTATTGATTTGTCAGTTGAATCAACTTCTGAATCAGAACTTGAAGAATTAAAATTTCCATTAGAAAACCATATTTGTGTTCTACGTTTATAATGCGTAG
>CAYRRF010000120.1:0-1329 GCA_964426595.1 uncultured Bdellovibrionales bacterium | reverse complement strand
CCGGTGTTGTTATTACATCAAGCTCACCACTTAGTGGGTGTTGAATAACCACAATTTCACCAGCTTCAACTTCTTCAAACATTTTACCAGAATACGTAATTAATAATACTAACCCTAATACTGATAAAGCTATTAAAGTTATTTTTTTCATTGTTAAATCTCTCATATTTTTTTTTTGTTATATTAAATTATCGCCTTCTTTTTTTAAATCTTCAGCGTTTTTCAGATTTTTTTCTAGATCTTCTTTTAAAGAAGATGCTTTGTTTTTTAATTCATTCACACTATTTTTAGTTTCATTTAATTCAACTTCTAATTGCGAACTATCTTTAGTTGTTTTTTTATTTCTTTTAAATAACCACCATGTTGGTTTATCAAACAACACTGGTAATGCATACTGACTAACAAATATTATTATTAGCGTTGCTGGCAAGAGTTCTTGTATTACTTTCCACATATTTTCGTTTTTTTAATTTAATTGCTTTACCAAATCTTATAACTTTTTTCTCAAATTCTTCTAATGTTCCATTATTATCAATAATGATATCAGCACACGATTTATCTATTTTAAATGATTCAGAGCTTTCTGGTGGTAATCTTTCAGATGCATCAACCCATACGATTAAACCAAATAGATCTTGTCTTATACATTCATCTAATTCATTTTTATCCCTCATTCCAACATAACAATCACTATCTTCAAGCATTTTTTTTGCTAGTTTTGCTTTATCTTCATTAAAACATGCTTCTAATGTTTTATAACCGTATTGTTCTTTTAATGCATCAAAAATGAAAATCTTTAATGCGGCCATTGATGATGATTCGAATTTTAAATAGAAATGTTTATTTAAAATTTCTGCTAAAGTATCTTTACCGAATCTAGCGTGTGATATTATTAATAATTTTTTATTTGATTTCATTAAAATTTAATTACTTTTTGACAAAACTACTATTAAAAAACTATAGTTTCAATAAAACCAAATAAAAAAACATTTTAATGTTTTGGTTATATATTATAACCATATGGGCACAAAAAAACCCCCAAATTGGGGGTTGTAAAATTCAGAATGACGTTTTTTCAATTTTCAGATTTGAGTTTTGTTTGCTGAAATCATTCTTTGTAGTAGCGACATGCAGGATTCGAACCTGCGATCTCAAGCTTATGAGGCTTGTGAGATGACCACTTCTCTAATGCGCAATATATTTTATGAACTTCTAGTGGGGAAGGAAGGATATGAACCTCCATTTCTCTCGTAAGAAAGCGAATTACATTTATTCGACTTCCCCATATTTTTATTACAATACAAAGGTACTACAAATTAATCGTTTTGT
>CAYRRF010000119.1:906-3574 GCA_964426595.1 uncultured Bdellovibrionales bacterium | reverse complement strand
TTAACTTTTATGGCCCTTGCTTTTCCCGCCCTCGACCCCGTTGCCCTTACCATAGGCCCCCTTGCGATCCGTTGGTATTCACTGGCTTATATCGCCGGATTTTTCGGCGGCTGGGGTCTTGCACGGGCCCTGATCCGCCGCAGCGGACAAGACAAGCCCTCTCTGGCTCAAATGGATGATTTTCTTTTTTGGATTGTGTTAGGTGTCATTCTGGGCGGACGCTTGGGCTATGTGCTGTTCTATAATCTGTCTTTTTACATCCAGCACCCCTTTGATATTTTAAAGACGTGGGAAGGCGGTATGTCTTTTCATGGCGGCCTGATCGGCGTGGCCATCGCCGTCATTGCCTATGCGCGTGCCCATCATATCCCCGTTCTGCGTTTGGGCGATATCTCGGCCTGTGCTGCCACCGTGGGATTGTTTTTCGGACGCCTCGCCAACTTTGTGAATGGCGAACTTTACGGGCGCGTAACAGATGTTTCATGGGGCATGATCTTCCCCGCCAGCGGCGATGGCTTACCCCATCATCCCAGCCAGCTTTACGAAGCTTTCAGCGAAGGTCTGTTGCTGTTTCTTTTGCTCAACGGTCTGGCGTGGTTCAAGCCCCAGCTGCAGCAACGGCATGGGTTTTTATTTGGCCTGTTTTTATGCGGCTACGCGCTTGCGCGTTTCCTGATCGAGTTCGTACGCACCCCAGATCCGCAAATCGGCCTTTATTTCGGCTGGCTTAGTCAGGGACAAATTCTATGCGTACCGATGTTTCTGATTGGCTGCGTTCTGTTACAGCGCGCAAAGGAATCTGATGAAAAGGCTGCGTAAGCTGCTTAGCAAGCATTTTGTGACGAACTTCTAAAGGCAATGCTGGTGAAATTTCTTTATAGTACGGAAGTATTCGTTTATGGGGATTGGAAGAAGCTATAGGTATACGTGGTCGCTCATCCTTATTCATTCTAAAACTGTCTAAAAGCATTTTTTCCTCAGTTGCTTGTAAAAAATAAGCCGGGAGTGGAGCACAACCAAACCCATATGTCAAGACATATCTCGCACTCCTGCTTGACAGGGACAAACAATCGCCCGATTTTAACGCATGTCCGAAGAAACCAACGCCCCCTTGCATGATATTCTGCGTAACAGCGGCCCGCTGCCTGTGAGTCTGTTCATGGCGCAATGTTTGGGACATCCCCTCCATGGGTATTACATGACCCAGGAGCCCTTTGGCGTTGCAGGCGATTTTACCACAGCCCCCGAGATCAGCCAGCTTTTCGGTGAAATGCTTGCCGTGTGGGCCATGACCCAGGCGCCTTTGCTGCCGTCGCCGTTACAAGTCGTTGAACTGGGTCCCGGGCGCGGCAGCCTGATGCAGGATTTCTGGCGCGGCCTGTCGGCGCAACCTGCTTTACGCGACAGCCTTACGATTCACCTTGTGGAATTCAGTCCGCGCCTGCGCGCCCTGCAACAGGAAAAATTACAAGGCTTGCCGGTCACCTGGCATGAAAATCTGGAGACGATCCCCCAGCGCCCCTCGATTATTCTTGCCAACGAATTTTTTGATGCGCTGCCGATTGAGCAAGCCGTCTATCATGATAACGCCTGGTATCAGCGCCTTGTCGTGGCCGAAGAAGAGGATTTTATTTTTACCCTCGGGCCCCAGTTACAAGGCATTCATGTACCCAAGGCCACCGATGGCGCTATCTATGAATACGCACCGGCTGCCGCCGCCATCATGGAAGATCTGTGCTATTTCCTGCGTAAGAACAAAGGCGTTTTGCTGGCCATTGACTATGGCGACGATGTGGAGCTGGACCAGCGCGTCGGCGAAACGCTGCAAGCCCTGCACAAGCATCAACCCGTATCGCCCCTTTCTTTGCCGGGGCTTTGCGACGTAACAGCCCATGTCGCCTTCCAAGCCTTGCAACAAGTCGCCACCGAAAACGGATGCGACTCTATCCTTACGACACAGCGTGAATTTCTTACCCGTCTGGGTATTCGCTTGCGCGCCGAGAAATTGCTGGTGCACGCTACATTGGATCAAGCACGCACCCTGAAATCAGGCCTGGAACGTTTAATCGCCCCCGACCAAATGGGAGATTTGTTCAAAGTCCTCGAAGTGCAAGCCCTATGATCGTACAGACATCGCCTCTGTTGGAAGAGCTAAATTGGCTGGTCCACGGCTTTTATGGGCGCGCCAATACCACAACGAATAATCTTGTAGGGCGGCACACATTCCAACCACTCGGCGAAACAGTTTTATTCCTGCCGCAAAAGCACACATCTGTTTGTCTCGCTGCCGAAGAGACTGTTCCTGAAAGCGGTGCCGATGCCGTTTTTACGGATCGCGTACGTTTGGGCGTTGCCATTAAAACCGCCGATTGCGTTCCTCTGTTGCTGGCCTGCACGGCCTCGCACCAGATTGCCGCCGTTCATGCCGGATGGCGCGGGGCTTTAAGCAATATCGCCGCTGTCACCGTCGGTCGCCTGCTGGCCCGTGGCGCGCGCCCGGAAACGCTTCGTGCCGCCTTGGGCCCTTCCATCCACCGGGAAAACTATCCCGTGCAGAGCGACGTCTATGACCCGTTTATGGCCCGACACCCGCAAATGGCTGCGCATTTTCGTACCTTCCAGGACCGTTATTGCGTGGATGTCGCAGGGATTGTCGTCCAACAGCTTC
>CAYRRF010000119.1:0-896 GCA_964426595.1 uncultured Bdellovibrionales bacterium | reverse complement strand
CCCCGTTAACACTTTCACCGACCGGGACTTTGCCAGCTATCGGCGGGGGGACACGACGGAACGCAATATTTCCGTGATTATGCGTATATATTAAACCTTCCCTCTCCCCCATACTGGCGGGAGAGGGAAAAGCGCAGCGCAGGGTGAGGGGGCTTTACAACAAGGTCATTCCTTCCGTTTTAATGGCACAACACCCCTCACCCGCTCGGCTTCTGAACGCTTCGCGACCTCTCCCGCTCTAAAGAGGGGAGAGGTAATAAAAATGGGTGATTATGCGCATAAAATAGCTTGCCTTTTAAGGGGTTAACCCGTAGAGTTGCGCCTGCCGAATCATGTGGTTCGGGTTAACCGCTGTCCGACACCCCTGGAGGTCGGCAGCTTACGTGGAGAAAAGAAATGTCGAAACATTTTCAAATGACTGCGACGCAACGCGAACGTGCCGGTAAGGGGAATGCACGTGCCACGCGCCGTCAAGGTTTAATCCCTGCCGTCATCTACGGCGACAACAAAGCCCCGGTTACTATCGCTTTGCAAAGCATCCCTGTACTAAAAGCTTTGCACTCGGGTCAGTTTTTTACGCACCTGTGCGATATTGAACTGAACGGCCAAAAACATCTGGTTTTGGCGCGTGATGTTCAGTTTCACCCGACCAAAGATACACCGGATCATATCGATTTCTTGCGCGTCAGCGAGAAAACAACCATCACGGTGGAAGTGCCTGTTCACTTTACAAACCAAGAGAAATGCCCAGGCATCCGTGCTGGCGGTGTTTTGATGATTATCGCGCACACAGTTGAAGTCAAATGCCGTGCCGACCAAATCCCTGAAGAAATCACCGTCGACCTGTCCGCGCTTAAAATGGGAGAGTCGGTCAAGATTTCGGAACTCAAGCTGCC
>CAYRRF010000118.1:0-3611 GCA_964426595.1 uncultured Bdellovibrionales bacterium | reverse complement strand
GGTCCAAATCTTCGCCCGTTTCCTGATTCACTTCTTTCATCGTCAGCTTGATCTTGCCGCGGTCATCAAAGCCCAAGACTTTGACTTTGACTTTTTGACCTTCGGACAGGTGATCTTTCACGGCGTTGACGCGTGCATCCATGATCTGCGAGATATGGACCAAGCCATCCTTGCCGCCCATGAAGTTTACGAACGCACCGAAATCCATGATCTTGACGACCGTACCGTCATAGATCACGCCGATCTCGGGAGTGCCGGCGATGCCCATGATCCAGGCAATCGCTTTTTGTGCGGCCTCTTCATCGGTGGCGGCCACGCGGATCGTGCCATCATCATCGATATCGATCTTGGTGCCGGTGGTTTCGGTGATCTCGCGGATCACTTTACCGCCCGTACCGATGACTTCGCGGATCTTGTCCGGCGCAATCTTGATCTGGGTGATGCGTGGTGCGGTTGCAGCCAATTCGCCACGAGCCGTTGCCAAACCTTTGGCCATTTCACCAAGGATGTGCAGGCGGCCGTCTTTGGCCTGGGCCAGCGCTTGTTTCATGATGGCTTCCGTCACCGAAGTGATCTTCAAATCCATCTGCAACGCGGTAACACCGTTTTCGGTACCGGCGACTTTGAAATCCATATCGCCCAGGTGATCTTCATCGCCCATGATGTCCGACAGGACGGCGAATTTGTCGCCCTCTTTGATCAAGCCCATCGCAATACCCGCAACAGCGCGCTGCATCGGCACCCCGGCATCCATCAACGCCAGCGATGTACCGCAGACGGTTGCCATCGAGGAGGATCCGTTCGACTCGGTGATTTCCGAGACGATACGCAATGTGTACGGGAACTCTTCCTTGGTAGGCAGGAGGGGCCTGATCGAACGCCAAGCCAGCTTGCCGTGACCGATCTCGCGGCGGCCGGGGCCTGCCATACGACCGGCTTCACCGACCGAGAAGGGCGGGAAGTTATAGTGCAGCAAAAAGTTCTCGCGGTATTCGCCTTCGATCGCGTCGATCAGCTGTTCGTCCTGGCCGGTGCCAAGGGTAGCCACAACCATCGCTTGGGTTTCGCCGCGCGTAAACAAGGCCGAGCCATGTGTACGAGGCAGAACGCCAACCTGCGCCAGGATCGGACGCACGACTGTGTTGGTGCGGCCATCGATACGTTTGCCTTCTAGGATATTGGTGCGCACAATGTCCGCTTCCAGTTCCTTGAAGGTCTTGCCGACCACCATCGCGTCAATGCCTTTGGCGGCATTTTCTTCGGTGAGGTAAGCCGTTTTCACTTTATCCGCCGCTTGTCCCAGCAGCGTGCTGCGGGCTTGCTTGTCGGTGGTAGCAAAAGCGTTGCGCAAATCGGCTTCAACCAGTTTCGCCATGTCAGCTTTGAAGGCTTTTTTGTCGAAAGCAGGCGGGGCAATATCCCATTTCGCTTTGCCGGCTTTTTTCGCTATTTCTTCGATCGCGGCGATCACCGGTTGGAAACCGCGCCAGCCGAACATGACAGCTTCGAGCATTTTCTCTTCGGTCAGTTCCTGGGCCATGGATTCCACCATCAACACGCCTTCGCGCGTTCCGGCGACAACCAGATCCAGTTTGGATTCTTTCATCTGTTCCGTGGTCGGGTTCAGAACGAATTGGCCTTCAATGTAGCCAACGCGTGCTGCGCCGACAGGACCCAAGAAGGGCAGACCCGAAAGAGCCAATGCTGCACTGGAGGCGTTGATCGCCAGAATATCGGGATCATTGGTCAAATCGTGGCTTAATGTCGTCGCAATCACCTGGACTTCGTTATAAAAGCCGTCCGCAAAAAGCGGGCGGATCGGACGGTCGATCAAACGGCTGACCAATACTTCTTTTTCCGAAGGTTTGGCTTCGCGTTTAAAGAAACCGCCGGGAATGCGTCCGGTGGCGTAATATTTTTCCTGGTAATGTACCGTCAGGGGAAAGAAGTCGACGCCTTCTTTGGCTTTTTTAGCGCCAACGGCGGTCGCTAAAATCGTAGTGTCGCCGTACTTGGCGAAAACCGCACCGTCGGCTTGACGGGCGATGCGTCCGGTTTCGAATGTCAATGTCTGGGCACCGAACGGGACTTCTTGAGTGGTAATGTTAAACATGTGAGATAATTTCCTTTCTTCTCTCAGTTCATCGTGCGTCCATCCCATGATGGCCGCCCGCCCCCTCATTTAATTTATGTATAATACAACTGCAGCGGGAAGGGGTTGCCGCCGCAATGGGGCGCAGTCTAGGGGTTTAAGCCCCAAGAGTCACGGAAAAAGCACGATTTTTACCAAAAACCGCTTGACGGCGGCTTATATTCTGTCTACTATACCGTATGGACGGTATAGTATGCTCGATTCGCTTTCAGGACAGACGGTAAAAAATCAGATTTTGGATGCCGCAGGTGCCATCGTCGCGGAAAAGGGGGCGGCGCACCTGACCTTTGATGCGCTGGTGAAAAAGACGGGGATGAGCAAAGGCGGCATCCTGTATCACTATCATACCAAGAATGCGTTGCTGCAGGCGATGGTCGATCGCATGATCTGCACGTTCGAGCAGCATCGCGAGCAGATAAAAAATACGGATACAAAATCGCTGCTGCCTGACGCTAAAACCTATATCCTGGCTGCGCATAGTAAAAACGAGCGTGACTATAACCGGGACTTAGGCGTGTTGGCGGCGGCAGCGAATAATCCGGAATTGTTAGAGCCCTTGCGGGATCACTACAAAAAGAATTGCGCGCAGTCACGTGCTAATAAAAAATGGATGGGATTAAATACATTGTTATTTTTGGCGATTGACGGGCTGTGGCTGTTATCGGCATTGGGGTTGAATTTTACCACCCCTGAGCAAAAAAGCGAAATGCTGAAAGTCGCGCAAAAGCTTGCCGAAGACGGGGAATTGTAACTTTAACTAAAGAATGGAGAGAAAAATGAAGAATAATCTTGTATTGGCCTTTGCATTAATGTTGCTGACAAGCCTATCGGCACAAGCTGCAGATTCTGCTTATGATCGCGTGATTGCCAAAGGCGAACTTGTTTGCGGTGTCATTCCATGGGCGCCTTATAAGGTGTTGGACCCCAATACCAAAGAATGGAGCGGATTTTCGATTGATATGTATCGCAAGATTTTTGCAACGCTAGATATCAAGGTTGTTTTTCAGGAAGTGATCCTAGGCAATCAGATGCAAGATCTGAATAACGGTCGTGTAGATGCGATTTGTGATGATGGACCATGGACGATGTCGGCAGCAAAATTCGTCGATTACTCGCATCCGGTGTATGCAACGCCCGTGTATCCGTTTGTGCGGGTTGAGGATAAACGTCTTAACAAACGTAATGACTTCAACAGTAAAGACGTGAAATTTACGGGTATTGATGGGGATTTGTCCAGCGATTTGGTCAAGCGTATTTTTCCGAAGGCGCAAATACTGACAATGGGCTCGATGACGGATGTATCACAGCTTTTCGTGAACGTAGAAACAAAAAAAGCCGACGTGGCGATATCGGATGCGGCGGCGTTTAGCGTTTATCAAAAGACGAACCCGAACAAACTTAGAATGGTTTCCGGTCAGCCGTTGGGATTGTATCGTACAGTTATCGCCGTGAAAAAGGG
>CAYRRF010000117.1:0-3719 GCA_964426595.1 uncultured Bdellovibrionales bacterium | reverse complement strand
TGAAAAGCGCTTAATCCCTATCGTGATATCTATGATGTCTTCTTGCATATAGCTACTTGGAGCATGTTCGCTTTGCGGTAGGGAGGTGATATCTTCTGCATGGGGTGTCTTTTGGACAAGGGGGTCGTCGGTCTGCATACCGCGCAGTCTAGACGTCTTTATCGAAAAAAGCTACTCTTTTGAAGTCTTTAATTTTGCTAGATTTTCTTCCACAACGCCCGGACGGCCATTCCAGCCGACCAAGGCTTGGGTAAACGCCTTCTCCGCATCGGCGCGTTTTCCCTGTCCGGCCAAGGCCACGCCGAGCAAATTATAAAGTTGCGGATCGGGTGTGGGCACCGCGGCCATACGCTGCTGCACACGGTCCTGGACATCGACAAAAAAACCCTGCCCCAGCAAAAGTCGCATATACGCCATGAACACAGGATCGGGAAGATCCTGGACATTCTTGCCTTTAATCATTGGCCGCAATACTTCGGCGGAGTCTTTGGCTTGACCAACACGGCGCAAGGCTTCGGCATAGGCCGCGACCGCAACAGGCTCTTTCGGATATTTTTTCGCCAGCATCCGATAATCATTCAAAGCCACTTGCGGATCCTGTTGCCCTTGTATCACCGCACGATCCATATGATCAATCCGCTGTTGCAGCTCGATCGGATTTACTTTATGCGCGCACGCTGCCAAAAACAGCGCCGAAAGGGCCACTGCAAGACGCATTATTTTGTTTCTCCGTTACCACCGCTTGTATCGACCGGCAAAGGTGGAAGCGCTGCAATCGGCGGAATTGTCGGATAGCTGACATTGGCTTCCGGCTGCGGCACAGCGACCGGTACACAATTATCGGGGCAATAATACGTCGAACTGGCCTGACAATTCGAAGCACTGCCACAAATACGAGTCACACGCACATAGTCTTTGTTATCGGTATCATTCACCATGATGGGCTGGCTCAATATAACTTCACCCTTGCGGTTAAGCACCTTGAAGTTCGTTGCACCCGCTGCACGAGGAATGACAATCAAGGTGCGCGCATTATCCAGGAATACCGTAGCGTGCGAGGGATTAGCTACAACAACACTGGCGGCGTCTTCGTCCAGTTTGATTGTCTGTGATTGACCCGTAGACAGCCGCAACATATCTGCGGCCTTTGCTGCGGCTGGCGCGACATACTTGTCAGGAATAGTGACCTGTACCTGTGGAGCCGGTGCAGGCAACGCATTCGCCGTAACCGGGTGAAGATCTTCCGTTGTTTGCGGCAGAAACGGCGCGTTATCCGCTTGTGCACATAATGGAAGAGCTAGAAAAAGGACGGCAAGAAAGGGCTTGGCAAAACGTATATGGGACATTTTCCCTCCACCTTCCTATTGTGCGCTCAACTGGTTAAGTCTTTATTTATTGGCCTGTTTTAAGCTGTGTTCATGGCCGCCAATCTACCCGAAAGTTTCCAGCTTATTTTCAGTGATTCACCGCTATGTGTGGCGGTTGTAATCCAGACGGATACAGGCCATTTGGACAATGCGCTGCTGCTGTACGCCAACCCGGCCCTGCTGCAATTATTGAGTGACTGGCAGCCCGATCGTTTCGATATCGTTAACGTGCTAGCCGAGCTGTGCACGAATCAGGACGGCGACAGCCTGATTCCCTTGCCGACAAATACCCAAGACCAGCGCGAGCTGGTGACCAGCATTACACTGACCGATGGCCGAACCATCTGGCTGGAGCTGCGCGCCCAGCCGACGATTATTCTCGGCGAGGTCGGACATTTTTTCTGGATCAGCGATATCACAAAAACCAAAGAGCAAGAAATGGCGGCACGTCGCGACGCCGCCGAGGCTGATGCCGCCGCACAAGCCAAGTCGAATTTCCTTGCGACCATGAGTCATGAAATCCGCACGCCCTTGCAAACAATCTTTGGTATGCTGGAACTAATGGCCGAAGAAAATCCTTCAGCCTCCCAGATGGATATGATCAATGGCGCTAAAAAATCCGCCAATAATCTTCTGGGTATTTTGGATGATATTCTGGACTTGGCGAAAGCCGATGCCGGAAAAATGGAGCTGGACTATTTTGAAGTCCCCTTGCGCACACTCATTTACGGTTTGATTGAATCGTTTGAATCGAAGCGCCGAGAAAATAACCTTTATTTGAAAGCGGAAATAGATGATTCTATTCCGTTTGTGGTCATGGGCGATCCCAAGCGCCTGCGCCAGATTTTTACCAACCTGATTGGTAACGCCCTAAAATTTACTGAAAAGGGCGGCATTACCATCCGCATTACACAGCAAACAAAACACATTGACCGTCCACCAAACGGCATTGCGTTGCGTTTTGAAATCATTGATACCGGCATCGGTATGAGCGATGAAGTGGCCAACAAGCTGTTCCGCCCCTTCACACAGGCGGATAACAGCACCACACGTCGCTTTGGCGGAACGGGTCTTGGTCTATCTATCGCGCATCATTTGGTGGAATTGATGGGTGGACAGGTCGGCGTTACCAGCATCGAAGGACGCGGTTCGACTTTCTGGTTTGAAATACCCACCGAAGTGGCTGCTGGCACAAGCGATGCAAAACTACCAGATTTGTCCGGCTTAACCGTCTTGAGTATCGAAGACCACCCCCGCGGGTCCAAAGAAATTCAAAACTCGCTGCAATCGATGGGCGCAAACGTGACATCGGTCGGCAGCATCGCCGAAGGTCTGGATCTTGCTACCAAACGTCCGTTTGATGTCGCCGTCGTGGATCATGGCCTGCCCGATGGCTGGGGTTCGGACCTCATTAAAAAACTCAACAAATTACGCCCCTTTATGGGCCTTATCCTGTACACGGTGCATGACGACTACGAAATCAAACAAATTTGCAAATTTGTCGGCGCCAAGCACCTTTTGAAACCGGCCAGCCGTATGGGTCTGGGCGAAGCTGTCAAAGGCGCCGCCAAGCAAAACCAACGTCAACACAATGAAGGGCCGCAACATTTGCTTATCTGCGAAGATAACGAATCGGTCCGCGATATTTTCAAACGGCAGCTTAAAGTTATCGGCGTTGAAGCCGACTTTGCCGAAGATGGGCAAAAAGGTTTGGAAGCCATCGCTACAGGCAAATATACGCTGGTTATCACCGACCTACATATGCCGAACGTCGATGGCTATGAGCTTGTGAAACGTGTACGCGAGGTCGAAAGCGGTTCTGACCTGCACTTGCCTATTGCAGCGATGACGGCAGATGTCCAATTGGTGCATCAACAAGTATATCTGACGCATGGGTTTGACGAATGCCTGTTGAAACCCGTCAGCCTGGGGCAAATCAAACAGCTGCTTATTCGCTGGGGGTTATTGCAAGAAAAAGCAGAACCCGAAGAAATCAAACCCGCTGCCGCGCTCAAAGAAATTATTCCCGCCCCTGTTGTACAGCAAGCGCCCGCGCCGATACCGGTGCCGGCCCCTGCACCCGAATCTCTGGTTTCGAATGAACTTGCAGATATTCTCAATTCTCTTCAAAACACTTCTCCGGAACCCGAAGTAGCCACGCCGATCGAACCGCCGGCCCAACGTTTCTCACCGGAAGAGTTGTTGCATGTGCTGCGTGCGAGCGCCGCTCCGTCAGCACCGGAAGCACCGCCCGTTACGCCAGTTTTACCCGTAATAGAAGAGCCTGTTACTCTTCCACAGGAAACCATTCCGCCTCCGGCCCCGGTTGTTATTGAGGAAGCGCCTCCTGTG
>CAYRRF010000116.1:2698-3803 GCA_964426595.1 uncultured Bdellovibrionales bacterium | reverse complement strand
AATCGTCGATTTGCGGCACAGATGTGCACATTTACAAGTGGGATTCTTGGGCGCAAAAAACGATCCCCGTCCCGATGATCGTCGGCCACGAGTATGTAGGCGTGGTCGAGGATTTCGGCTCGGAAGTCACGCACCTGCAAAAGGGGCAGCGCGTCTCGGGCGAAGGGCATCTTGTCTGTGGCCATTGCCGCAACTGCCGCGCGGGCAAACGTCACCTGTGCCGCAATACCGAAGGCATCGGCGTTACCGTTCAGGGCAGCTTTGCCGAGTATCTGTGTCTTCCGGCCAGTAATATTTTTCCGATCCCGGATTGTATCTCGGATGATCTGGCGGCGATTTTCGATCCGTTCGGCAATGCCGTGCATACCGCCCTGTCCTTTGATTTGGTAGGTGAAGACGTGCTGATTACCGGTGCCGGGCCCATCGGCTGTATGGCGGCGGCTATTTGCAAATTCGTCGGCGCGCGCTATGTCGTGATTACCGATGTGAATCCGTGGCGACTGGAACTGGCCAAGAAAATGGGCGCCACGCGTGCCGTCAACGTCGCCAAGGAAAATTTAAAAGACGTGATGAAAGAATTGGGCATGACCGAAGGGTTTGACGTGTGTTTGGAAATGTCCGGCGCCGCTTCGGCCTTTAAAGATATTTTGGACAATATCATTCACGGCGGCAAAATCGCCTTGCTGGGTATTCCATCCACGGAATTGGCCATTGACTGGAACCAGGTTATTTTCAAAGGCCTGATCATCAAAGGTATCTATGGCCGCGAGATGTACGAAACGTGGTACAAGATGGCCAGCATGATCCAAGGCGGCTTGAATATTTCCCCCGTTATCTCGCTCCGTTTTGGCATGGACGATTTCCAAAAAGGCTTTGACGCCATGCTTTCGGGCGAATGTGGTAAAGTTATATTGGAGTGGTAACTTACAACTCCCGCGCTTCGCGTTTGTAAAGCTGCGAGATGACTTCAAAGATAAACGCCGTGGTCCAGCCAAACAGCAAAAAGCCGTTGGCTCCTTCAATGCCGCTGAGCATGTTGCACGCTTCGCCGGGCATGATACTGTTGTGGCCGACGGTGGTGTACATGGACGTCGAGAAATGCAAC
>CAYRRF010000116.1:0-2666 GCA_964426595.1 uncultured Bdellovibrionales bacterium | reverse complement strand
TTCGCAGGAACGCCCCATATAGACGAACGTCCACAGCCACATATTCAAAATATGGATCAGGAAAACCGACACCACGATTATTGAAGACATCAACGGCCGCCATAAACGCAAGGCGAGGTGCTGCAAGGCCGTCTCGACGATCTTGGCGCGACGAATAATAATCTCGAGCCCCATCGCGTGAATAAACACCGTCAGGGCGATCATAATGGAACCAATGACAAGCTGCTCGAATAACAACATGCCCCACCCTCGCACAAAATCCCGCGGCCTGACAATCCCGCGCTTGTATTTACCGTAATTCTATTATTAACGGCTCTTCAGTATTTCTGTGATTACATGGGTATGCTCACCCTACATCTATGCGCGAGGTTCCGATGCTTAAGCTCTTGAATAATTTGTCGATCCGTTTCCGTATGCTGCTCAGCGTGTCGCTGTTTATTGTGACACTGTTGTTTGCCATGTGGCAGGGCCACAACTCGATCGGTGCCAATGTCGACTTCGCCGAAAAAGAGATGATGGGTAACCGCTACCAGCGCCCGCTGGCCCAGATGCTGCTGGCCGCCTCGGAACTGCGGATTGCTTTGGCCAATAATGGCGGTGCCACCGGTCAGGTTCTGGCCGAAGCCAGCGCGCGCATCGATACCCAGTTCAAAGCCCTGACCCCTATTCACAAAGAAATTGGTGTCGACCTGCAATTTACCGACGAGGGACTGAAATCGCGCGGCCGCGACCAGCTGAAATTCGAAACCGTTCACACCAAATGGACGGATCTGGAGAAAAAACTTACCTCTAATAATGCCAAAGAAGAGGATGTCGCTTCGTTTATCGCGGATGTTCGCGGCATGATCGCCCATTCGGGGGATACGTCGAACCTTATCCTCGACCCGGATCTGGATAGCTATTACCTCATGGATGTGACCTTGATTGCCGTGCCGCAAACACTGGATCGCCTGTCGGTGATTGGTTCCTCCTTAAGTCATTGGCTGAGCTCTTCCCTCTCGCCGGAAAATCTGGTTGAGACGGCGGTGATGGCTCGCCTGCTAAAAGAATCCGATCAAGATCGTGTAACCGCCGACATGGATACGTCGTTCAAGGAAGATCCGAACTTTAATGGCGTAAGCCCCAGCTTCCAGACCACTCTGAAGCCTTTGCTGGACGCCTATGTGACCAGCAACACCGATCTTATTGAGACCATGAAGACGATAGCTGCAGGGCAAACCGTCGATAATGCAGCTTTCCAGACCAAACTGACCGCCGCCTCGCAAGCCGCCTCGGCCTTCCTGACGGCCAGCTATGACGAGCTGGACAAATTGCTGGTGGCACGTATTGCCAACTATAAAGGCCAGCAAACCAATGCGTTAATTACGTCCGTGGCCGGTATTGTCATCTCGATGCTGTTTTTCATGGTCGTTGTCGCCAGCCTGACCAAACCGTTAGGCGTCCTGACGGGTACGATGAAGGAATTGGCCAACGAGAATTTTGGCGTGGATGTACCGTATGCGGAGTCGCACTCCGAGATCGGGGCAATTGCCCGCGCTGTTGGCGTCTTTAAAGAAAATGGCCTGCAGATGGATATGATGTCCAAAGAGCAAGAGCAGATGAAGAAACGTGCGGAAGAAGATCGTAAAAAAGCAATTTCTGCACTGGCCGATCGTTTCGAGGAACATATGGGTGGCATTTTAAGTATGTTGACCCATTCGGTCGACGATGTGAAACGTGAAGCCGAGAATCTGAACAAGAAATCCATGGACACCGCCGCTGCCAGTACCCAAGTCGCGGCGATTGCCAAAGAGACCAGCTTTAACGTTCAGACGGTTGCCGCCGCCACGGAAGAGTTGCTGGCCTCGTCGCATGAAATCGCCCACCAGATGACCACGGTGGTCGAACGGTCGCATAACGCCAATATCCAGGCAAATAAGGCCTCGGATACGGTTTTGCACCTGAACAACCTGACCGGATCGATTGCCGAAGTTGTCACCGCGATCAAAGGGATTGCCGACCAGACAAACTTGTTGGCTTTGAACGCAACGATCGAAGCTGCGCGCGCGGGCGAAGCCGGACGCGGCTTTGCGGTGGTTGCCGATGAAGTTAAAAAACTGGCGGTCGAAACCTCGAAGAAGACCGTCGAGATCAGCGACCGCGTTACCGGGATTGATGCGGCCATCCGCAACAGCGTCGATGCGGTCAATGCCATCATCGAAAATATCCGCCAGATCAACGAAGCCACTACCACCGCCTCCTCGGCTGCCGAGGAGCAAAAGGCCGCCACCGGCGAAATTGGCCGCAGCATCACCCAAGTGTCCAGCAGCTCGAACGAGGTCTCTACGACCATCGAATCTGTCAGCCGCAACGCCGCCGAAAGCAAGGAGAGCTCGGTCGTGGTGCTGAACTCCTCGGTGGAATTCGGCAAGATCTCCGAGTCGCTGAACCGCCAGATTCACCTGTACAACGTAAAATACACGAATCCTCTTGGCTTTTTGCAAAAAACGCCTATAGAATAGAGGCTGCTTTAACTCAACAGCCTGAAAGGAATCACTATGGCTACGAAGAAAAAAACGGCAACAAAAGCCAAGAAAAAAACCACGACTGCTAAAAAAGCTACAAAAACCACAAAAACTGCAAAAGCTAACCCAGCAACCGTGAAGCCAATCCGTCAAACAATGACG
>CAYRRF010000115.1:585-3927 GCA_964426595.1 uncultured Bdellovibrionales bacterium | reverse complement strand
CTTGCATGCCATGCAAGCGCTCTCCCAGCTGAGCTATGGCCCCACGATTAAGAAGTCAGGGCCGCAATCTAGCCACTTCCCAAGCCCTTGGCAAGTGGGTTTCCAGCCTATAAATTAGGGCCATGACCGCCCCAAAAATCGCCCTTGTGACCGGTGCCACCCGCGGTATCGGCTTTGAAATCGCCCGCCAGCTGGCGCAAAAAGGAATCACCGTGCTGTTGGCGGGGCGAAATCTGACCGATGCCACGCATGCCGCAGCCAAAATCGCTACAGACGTCATGCAGGTCATTCCCTTAAAGTTGGATGTCACACAACAGGCGGATATCACGGCTGCCACGAAATTCGTCGAAGAAAAATTCGGGCATCTTGATATTCTGATTAACAACGCAGGCGTTTTACTGGAACACCAAAAAGGATTCACCGCTGCAACACTCCGCGAGACTCTCGAAATCAATACGATTGCCCCTTATGCGCTTGTCCAGGCGTTTCTGCCGCTACTTAAAAAAAGCGCTCACGGCCGCATCGTCAACCAGTCCAGTATATTGGGCTCTCTACAATCGTGTAGCGATCCGAACATGGTGGATGGCCCATGGCTTCTTCCAGCCTATAGCGCTTCAAAAGCGGCGCTGAATATGCTGACAGTTACCTTGGCGCGTCAATTGAGTGATACGCCTATTAAGGTCAATTCAGCGCATCCCGGCTGGGTACGTACGGCGATGGGAGGCGATGAAGCCGATCTGTCACCGCAAGAAGGCGCGAAGACAGCGATACGACTTGCACTGTTGTCGGAGGATGGCCCTACGGGCGGCTTCTTTCATGGCGAGGAGCATTTGCCGTGGTGAATCGTATATCCTTTAACCTCTCCCCCGCATGCGGCGGGAGAGGTCCGAGCACTCGCGAGGGGTGAGGGGGGAATGTTACAAAAAAATCCCCTGCAAAAAATGGCACAAAGCCTGCGACGTTCCCAGACAGACGCCGAAAAAGTTATTTGGTCCTTGGTACGAAACAAACAACTTGGATATAAATTTCAACGTCAAAAACCTTTTGATCATTATATTGTTGATTTTATTTGTGCTGAAAAGCATCTTGTTATCGAAGTAGATGGCGGACAACATACAAAAGAAAATGACCACATACGTACTACTCATATTGAGAAACAAGGTTTTAAAATTTTACGCTTTTGGAATCATGATGTCTTGAATAACAAAGAAGGTGTTTTTTTAAAAATTGCCGAATCACTCCAAGCCCCCTCACCCGCCTCCGCTGAAGCTCCCGCATCAGCTTCATCGACCTCTCCCGCCGCACGCGGGGGAGAGGTAAGAAAGTCGTACGCAAAATGACCCATACCCTTCCCTTTATCATTGCTATCGACGGAACGAATGGCAGCGGCAAAGGTACATTGGCTAAACGTTTGGGTGCGGCGTTGGGATTTCCGGTCCTCGACACCGGTCTGCTCTACCGCGCTGTCGGATGGATCGTGCGCCAACAAGGTGGAAATCTCCAAGACAAAAACTGCGCCCTTGAGGCCGCCAACAGCCTGCATGAATTAATGGGTCTCGATTTCCTGGACAACAAGGATTTGCGTTCGGCCGAAAGTGGTGAAGGAGCAAGCATCGTTGCAACATTTCCTTCGGTCCGCCAATCGCTTTTTGATTTGCAGCGCAACTTTGCATTATATCCTCCGAACAATGCCAAAGGTTCTATTTTAGACGGGCGCGATATCGGCACCGTCATCTGCCCGGACGCAGCCTTAAAACTGTTTGTTACCGCCGCTCCTGAAATCCGGGCCGAGCGGCGCGCCCGCGAACTCTATGGAGCCGATTGGTCTTCGCATTTTGATACGATTCTCCACCAGACATTGATCCGTGACCAACGGGACTCGACCCGGGCGGTCGCCCCGCTCAAGCCCGCCGTCGACGGTATTATCCTCGATACCAGCACCCTTTCGCCCGATCAGGTGCTGGAACGGGCTTTGAGCCTTGTAAAAGAACGATTTTCCCCTTGACACATCCCGGTCGGTTGCCTAAATAAAGGCCCTGACCAAGGCCTTAGGCCCTAAGTCACTGATTCTTCATGCGAGAGGCCTTTGGCCCATGAAGCCTCAGATCAAAAATAAGAAAGGTGTCTATAATGGCACAACATGCTACCGCTACGGCTATTCCAGCCGAGCTTTTAAAAGAAGATTTCGCTTCCCTTTTGGAAGAGAGCTTCAAAACCAACAATCCCCTGCAAGGCGCCGTCCTCAAAGGCCGCGTCATCGGTATCGAGAAAGAACAAGTCGTCATCGATGTCGGTTTGAAATCCGAAGGCCGCGTGGCTCTTCGCGAATTCACTTCGCCGGGTAAAGAACTTGAACTCAAAGTCGGCGACCTTGTCGATGTTTTCCTGGAACGCCTGGAAGACCGCGAAGGTAACGTCGTACTGTCGCGCGAAAAAGCACGCCGCGAAGAATCCTGGATCGATCTGGAACGCGCTTTCCAAAAAGGCGAACGCGTCAACGGGATCATCTATAACCGCGTCAAAGGCGGATTTACTGTTGATTTGGGCGGTGCCACGGCCTTCTTGCCGGGCAGCCAGGTTGACATTCGTCCGGTAAAAGACGTCGGCCCTCTGATGGGTACACCGCAACCGTTCCTGATCCTGAAAATGGATCGCGTGCGCGGTAACATCGTCGTTTCACGCCGCGCCGTTTTGGAAGAGTCACGCGCCGAAGCACGTACCGACCTCATCAAAGGCTTGCGCGAAGGCCAGGTCCTGGAAGGCGTTGTCAAGAACATCACCGATTACGGTGCGTTCATTGATTTGGGCGGCGTCGACGGTCTGTTGCACGTCACGGATATTTCGTGGCAGCGCATCAACCACCCGTCGGAAGCCTTGCAAATCGGTCAAAGCGTTACGGTTCAAGTGGTCCGCTTCAATCAGGACACGGGCCGTATTTCGTTGGGCATGAAGCAACTGGAAGCCGACCCATGGAAGGGTCTGGTCGAGCGCTTCCCCGCCGGTACACAAACCAAAGGCCGTGTCACGAACATCACTGATTACGGTGCGTTCGTTGAAATCGAAACCGGTATCGAAGGTTTGGTACACGTCTCGGAAATGTCCTGGACCAAGAAAAACGTTCACCCCAGCAAAATCGTATCCACCAGCCAGGAAGTCAGCGTCATGGTATTGGATATCGACAACGACAAACGCCGCGTGTCTTTGGGCATGAAGCAATGCACGGAAAACCCGTGGAAAGGCTTTGCCGATTCACACAAAACCGGCGATGTCCTGGAAGGCGAAGTCAAGAACACAACCGAATTCGGTATGTTCGTTGGCTTGACGGCCGATCTGGACGGTATG
>CAYRRF010000115.1:0-575 GCA_964426595.1 uncultured Bdellovibrionales bacterium | reverse complement strand
TCACTTGTCGGATCTGTCCTGGGACAAATCGGGCGAAGAAGCCATCAAGGACTTTACCAAAGGACAAAAAGTCCAGGTCAAGATCCTGGAAATCGATCCCGAGAAAGAGCGTATCGCTTTGGGCATCAAACAACTGGCCGACAATCCGAACGCCGGTCTTTTTGATGGTCTGAAAAAAGGTGAGACCGTTACCTGTATCGTTAAAGCGATCACAGACGGCGGCATCGAAGTCACGGTTCGCGACAATCTGGAAGGCTTCATCAAGAAGTCGGAATTGTCCCGCGACCGCGCCGAACAGCGCCCGGATCGTTTCGCCGTTGGTGAAAAAGTCGACGCACAAATCGTCAGCATTGAAAAAGCTGCACGCAAGCTGCAACTGTCGATCAAAGCCCGCGAAATCGCTGAAGACAAAGCAGCGATTGCCGAGTACGGCTCGTCCGACAGCGGCGCTTCTTTAGGTGACATCCTGGGTGCCGCTTTGGAAGCCAGCAAGAAAAAGTAAAAATATAAGCCGCGACCCTCTCTTGCAAAAAGAGAGGGTCGTAGTAAAATATATTTAAAAGGAAGAATGACCA
>CAYRRF010000114.1:0-4018 GCA_964426595.1 uncultured Bdellovibrionales bacterium | reverse complement strand
TTGACGAGTTGTCTATGCCCTCTCATCCCCGTCCCCTTTCGCCGCACATCCAGGTCTATAATCTGTGGAAGATCACTTCCCTGACCTCTATCCTGCATCGCATCACCGGTATCGGTTTGGTGATCGGTACATTTGTTTTGGCGTGGTGGCTGATCGCGCTGGCCAGCGGTCCTGAATCGTACAATTTCTTTTTAAGCTGTGCGCAATCCTGGTTCGGACAGCTTGTGTTGTTTGGTTTTACGTGGGCGTTTTGCTATCACCTTCTAAGCGGGACGCGTCACTTGTTTTGGGACGCGGGCTTGGGTTTCAAAATCGAATTCGCACGTAAAACCGGCGTCTTTGTATTAAGCACTTCTTTCCTTGTCGCTGCCGCTGTGTGGCTCTACATCTTCTTTATCTAAGGAACAACGGAAATGCCCTATCCTGATCCAAAAAAGATTGAAACACCTTTGGCCCGCGCCCGCGGCATCGGCCCTGCCCATAGCGGTGTACACCATTGGTGGATTTTGAAAATGACGGCATTTTCTTCGATCCCGCTGGCCCTATGGCTGTTTTACAGCTTGATACAGCTGGCCAAATCCGGTGCCAACTACGTCATGACGCTCTACTGGTTGCATGATCCGGTGCATGCCTTTTTGCTCTGCGTCTTTATCGGCGTGAACACGTGTCACATTTCCCTTGGGGGGCAAGAGCCGATCGTTGACTATGTGCATAGTCACAAATACCAGCTACCCTTTGTCGTGCTTTTCAAGATGCTGTGCTATGGCGTCGGCTTGATCAGCATATTCACCACCCTTTATATCGCATTCAAGTTGTAACCTATGACACAAAATTATCCGATCACTACTCATGAATACGATGTCGTTGTCGTCGGCGCCGGAGGCGCCGGTCTACGCGCCACCTTTGGTATGGCGGAAAAAGGTCTCAAGACCGCCTGTCTGACCAAAGTTTTCCCGACGCGCAGCCACACTGTTGCCGCGCAAGGCGGTATCTCTGCGGCCTTGGCAAACATGGGCGAAGACGATTGGCGCTTTCACTTTTACGATACCGTCAAAGGTTCGGATTGGCTGGGGGATCAAGATGCAATCGCCTATATGTGCGAACAGGCCATCCCCGCCATTATCGAGCTCGAACATTACGGCGTACCCTTCAGCCGCACAGCTGAAGGCAAAATCTACCAGCGCGCGTTCGGCGGCATGACCACCCACTACGGCAAGGGGCAGGCGTTTCGTACCTGCGCGGCCGACCGGACAGGCCACGCCATTCTGCACACGCTGTACCAACAATCGTTGAAACACAAAGCCGAGTTCTTTATCGAGTATTTCGCGCTGGATCTGGTGATGGATCCGGTCACGAATGAATGCTTGGGTGTTTTGGCGTGGTGTTTGGATGATGGCAGCTTACATCTGTTCCGCGGCCACCAAACCGTGTTGGCGACGGGGGGATATGGCCGCGCCTATTTCTCGTGCACCTCGGCGCACACCTGCACCGGCGACGGTGGCGGGATGGTGGTGCGCGCAGGCCTGCCGCTGCAGGACATGGAGTTCGTGCAATTCCACCCCACCGGCATTTACGGCTCGGGCTGTTTGATGACCGAAGGCTGCCGCGGCGAAGGCGGTTATTTGACGAACGCCAACGGCGAGCGCTTTATGGAGCGCTATGCGCCGAATGCCTAAGCTCTGGCCTCGCGCGATGTGGTATCCCGCGCCATGACCATGGAAATCCGTGCGGGTCGCGGTGTTGGTAAAAACAAAGACCACATTCATTTGCATCTGGAGCATTTAGGCGCCGACGTGATTCACAAACGCCTGCCGGGCATTGCCGAAACCGCGCGTATTTTCGCCGGCGTCGATGTCACCAAAGAACCCGCCCCTGTTCTGCCAACCGTGCACTACAATATGGGCGGCATTCCAACGAACAAAGAATGCGAAGTCTTGAAGAACGACAAGGAAATTGTACCCGGCCTGATGGCCATCGGTGAAGCGGCTTGCGTGTCGGTGCATGGTGCCAACCGTCTGGGCTCGAACTCGCTGTTGGATCTGGTTGTGTTCGGACGCGCCGCGTCGATTCACGCCGCCAAGATTGTTACCCCCGGCCAGCCACACAAGAAACTGGCCAACGATGTCGTTGCCAAGCTGGTCGATCGTTTCGATCGTTTGCGCCATGCCAAAGGCGGCACTTCGACAGCCACTTTGCGCGGCGAAATGCAGCGTATCATGCAAGACGATGCTGCTGTCTTCCGCACGACGGCCACCTTGGCCGAAGGCTGCAAAAAGATCGACGCCATGTCGGCTAAATTCCCGGATGTGGCCATTACCGACCGCAGCCTGATCTGGAACTCGGACCTCGTCGAAACGCTCGAGCTGGATAATTTACGCGTCCAGGCCGTGGCAACGATGCATTCCGCCTCGCAGCGTCAGGAATCCCGTGGCGCCCACGCGCACGAGGACTTCCCCAACCGCGACGACGTTAATTGGATGGCGCATTCGATGGTATGGGTCGATAGCGACAAGGGCGATGTGCGCTTTGGCAAGCGTCCGGTCATTCTCAATACCGGCGGCGCCGATGTCGAAGCAGTCCCACCCAAAGCGCGGACGTATTGATGAAAAACGTCTATATTCTTCACGGTTGCTGCGACAAAGAAGAATATTTTAGCGACCAATATCCATCACCCTCCAATTTTCATTGGATTCCATGGCTGCAAAAACAGCTTTTGATGAAGGGATATAATTGCCAAACGCCAGAAATGCCGAAACCTTACGGCGGCGTTTACAAAGAGTGGAAGAACCTGTTTGAAACCTATCCTATTGACACTCAAACATCTCTGATCGGACATAGCTGCGGGTGTGGATTTTTCCTCCGCTGGCTGAGTGAAACCAGGACAAGAATCAACAAACTCATCATGGTTGCACCGTGGATAGATCCAGAAAGGACGCGCGGCGCTTTCCTCGAGTTTGCTCTTAATCCCACATTGCCAGAACATGTGGATGAAATGCACATCTTTTATTCATCAGACGATGAAGTAACAGGTGTGCACCCCACTACCAAAATTTTGATGGAACATTACCCTCTGACAAAGCTTTACAGCTTCAACGACAAGGGACACTTTTGCTTAGAAGATATGCGCACCGAGAAATTCCCTGAATTACTGGCACTGTTCAAATAACTACTTCACCACCTCAATATACACATCCATTTGCTGGCCGACATAGATCGGTTTGCTGGTCGGATCAAAGGCATAGATGATCTGCAGTACACGCGTATCCACGCGCTCGGTACTGTCGCCGGTCAGGGATTTTTTAGGGCGCACATAGGGCTCGACGCGTACAAAGGTCAGATCGGTTTTGATTTGCGGATTGCCGCGCACAAAAGCCACCGCCCGTGAGCCCTCTTTAAAGCGCCAGGCATCGTTCTCGTCGATATCAACGCGGATATGCATCGGATTAATCGTGCCCAAACGCAGCAACGGCTCACCGGTTGCGCCCGTATTCGCGAATTCCCCGACGCGGATATTTTTCGTCAGCACCACGCCATCCATCGGCGCACGCACCGTATGCAGGTCCAGATCTGTTTGCGCCGCCTGCACCGCCGCAGTAGCCGCTTTTACCGCGGCTTCTGCAACCGCCAGCGCATCCCGGCGCTGATTGCTTTCATCACGACTGATGGCGCGGCTGTCCGTGATATCTTTCACCAGAGCGTATTGGTTGCGGCGGCTTTGCGCCTCGGCTTTGGCCTGTTCCAGTTGCGCAAGCGCTTGCTGGGTGCGGGCCGTGGCTTCACGGTCATCAATAACAAACAAGACATCGTCTTTTTTAACCACGGATCCGACATCGACCACCAATTGCCGCACGATTCCAGCCACCGATGTGCCGATGGCAATATTTTCGCTGCTGGCTTCGGTCAGGCCTGCCCCGCCGATATAGCTGGCAAAAGCAACCGGCGCCGGATTGGTGATCGGTTGTGCTATGGGCGGCGGCGGTGCGGCCGAGGTCACATAGCGCACGGCAAACACAATACC
>CAYRRF010000113.1:0-4084 GCA_964426595.1 uncultured Bdellovibrionales bacterium | reverse complement strand
GCCCGGGGAGGATGGCAACATTGCGATCCAGCGACTGGCGGACCGATTGATCTCAGTCGATTTGCTGGATCAGGCGGATGAACTGCTGCAGAACCAATTAATGTTGCATGCCCAAGGCACTTCTGCCGTGGCAATCGGTACAAAACTCGCCAGTTTGCGTGTGAAGAACAACAATCCCGCCGGCGCTTTGAAGGCGTTGGATGAAAGTCAGCGCAACGATGCGCCTGATGCGGAATTGGATGCCAAGCGTCTGCTGTTGCGAGCGCATGCCTTGGCTGATACGAACAAGGTCGACGAAGCGTTGGCCTTGCTGAAGGATGTACAGACGCCTGAGGCTTTAAGCCTGAAAGCGGATATCAACTGGAAACAAAGCCGCTGGCCGGATTCCATCGTCGCTTTGCAAGGTCTGGTCAGTTATTATCGCGATCACGGTAAAACAGAAGTCGATGGCCCCATCGGACCGCTGGTGTTACGCATGGCGGTGGCCTTGTCTTTGGATAACAATCAAAAAGGGATCGAACTTTTGACCGCCGAATATGGCGGGTTTATGGCGCAGACCAAGCTGGCCGAGAGGTTTGCGGTGATTACCAAGCCTTCCCGCGGCAGCAGCCTGGCTGATATGGAGACGTTGAAAAACCAGGTCGGCGAGGTACAATTGTTCGAAGATTTTCTCAAAGGACTCTAACTCATGACATCCGAAGGTAAAGTGGCCGTCATTACCGGCGCCTCCCGTGGTATTGGCCGTGCGGCGGCACTGGCGCTGGCGGGGCAGGGTGTACACATTATTGCGATTGCCCGTACCGTCGGCGGTCTGGAAGAGCTGGATGATGCGATCAAGGCCAAAGGCGGCAGTGCAACGCTGGTGCCCATCGATATCACCGATAATGCCAAGCTCCAGGCTTTGGGCCCGAATTTGATTCAACGTTATCCGCACATCCATTATTTCATCGCCGCCGCCGGACATTTGGACAAATTATCCGCAATTGCGATTGGCTCGCAGGAGAATTGGCCGCGCACGATGGCAACGAACGTGACAGCGAATATCACACTGATTCAGACGTTGCATCCGCTGTTGAAAAACACGCCGGGTTCACGATCCGTTTTTTTAACAGCTGACCCGGAAGTTATCGGCAAGGCGTTTTGGGGTTATTACGGTGCCAGTAACGCAGCCTTAAAAGCAATCGTTGAAAGTTACGCCCAGGAAAACCCCGAGATGTGGATCAAGACTTTTACGCCCAAAGCCACGCGGACGCGCCTGCGCGAACAGGCCTATCCGGGACGTCTGGACGGTCAAACCCCCGAGCAAGCAGCACAAGAATTGTTGGATTTTCTAGCTTGAATAAATAATATGTAGCATATTACAGTAATGGATGAACATCTTTGGAGAAAAACATGTCTGAAACAAGCAAACAAAATATCGAGACACGTACTGCAAAGTACGTAGGTGATGTTGCCTGTTATTCCGGAGCTATTTTGCCAGTGACCGGGGGGCTTGTAGCTACGGCATCTGTAGAGTTTTTTAAGATTGGCTCAAAACTAATGCATGCAGATTCAGATAGTGCGGATGTATTTCTTGGATTAGGTAGTGGTATGATTGCGACTTTTGCCATGATAGTAGTGGCAGATAAATTTCAAAAAAGCATAGCATATATCTGTTCAGGACTTAAGCGTAGCAACCATGATATTCACGAAGAATTAAAGCGGCAACGTCATTCCACAACACAGCCCGCTTAAATTATTTACCATCCACATACGGATTTTTTGATTTGCGCAAGGAAAAGCGCACGGGTACGCCGGGCAAATCAAATTCCTCGCGCAAACCGTTTATCAAATAACGTTGATATGCGTCCGGTAAATCGTCCGGACGACTGACCCACAAGGCAAAAGTAGGGGGCTTGGTTTTTATCTGAGTCATATAGCGCAAGCGATTGGCACGCCCCGAGGCCATCGGTGGCTGATAATGGCTCTCCATACGCTCCAGCCAGCGGTTCAAGGGCGACGTCGGTACGCGGCGCGCCCAAACGGCATAGATATCCAAGACAGCGTCCAAAACTTTGCCCACATTGCGTCCCGTAAGCGCTGAAAGCGTTACCAACGGCACGTCTTTAACCTGCGAGATGGCGTGATCAAAATTCTCGCGCATTTCTTTGCGGTACTGATCGGGGTTTTCCACCTGATCCCATTTATTCAATGCAATGACCAAGGCGCGGCCTTCGCGGATAACATGTTCGGCAATGGCCTGATCCTGATGGTCGAGTGTCTGCGAGGCATCAACGACCAGAACAACGATTTGCGCCAGACGAATGGCGCGTTCGGTTTCGGCTGCGGACATCTTTTCCAGACGGTCGATGACTTTGGAGCGTTTGCGCAAACCGGCCGTATCGACCAAGCGAAAAATGCGGTCCTTGTATTGCCATTGTACCTGTACCGTATCGCGTGTGGTGCCGGCAATGGGCGAGGTAATGGCGCGCTCTTCGCCGATGATAGCGTTAAGCAGGGTGGATTTGCCGACATTGGGTCGGCCCACAAAGGCAATTTTCAGCGGCTTGGTAAAATCCTCTTCCGGCAGGACGGCTTCTTCGCCTTCCTGCACATTCGCAAAGGATTGTTCATTTTCTTTTTCCGCATCCTCTTCTGGCTGAGACGATTCAAGGTGCGGTCGAAGAACTTCTTCCAGATCGTAAAAACCTTGTTTGTGCGCAGCGGAAAGCAGCAACGGACTGCCCAGACCCAACGCAAACGAGTCAAAAGCGGTGGCTTCGGCGCGTTTATCATCGGATTTATTGACCACTAAAAGCACAGGCTTGTTCCACTGGCGTATTTTTTTCGCCATGTCGCGATCGACAGCGGTGACGCCTTCCTGGCCATCCAGAACAAAGAGCAACACATCGGCTTTGGCAATGGCGCGCAAGGTTTGATCCTGCATTTTTTCATGGATCATATCGGGCGTGCTGTTTTGCTCTAACCCGGCTGTATCCATCAGTTTAAACGAATATTTGCCCAAAGTAGCATCGACGATTTTATAGTCGCGGGTTACCCCCGGCGTGTCGTGCACAATAGCCAATTGCTTGCCCGCCAGGCAATTCAGAAGGGACGATTTGCCGACATTCGGCCGTCCGATAAGGGCGATGGTTATCATGAGCGGAACGCAATCAATTTACCGTCGTCGGTAAGAATAAACAGCATGCCATCGACGACAACAGGTGACAGCATCACCCCGTCCGGAATGCTTATTTTGTTTGTATCTTTGCCGCTTAATGGATCCAACCCCAACAAGTGGCCGTTGCTCGTTACAACCCACAAAGTACCGCCGGCCAAAACAGGGCCGCTGAGGAAGATCGGATCTTCCTTGTCTTCGGGGTCTTCATAGCGGGGCAGGGAACGGCGCCAATGCATCTGGCCGCTTTCTTTCATGACCGCTAAAACGTCGTTTTGAGGTGTAATCACATAGACGACATTGCCCACGGAAAGCGGCGTTTGCTGCAAGCCGAATTCTTTCTGCCACAGACGCTCGCCGCTGGGGACATGGATGGCAACGACGCGGGTGGCGGCGTTACCCACCACGACAACATCACCGTCCAGCACAGGATGGCCGTGGAATCCCGATAATTTGGTGACGGCATGGTTTTGCATTTCGTTCGTGCCGGATAAATTATCGGTCCAGGCTTCCTGACCCGTTTCCGCGCGTAACGCAACGACATCGCCCGAGCTGTAGCACGAGACGACGACGGAATCCTGTGCGGCTGGGCTGGGCGTTCCCAAGAGTCCGGCGGCTTCGGCCACACCTTGATGGCGCCACAGCGTTTCGCCGTTGGTCGGATTAAGCGCCAATGTCTCGTCTGCAAGCGTGATCACGTATAAATGACCGTTGTTAAAAGTCGGTGCGCCGCGCAGCGCGCCTTCAATCGTTTTCTCCCAACGTTTCTTGCCCGAGGCTGGATCCAAAGCGACGACACGGTTAATGCCATCGGTTACAAAAAGCGTATCCATGGCAAAGGACAATCCTGCTGAAACGGTTGCCAGATCGCTGAACTCAGTTGGTTTCGGTCAAAGAACAGGTATGCTTGCTTCTGCAGACAGTAAC
>CAYRRF010000112.1:0-4131 GCA_964426595.1 uncultured Bdellovibrionales bacterium | reverse complement strand
TGTTTACGTGCGGCTTGTTCCGCACAAATGCTTGACGTGTCATTTCTGGTCTCCTGTTTATTGGGGTCTTTAAAACACTTGCCACTTATTTAGGGCAACCGCCCCGGTTCTTCAAGGGGGTTTTTTCATGGATTTAAGGCTTGAAAACCTTGCTGCGCCTCACGGAAAAGGTGGCCAAGGGCTCTTTTCGGTTTGTGTTTAACCCAAAAAAAGAATGCGCAGCTGATTTTTCCGGTGCGCCGGCTCTTTGACCGTATATGTGATTTCTTTTACACTTTCCAAGGCCGTTTTTTCTACATCTTTTCGAGGCAGCCCCGCGTCTGTCGGGAACACAAGAATATGAACCTTATACTCTTCGGAAGATCTGGTTGCAGAAAGCACCGTTGAGATTTGAGGCGTTTTGTCGGCTGCGGTCATTACTACTCGATTTTAAATAGTTTGCCCTAAAAATCAATATCCGCGTAATGGGCGACGGGGGCGGCGCCGGGGATATGGTCTTCCAGCAATTGACGGAAGGACGGGCGGGATTTGACGCGCGCATACCAGTCGCGGGCATCCTTGTGGTGGTCCCACGGCACGTCGCCGATATAATCGACCGCCGACAAATGACTGGCTGCAACAATATCCGCGAGGGTAAAGCTGTCACCCCCCAGCCATTTACGGCGCGTCACCAGATAGCTGATATAATCCAGATGGTAATGAATATTGCTGTGGCCGGCACGGATTTTTTGGCCGTCGGGCTGGCCCATTTTCAAAAAGCGCTTCATCATTTTCTCGCCGACCAGATACTCGGTGACCTCGTCGTTGAATTTGCGGTCGAACCATGCAATCAGGCGGCCGATTTCGATTTGCTCGGGCAGCGTCTGGCCCAGCAATTTACGCTCGGGGTACCGCGCATCCAGATACATACAGATATTATGGCTGTCGCATACGACGGTACCGTCTTCGTCAACCAGCACCGGCACCTCGCCGCTGGGGTTAATTTTCAAGAAGTCGCGGCGGCGTTCCCATACTTTTTCGACTTTAAGTTCGAAATCCAGCTTTTTCTCGGCCAGAACAAGCCGCACCTTGCGACAAAAAGGAGAGAGCCAAAGCTGGTAGAGGACGCGCTGTGTCATAAAGGACTTTCGTTCTGAAACGACTCTATCTTAACACTATTTAGGGGCCCGAATAAAGGGGAACATCCGCGTCAGCACGTTATCCCGGCGGATAAAATGGTGGTAGAGCGCTCCCGCGATATGTAAGGCAATGGCTGCAATCAGAATATTGGCGACATTCTCGTGTATATCCCAAAAGAAGCCCGAAAGTTTTTTGACCTTAAACAAAAAAGGGTTGGGCAATGAAACGCCCAAGGTCTTGACCTCGGTACGACCGCTGGCGGCGGCCATCAACCATCCAGAGAGAGGCATCAACGTACCGCCCGTCAATAAAACCCATTTTACCGCGACCGCCAGACGATGCTGACCAAGAGACGATCCCTGGGGCGGCAAGGGTTTAATCTGCGTTACAAAATCCGCCCACCAGACAATCATCCAGCCCAGCGTTACAAAGCCGACTGCTTTGTGCAAGCTAAACGCCCAACTTTTAATTGCGCCTTTGGGCATGTCATCCAGACACAGGCCCACACCCAATAATGTTAAAACCAGCAACGCGCCGATGACATGCAAAAGGCGCGCGCGCGTACCAAAGGCCTCGGTTGTATTAGTGCTTTGAGCCATCTTGGGCTGAAAGGCGAACGGTCTTCGGTGCCGGGACGCAAATGCACGCCGCCCGAGGCTACCTGGCCGCTCTTGCCGCCCGGAGCCACACCAACATGCGGCATCGCGCCCGTTGTATCTTCGGCATCTTTATCGTCTTCAGCCTCGTCTAGTGCTTTATTATCTTCATCGTTTTCCTGCAGCTTTTTAGCCTGCTCCTGTTTCTTCAACTTCATATCCAGTGTCGGTACATAGGCTTCGACCGAGATGCGCAATTTCACTTCGTCACCGACATCCGGCAGCAATGTCTTCATGCCGAAATCGCTGCGGTTGATTTTGCCCCACGCCGTAAAACCGACTTTATCGGCGTTGGTATATTGATCCCAGGCTTTGCGATTAAAGCGCACATGCAATGTCACCGGACGTGTCACGCCCAAAAATGTCAGGTTACCCGTCACATCACCGGTTTCCATGCCGGTAGTTTCCACATGCGTCGCACGAAAACGTATCGTTGGATATTGCGCCGTGTTGAAATATTCCGGGCCACGTAATTTTTTGTCTAAGACCAGATGTCCCATGGTAAAGGCTTTGGCGTTGATCTTGACATCCAACGCCGATTGTCCGACATCGTGCGGATCAAAACGCAGCATCCCGGTAACATCATAAAAGAACCCCGGCATTTTGCTAAAGCCCAAGTGATTAACCGTAACGGCGACTCGCGTATGTCCGGGATCAATCTCGTACACGGGTGTCTGTTGCGCCAACGCCGGCGCGGTAAACAGGAGGGCGAGCAGGAAAAGAACGATACGGGGCATCTTGGTCTCCGGTGCGAGATGAACTATAGTTGTACTATACAACAATCGAGCCTTTCATGCCAGCCTCTGAACGCCCCACCACGACTGCCGACAGCTTGAAGGGCAAGCTGGTCCTTGCGATGCCGCAAATGACAGACCCACGCTTTGACCACGCCGTCATTGTGATGCTGGAGCACCATCCGGACGGCGCGATGGGACTGATTGTCAACAAGCCCTTGTCCGGGATTCACTTGGGCGATTTGCTGGAGCAATTGGACATTCCGGTTACGGAACAAACGCCGCAGGAGCGTCCCGTATGGTTTGGCGGCCCTGTCGAGATCGGCCGCGGTTTTATTTTGCACAGCACGGATATCATGCTGCCCCAGTCTGTGCTGTTGAGCGAGACCATCGCTGTGACGACATTGCTAGAAATGCTGGATCTGGTTGCCAAAGGTACCGGTCCCAAAGATATGCTGTTTTGTCTGGGCTATGCTGGCTGGGGCCAGGGCCAGCTGGACACAGAGGTCAAAGAAAATGCCTGGCTGTATGCGCCGCTTTCCCCCGAATTGTTATTTCATCTACCTGCCGAGAAACGCTGGGATGCCGCGATGGCCCTGGCGGGTGTTAATCCCGATTTTCTTACGCTGGATGCGGGACACGCCTAAACAAATCCTTCAACCCTCACGAGGTGTTGCATGCCCCCTGTTCCACAGCTAAGTCTGGAAGAAATAAAAACCCTGCACGATTTGCGGCATCGCCGCCGCGAGAAACGAGCCGCCGCACAACCGCATGGACTGGGCGCGCGTGTTTCCGACTGGGTAACGTCTCTGGTTGGGTCGTGGCGCTTTATCATTATCCAGACAATTCTGATGATCTTGTGGCTGGGCCTGAATATTTTCGGCTGGATACATGCGTGGGATCCTTATCCCTTTATCCTGTTGAATCTGGTGCTGTCCTTTCAGGCAGCTTATACCGCCCCTATCATCATGATGAGTCAAAACCGTCAGGCCGAGATTGACCGCCAGAAAGCGCAACAGGACTATGACGTGAATCTCAAAGCTGAGCTGGAAATTGAATTACTGCACCAAAAAATCGATGCCATGAAAGAGCAGGAAATCCTGACCTTGCAAAAAATGGTGCAGACGCTGATCGAGCGCAACGCCTAGGCTGCCAGGCGTTTTTCGATGCCTTCAAAGCTTTCCACCTTGCCCAAGGGGCCCACGGTGGCAAAGGTCGGTTTGCTGCTAAAAATGCGGCGCGCCAGACGGTCCAGCTTGGTGGCGTCCACCGCCTCAATCTTGTCTAAGATTTCTTCCAAAGGAAGGGCACGACCGTATTTGATCAATTGATGGCCCAGCTTTTCTGCGCGGCGGAAGGTGCTTTCCAGTGCCATGACGTTTTGCGCGCGGAACTGTGCCTTGGCGCGGTTGATTTCCTCGGCGGTAAATGTGCCGGTAGCGCGCGTCAGCTCGCCACACAGTACCGGAATAAGCTCTGCTACCAGTTCAGGCCCGGTGCCCGCATGAAAACCGAACAGGCCGCTATCGGCATAACTGTCGATGAAGCTGGAGATGCTATAGACCAGACCGCGTTTTTCACGAATTTCCTGGAACAGGCGCGAGGACATGCCGTCGCCCAAA
>CAYRRF010000111.1:0-4220 GCA_964426595.1 uncultured Bdellovibrionales bacterium | reverse complement strand
GGATCTGTCAGACACTCTGAACTTCAGAGTAACGTATTTAACTGCGGATAGCTCAAAAATCATAGGCACGGGCAGTTACCTTCGATCCGAACAGGTATTTATTTTTACGGACAAAGGTCTGCCAACACCGCAAGGGCTGGCTAAATCATTGATCCCGGCGACAGAAGCGGCCCGTCAGACGATCAACGGATTGTCGGGCATGATGAAGCAATCCTTGTTTGCCGCGCGTCAGGCTGTTCAGTCCTATTCCAAACAACAGCGGCAGGCGTATGGCGAAATGCCAATAGAAGCGGCTGCAGGTACGGGCGATTATAGCCAGATAAACACAGCCGCAGGAGGGTATGACTGGAAAACGCATACGACCCACCCATGGTCTCTTTATAGTTTCGGATCTTTGGGCGCAGGTCAAAACAATGACTTTGATAATTTGGAAGGTACCGGAACTTTGGGTGTCTTTTATCATCCGACAGATGATCTTGCGATCGGTGCGGGAATTATTGGTGATGGCAGTCGTGTAACGTTGGATTATGAGGGCCAGGACCATGTGACGTTATCGGGGGCTGCTTTAAACGCCGCCTATGAGACGCCAGACGGTCTTCGCCTGTATGGCACTGCGGCGGCCGCGTATGTTGATGTGAACATGGATCGCAACTATTTGAATGGTAGCGGTATTGACGGCTCCAAAGGCAAAACGCACGGCATCGCCTATGGTGCGGCGGCGCGGGCAGGCTGGTCTTTTCCGATCGATGAGACGAAACAGGTCATGCCGTATGTCGAAGCGCAAGCCTCGCATATGCAGCTGGATTCTTATGCCGAGATCGGCGGAGCGTTTCCGGCGATCATCGATAAACAGGGCGCTGATTTTTCCAGTGCCTATGTCGGTGCAGAAGCTACGTATGACATCAATCCAGAAGTCCAGATGCGTATGCGTGCCGCCTGGGGGCATCAGATCCAAGGGGATGGTACGGCCCTGACCGGAACCATTATCGGTTTTAATGAAACGGTCCCCTTTATCGAAGGGGATAAAGACTGGGCCGAGGGCGGTGTGACCATGATGTGGAGCATCTCGGACAAGACCAATCTCTATGCCGATATGTCGGGGCGTTCGGGCAATACGTCCGAGCCCGCCGCCAGCATCACCGCCGGTATAACGGTACAGTTTTAATACTACATAATATAGAAGCCGAATATATTTGTTTTCGGCCTGTTATGTTGATGATGAATTTCAACTATCCCCTTGCAATTTCGAGCCTTCCCCGCTATAAAGAGCGCCTTAACGCGGGGTTAGGGGTCTTTTTGAGCGATCAATAGGACACCGAAGCCCTTACCTGTCCAAGACTGCCGGCGGCCAAATTCTTTAATTAGAACAAGGTCTTAAATTCGATTGATGCCAGCATAGACTGTGCATAGCGTGCCAAGAATTTTGCCCCTCAAGCGATTCGCTTAAAGGGGCCAAGGGAATGGTCAAGCTTGCCGCCTCGGAGTCTAAAAAACTTCGGGACCCTTTCGAGGGCAGGACTCTTAAACCAACCTGTCAGGGGAAGCCCCGACAGACCAACGCAGGAGAGTTGATCTTGAACCGTACAGAAAAGAAAGAGACCATTTCCGGACTCAATCGGGCGTTTCAAGACAGCGACCTCGTGATTGTCACCCACAACAATGGCTTGAATGCTTCGCAAACAGATGCTTTGCGTCGTTCGACCCGTGCTGCGGGTATCACTTGCCGAGTAGCTAAAAACCGTCTCGCACAAATCGCTATCAAAGGTACCAACTTTGAAGGGATCGCCAACCTGTTCACAGGTCCGACCGTTCTGTTGTTGGGCAAAGACCTGATTGCGGCTTCCAAGGCGGCGGCTACTTTCGCAAAAGACAATCCCGCTTTTGTTATCGTCGGTGGCGCGACAAGCTCGGAAGTGATGGATGCAAAAGCCATCAACAACCTGGCGACGTTGCCGTCCATGGACGAATTGCGTGGCAAATTGGTCGGCTTGTTACAAGCCCCCGCAGCCCAATTGGCTCGCGTGGTCCAGGCTTACGCAGACAAAGGATAATCGTTGTCAAAAAATCGTTTGAAACACTAAACACACTTGGAGAAAAGCTATGGCTGACTTAGCAAAAATCGTAGAAGACTTGTCAAAGCTGACCGTTATTCAGGCGGCAGAATTGGCAAAAATGTTGGAAGAAAAATGGGGCGTATCTGCTGCAGCTCCTGTAGCAGTAGCCGCAGCTGCTGGTGGCGCCGCCGCCGGTGCTGAAAAAGACAGCTTCGATGTCATCCTGACAGATGGTGGCGCGAACAAGATTAACGTCATCAAAGTTGTACGTGAAGTAACCGGTCTTGGCTTGAAAGAAGCCAAAGACCTGGTTGATGGCGCACCAAAAGCTGTCAAAGAAGGTCTGAGCAAGGCAGAAGCTGCCGATCTGAAGAAGAAATTGGAAGAAGCAGGCGCCAAAGTCGACATGAAGTAATGCATGTCGGTGGAACGCTGTTTCGCCACATAAATCAAGCGGTGATCCCTGAAAAAATGGGATCACCGTTTTCCGCTAAAAAAGATTAAGTGCTGTACATTTTAATTTGAGGGACCGACCGACCATGAAAACCTCCGCTGCATTATCCTTTACCGGCCGCAAACGTGTTCGCAAAAGCTTTGGGCGCATTGAAGAAGTCGCCGAAATGCCGAACCTGATCGAGGTACAACGTTCCTCGTATGAAACTTTCCTGCAACGCGCCACGCAGCACCGTGAACGCCATCTTTTGGGTTTGCAAGAAGTTTTTAAATCGGTATTCCCGATCCGTGATTTCGCCGGCCGTGCCGAGCTGGAATTCGTCCAGTATGATCTGGAAGAACCGAAATACGATACCGATGAATGTCTGTTTCGCGGTATGACCTATTCCGCGCCGCTGCGCGTGACTTTCCGTTTAACGGTATTTGATATCGATGAAAACACCGGTTTGCGTTCGATCCGCGATATCAAAGAGCAAGATGTATACATGGTCGATATGCCGCTGATGACCGACAATGGTACGTTCATCGTCAACGGTACTGAGCGCGTTATCGTCAGCCAGATGCACCGTTCCCCAGGCGTATTCTTTGATCACGATGAGGGCAAGACTCATTCTTCCGGCAAGTTCCTGTTCTCGGCACGCGTTATTCCGTATCGCGGCTCGTGGCTGGATTTCGAATTTGACCCCAAAGATTTAATGTCGGTGCGTATTGATCGCCGTCGTAAATTACCGATCACCACGTTCTTGTACGCGTTGCCAAGCGCCGAAACCGAAAAATATCTGGCCACATTAAAAGCCGGTCAAACGCCGGACATGACGAAGATTACCGGTATGTCCCGTACCGAAATTTTGAACAGCTTCTATGCGCAGGCCGAGTATGTGCGCACGGAAAAAGGCTGGAAGACCGCTTATAACCCTGAGAAGTTCAAAGGTGTTAAGCTGCTGGCCGATTTGGTCGATGCGCGCAACGGTAAAGTTGTTGCCGAGTTCGGCGCAAAACTGACGGCACGTCAGGCCAAGCAATTGGCCGAGCAGGGTCTGTCGGAAATTCTGGTGCAGGACGAAGATCTGATGGGCAAATATGTGGCCCAGGATCTGATGGATCCGGGTACCGGCGAAGTTATTCTGGAGGCCGGTGATGAAATCGCAGCCGACTCGCTGAAGAAAATCAACGCGCTGAAAATTGCGTCGGTTCAAACCTTGGAAATCGACCATGTGAACGTAGGTGCATATCTGCGTAATACGTTGGTAGCCGACAAGAACCGTAACCGCAACGAAGCCTTGATCGATATTTATCGCATCATGCGTCCGGGCGAGCCGCCAACCGTAGAAGCGGCGGATGCCTTGCTGTTCAGTCTGTTCTTTGATCCGGCACGCTATGATTTATCGCCGGTCGGCCGTGTCAAAATGAATGGTCGCTTGGGTGTTGAAAATACCGACGATCAATTGCGTGTTTTGACCAAACGCGACATCTTGTCGATCATCAAAACCTTGATGGAAATGAAAGATGGCCGTGGTCAGGTGGATGATATCGATCACTTGGGTAACCGCCGCGTACGCTCGGTCGGTGAATTGATGGAAAACCAATTCCGCATCGGTTTGTTGCGCATGGAGCGCGCGATCCGTGAACGTATGGGCTCGGTGGATATTGAAACCGTCATGCCGAACGATTTGATCAATGCTAAGCCCGCCAGCGCCGCCGTGAAAGAATTCT
>CAYRRF010000110.1:0-4259 GCA_964426595.1 uncultured Bdellovibrionales bacterium | reverse complement strand
TACCTGGGCTGGCTCGAAAGGCACGAGGCCCAGGGCGCGCAGTTCAGCGAGGCCGAGGTACAGCGCAACACACCGCTGGGCGCCCTCACGCTCGTGGGCCGGCTGGACCGCATCGACCAGCGACATATCGGCAATATAGCCCTGGTGCGTGGTGATGCGCGTGCACGCCGTGGTCGACATCGCGGCGGCCGCGAGCGCCAGGAGCGGAAACAGGGCCCTTGCTGAGTATAAACATCCCGTCTTGGCGCAGTACGCGGAAGGAAGCGGGCGCCGTCCCGAGGTTGATTTTGTGGTTTGCGATGAGGATCGAAAAGTTTCTATTGCAGTTGAATCTAAATGGATTGGCCGGACCGAGCCATCGGTGCAAAGTATCCTTTGGGATATCATTCGCCTTGAGCTTCTAGCTCACCACCAGAAGGCCAGATGCTTTTTTGTACTGGGTGGTAGAACGGGCGCGTTAGAAAAACTTTTTACTCGAGGGGCTTTTTCTGGTGTGTCGTCCCACACTCCACGAAAACCATTATGTGGTCATGATAAAAATAATCTTCATAACACGGATCTGGTTCCAACAGTACAGATTAGAATTCCTTTACTGAAAGAGCTTTTTTCTTCATATCAAAACGTTGAATTCCCCTGCGAAGTCGCAAGTCGTCGTAGTCAGCCATTTCCCTTGGAATCCAAAAAATCGCATTACCAAATATATACGTGGGAAATCCTTTCTGCAAAGCGCCGCGATATTTTTTATCCAAGAAACTCTCGACACTATGCTTGCTAGGTGTATCGCAAGCATCAATCTTCAATTTCTCGCTTTTTTAGCGCGTGCTTAAGAACCAAGGTTGTAATACCGTCATCCGAAAGCTTAATTATTTTCTGTACTTCTCTTTTTGAAAAGCCGAGGTAGGTGATATCCCAGATACCATTCTCTGATATTTTCATTTTTGCCTGGTGGAGAAACCCTGTGCCAGACTCAATAAAATTAACGAAATCCATCAACAAAGATTCCAGCATAGAACGAGATCGGCTTGCGTGCGGAAAGATAACAACCCCATGGCATAACTTCAGCGGATATATTTTTTCATCAAGAAAATCTGTGTCATGAGTGAGAATAATTCTATTTTCTTTTCTGGCAAATGGTCGTCGGATTTGTCATCGGTTGGACGGACCTGTCCACCTTTGATAAAGCATATCCATTTATGCGTCTCCATGCTATAAGAGCCAATAATCGACATAATAAACGCTGTTTTTAAGTATGAAAAAGAAAAGCAAACCTATCGAAATACAAGGCTCTGTATGGATGACCATAGATGGGCAAAGTTTTGGCGGGCGGGGTCGCGTCGATCTGCTGGCTAAAATCGCCGAACATGGTTCGATCACCCGTGCCGCAAAATCGCTGAAAATGAGCTATAAATCGGCATGGGGGGCGATTGATACAATGAACAATCTTGCAGGAGAGCCTTTGGTTGAGCGGCTCACCGGCGGGAAAGGCGGCGGCGGTACGCGGTTGACCAAGCGCGGCGAACAGCTGGTGGTCAATTTCAAAGCGATCCAGCAGGAGCATTGGAATTTTATCGAGCATCTGGGACGGCAAGCCAAAGGGATGGCAGATAACTTTATATTGATCAGGAGGATGGCCTTGAAAACCAGCGCACGTAACAACTTCTTTGGCAAAGTGACAAAGATCAGCCGGGGGGCGGTTAACGATGAAGTCGAGCTGGAGATCGTGGGCGGTATAAAAATCGTTTCTACCGTCACTTGCGAAAGCACTAAAGAGCTTGGTTTGCGCGTGGGTGCTGAGGCTTTTGCCCTTATTAAAGCCTCGCAGATTATCCTGGTGACGGATGACAAGGGTGCTAAATTCTCAGCCCGCAACCGCCTGAACGGGTCTGTCTCGCGTGTGCAGACAGGGGCGGTGAATACAGAAGTTATTGTCGATCTGCCCGGCGGCGGCACGGTGGCGGCTATCGTGACGAATGAAAGCAGCAAGACGCTTGGCCTGAAAAAAGGCAAGAAAGTCATGGCTATTTTCAAGGCATCGAGCGTTATCCTGGGCGTATATCCTTAAACCTCTTTCTGGCTGGCGCTTGATCTGGATCAAGTCGCGTTTCTCTTCCATATCGTTATATCCTCTCAGCTATAACGAATCGGAGAGAGGAGCCGAAAATGAGGGAAAAAACAAAAAAATGCGTAATAACACTGGCGGGATGCTTGCTTTTACTTCCGGCAACGGCTCAGGCAGATGACTTCCTCGGATGGCAACTTACAGCGGGCGGTGAAGAGCGCGCACGCTATGAATACAAGGATAACTTCGATTACAAGACAGGTAAGCAAACCGATAATAGCCAGCTTTGGAATCGTCTTCGTCTTAACGCAAAAGCCACGCTGGCCGACGAATATCTTGACCCCAAACTGGATGTTTTCATCGAGGGTCTGGATGCCCAGGTTGTGGGCTATCAGACGGCTGCGGCTTTGGGACAGAAAGACAACCTTGACCTCCACCAAGCCTATGTCAGCGCATATAACGTCCTTGGCACCCCCGCCGATGTCAGGCTGGGCCGCATGGAACTTAAATATGGGGCAGGGCGGTTGATTGCGGCCCCCACATGGGCAAACCGCATTCGTGCGTTTGACGGCGGAACAATCCACCTGCGCCAAGGCGGCCTGTGGGGTGATGTGATCTATGGTCAGGACGTTAAATACGATGACCGAAACCTTAACCGCTCGACAGGGAATGAGTATCTGTCGGGCTTCTATGGCGGCTATCAGGAACACAAGATGGCGCCGCTTGTTGAGGCCTATCTGCTGAAAATGCGCGATACCAGCAAGACAAACGACATCGAGCGTTATACGGCGGGCGTGCGGTTGCAGAAGAACTTTGGCAATGGCCTCGTTGCGGAGGTTGAGCTTCCCTTCCAGTTTGGCGACACCGGAACGACGGTCTCGCAGAAAAAAATCCGCGCCTATGCTTTCCATGCCGATGTGAAAAAGGCATGGGGGGATGTGACGTGGAAACCGCTCCTGTCCGTTGCCTATGACAGGGCTTCCGGCGACAGGAATAAGAACGACGGCACCAGCAACACTTTCGTTCCCCTGTATCAGAGTACGCACGATCCTTATGGCCTGCTTGACCTCGTGCGCTGGCAGAATATGCACAACCTGGAAACCGGCGTGACTTTTTCTCCGACGGAAAAATTCAAGTTCACGCCGCAGGTGGATATGCTCTGGTTGGATAGCCGGAATGACGCTTGGTACAGCTCCTCCGGTGGAACCGTCCGGGCAAATGCGGCAGGGGCCCCGGCTTCCTATATCGGCACAGAGCTTTCTTTGCGGGGTTATTACAGCTTTAACGACAACGTCAAGCTCGAAGCGGGGTATGCACATTTCGTGCCCGGCGAATATACGCGCAAAAGCGGCCCGCATGATTCCGTGGACTGGTTCTATACGCAAGTCGCCATCAAGTTCTAACACTCAGGAGAAACATCATGAAAAGACGCTCAATCATATTCCTCTTCTTGCTCTCCCTGCTGTTGCCGGCGCAGGCTTTCGCCGCGGACCTGACTGTCGCGGTGGCGGCGAATGCACAATACGTGTTTGAAGAGCTGAAACAGGTTTTTGAGAAAGAAACGGGCATGACTGTCGACGGGGTTGTCGGGTCCTCTGGCAAGTTTACCGCCCAAATCGAAAACGGCGCGCCGTTCGATGTCTTTCTTTCGGCGGACATGAGCTATCCTCAAACATTGCAAACGGAAGGACTCACCTACAACGCGCCGAAGGTTTACGGCTACGGCAGCCTGGTGATCTGGACGATGCGCGATGTCGATCTATCGAAAGGATTTTCCGTCCTTGCAAGCGACAGTGTGAAGAAGATTTCCATCGCCTCCCCGAAAACAGCCCCGTATGGCCGCCAAGCGGTGAATGCCATGAAGTTTTATGGGCTGTATCCCCAGGTGCAGAGCAAGATCGTTTATGGGGAGAGCATCGCCCAAGCCAGCCAGTTCGTCACGACAAAGGCGGTTGACCTGGGTATCACGGCAAAATCCGTTGTTGTTGCGCCGAACATGAAGGGGCAAGGCAAATGGGTGGAGGTTGACCAGAAAGCGTATGAGCCTATCGCGCAGGGTGCTGTCATACTCAAGTATGCACAGAAGCACAACATGGAAGCCGCTCAGAAGTTTTTTGACTTCCTGTACTCAGGTGAAGGAAGAGCTGTCTTCAAAAAGCACGGCTATACGCTGCCCTGATCTATCTCTGAGAAGGAATCT
>CAYRRF010000109.1:0-4278 GCA_964426595.1 uncultured Bdellovibrionales bacterium | reverse complement strand
TCAGCATAACCACGTAATCCTTGTCCGTACGAATTGCGGGCTTGCTTTTCGGCAAGATCACTATGGGGCCATAGAGTCCATCCTGCTCCTGCCCCATCGAATGCGAGTGGTACCAATAGGTCCCCGATTGCCGGATCTTAAAGCGATACGTGAATGTTTCACCCGGAGCGATACCGGGAAAAGCGTTGAATCCAGGCGCACCATCCATGTTGCCCGGAACCAGCATTCCGTGCCAATGCACCGAGGTCGGATCTTTCATTTTATTGGTGACATGAATGACCGCTTCGTCACCCTCAGTAAAACGCAACACAGGCCCGGGCAATTGTCCGTTGACGGTGATTTTTTCAACCGCCCGCCCCGTGACGGTGACGGGCTGGCGCGCCAGCAACAGCGTATATTCCGTTGTGTTAGCTTGTGACGCCGACGCGCACAAAAGACCTGCTATCAACAGTCCTATTCCAAGATATTTCTTTGTCATGCAATCCATCCAGATTAAAGTAAACGATAAAAGACGCGTTCTTTTCACAAGAACCGTGCGCCTTGTATAACTTTATCTAGTGGCGTGGCGGACGTTTAAGACGATCCAGGAATTCCGCAAATTTCATCGGCTGAAAAAACACCGTGTGCGGTTGGGCTGTCACAGGTAGGATCGCAAGACGTTCGGCGTCCAAAAACACTTTGGCCGAACCGCCGCACCCGTTGCCCAGGCATTTGCAAAAAGCGTCACAGCCGCATTTTTTAGTGTGGTGGTGTGCTTTTTTAAAAGGCTGCGCCGCCGGGGCATGGTGGCAATCATGGCCACCGTCATGCGTTTTTTCCATCTTTGTTGCCGCCTCATGCCCCATCGAGGCCTGCGAAACCAGCGGCATCGTCGCAATAACGAAGGCCAGCATCACAACAAACAAAAGGCATTTTTTCAGGCGCATGCCTTATTGTACGCCTTGGGTCCGAAAAAATAAAGCGCTAAATAACGGCGCAATCCGCCCGCAAGACCATAGATAGTATTATTTGAACACCGAAAAGGTTATTGTTTTACATCTTTTTTCTATTGCGCGCACGCCACGCAAAAATCCAGGCGCAGATAATCATCGCCACGACAAGCACGGCGGAAGCGGTGTAGCGGCTGAGCGCCAAGCCGCCATGATCGATGGGCTTGTCCAGAAAATCGCCCACAACCGCGCCCAGCGGACGCGTGAGAATAAACGCCGTCCAGAACAACGCTGTGCGCGAAACGCGCGTGGCACGATACAGCACCGCGATCAGCACCAGCGCACCGCCGAAAATCGCTGCCGCGCCCGCATAACCCAAACCAGCCGTATCGGCTGTCCAGTCGCCCAACGCCGTACCTAATGTCTGCGAGAACATGATGGTCGTCCAATAAAACATCTCGGCTTTGGGGCTGGTGATACTGTGCACGGCCACCGTTCCCAGCGTGCGGTACCACACAACAATCGACAGCACCAACAACCCCAGCAACAGCAACGAGCCGCCGGCATAACCGATGCCCAAAGACCGGTCAGCAAAATCGGCCAGCGTCGTGCCCACCGTCGTCGTCGCAATAATTGTCGTCCAATAGATTACCGGATGAAAAGCTTTGGTTTTGATTTGTACCGCAACGGCGGCCAGAAAAAGTACCGCAAAAATTGCTGTGCTGACAAGATACCCTAAGCCCATCGACATGGACACGGCATCACCACCGGTTTCGCCCAAGGTTGTGGCCAGGATCTTTATAATCCAAAATCCCAAGGTGACTTCGGGGACTTTACGGAGGGCTTCGTTGACTTTGCTATTCACGTGCAACCCCTTTTTGTTTGTGTTTTACTTGCCTTGACGCTCTTCGAACCAGGTGGCGCCATAGGTAGTGCAAATTTCGGTACCTTTTGGGATGCGGCGCGTAGATTGCAGGATATAATACAACGTGCCCTCGCGTTCTTCCCAAACGATCTCGGCGTTCGGGTTTTCGCAATGGTTGCAAAAGGACGCCATGCCCATAACGACAGCGCTGGCATTTTCGGGATTTTTGACCGCTGCTTTTTTGCGCAGACGCATCGACACATTGCCCGTCGAAAAAGTGTAATTGACCAGCACGGTCTTGTCGATTTGATCGGTGGCTTTTTCATTCAATATGATTGCCGGTGTAATTTCCAGCACCGCACCGGCGGGAATATCCGTCGTACAAAACACGCCGCGGCCTTTGACACCGACATCTTTCAGATACAAGCCCGGACGGCGATCTAACGTGACGTTTTTCGGTGTTTTGCGCTTGGCGGCCATGATCACAACTCCTGCGGACGGTAAGAAAAAAGAACGGCCCCACCCTACCGCAAAGCGCCGCACGGGTCAAACCTTTCGCGCCCTCAGCCGCAATAAATTTTGTATAAGGTCTGGATCAATTTTTTCGCCTGCGGCGACTTGATGCTGTAATACACGGTCTGAGCAACCTTGCGGCGCTTGACCAGACCTTCGGCGTGCATTTTCGTCAAAAATTGAGAGACTTGCGATTGGCTGGCCAGCCCCTCCTCGGCGGCGACAATCGCCCCGACATGCATCTCGCCGCTGTGCTGCAGATTACACAGAATCGACAGGCGCACCGGATGCGACAACAGCTTTAACAGGCCCGTTGCCTGCCCTAAAGCGCTTTGGCTATGCGGCATATCCCCCTCCTTTGATTTTTTCTTGACTTCTTATATTATATTAGTGTAATTTACACTATTATAATATAAAAAACGAATCACCGCAAGGAGAAAAATATGGCTGAAGCTGCTTTTGTCCGCGCCAATAAACTTTCGGGAACGCACGCCACTATTTTGGATGTGCGCACCGGGGTCGAGCACGCCGAAAAACGGCTGTGCGTGCCGCATTATCATGTGCCTTTGGATCGCCTGAACGCCGAAGAATTTTTGCAACAGCACACGCTGGAAAAAGATGCTCCGTTGTACCTGTTGTGCAAAGGGGGCAAGCGCGCCGCGCAGGCCGCTGAAAAATTCCAGCAGGTCGGCTGCAGCAATGTACACGTCATCGAGGGCGGGCTGATGGCGTGCGAATCCTATGGCCACGCGCTGGAAGGCTATGCCACGCAAGCGGCAAACGATACGCGCACCCCGATGTCTCTGGAACGCCAGGTACGCGTCGCTGCCGGTGCACTGGTAGCCTTAGGCGCGGCGCTGGCGTTGCTGGCGCATCCATCTTTTGCTCTGCTGCCGCTGGTAGTCGGGATGGGTCTGGTATTTGCCGGCATTACCGATCGCTGCGGGTTGGCCCTGTTGCTGGCCAAAGCGCCGTGGAATCGTCTTTCGTAACCTCAACCAAGGATTTTTGACATGACCAAAGAATATAAAAACATTATCGGCGATATCAGCACCTATACCGCCGAGCTGCGCAAGCTGATCCCCGATACGATGGCCGGCTTTACCACCATGGCCAAAGCCGCGACGCAAACCAAGGTTTTGGATGAAAAAACCAAAGAGCTGATTGCTCTGGCTTTGGGTGTTGCCGCGCATTGCGACGGGTGCCTGGGATTTCACACACGTACCCTGGTCAAGCTGGGCGCCACGCGCGAAGAAATTGCCGAAACCTTGGGCATGGCTATCTATATGGGCGGCGGTCCGTCGCTGATGTACGCCGCAGACGCCATGCGCGCTTTTGATCAGTTCACGCAACAAGCCGCAGCAGCCGCTTAGCTTTTTTTTAACACCGCCAACAGGAGATAAAAATGAAATGTAACGTAGGAAAAATCGATCGCACCTTGCGCATCCTTGTCGGCATCGCCCTGATCGGCGGCGGTGTCGTCCTGCACAACTGGTGGGGTGCCATCGGCGTCGTGCCTCTGGTCACCGGATTAATCCGCTGGTGCCCGGCCTATGTCCCTTTTGGCATTAGCAGCAAGTAAACCTTAGATACGATCGTCTTCGCGCTTGGCGGCGTCAAAGATCGACAGGTCGCCAAGGCGGACGATGTAGGTGTCGAACGCGATTGTCTCGGCTGTATGTTCGCCGGGTCTTACGATACCGGCATACCATTCTTTGATGCGGCGGAAGATACGTGCACGGCGACGCTCGACCGAGTCTTCCACTTGCAGGCCTGACAAGTCGATTTTGATTTCGTTACTGTCTGCGTCGGCTAATACAGGTTCTTCGGCGACAATCTCTTCAATGATTGGTTCGTCTACAACAGGCGCTAGCTCCTCGGCAACGATCTCTTCTACAACTGGCTCTTCGACCACAGGAGCAGGTTCTTCAGCAATCACCTCTTCAACAACTGGTTCTTCAACGACCGGAG
>CAYRRF010000108.1:0-4335 GCA_964426595.1 uncultured Bdellovibrionales bacterium | reverse complement strand
ATACACGGGCTGGCGGTGCATACTGGGAGCAGATAGCGGCCAACAGGATGCAAATTATACATGCTGTAAAAAGTTGCAACCTCGTACACTTTGATCGGTGCAACACCGCACAGTTTTGCAATCTCGTCCATTGCCGCGCGGGGAATCCATCCGCCGCCTTTCACATACGGTCCATAGGGGCCTTCTTGTGCGACCTGGCGTTGCGCCAGATCCAAAAGCGGCATGATTGCACTTTTTTCTTTGCCGGCAGGGTAAAGCGCAAAGATGCTCTTGATCTTCTCTTGCGAAGCCGCATTGAAAGCAAAATGGTCGGGCTGGTGTTCGTGGTGCAGGGTAGCAGTTTTCATGGCGTTTCTTTCTTTAAAGCCCCGCCAGTATAGCCGATCCCTTAGGCTTTGCCAACACGGGCCAAAAGCTGTTCGGTCAGGGCCGGATAGCGGTCATACTGGTGCACCAGCATGATCGGGGCGCCGGTATCCGTGCGGCACAGCTGGCCGTCTTTGACCAGGGCCATCAGCGTCGCATCCGACTCGCCCTGCACATTGGCGACATCGCTGTAAAAATTCTCGTTCATCTTCAGGTCTGGCAGCTGCCCGTCCCACCACATGCGGTTGTGGAAGGCCTGATCAAAGCCGTAAGCGTTCTTGGTACGGCTGGCATGCCGCAGCAGATAATCGCGCATCAGGTCCAGATAATTCTGGATGGCTTTGATATTGCCGACGGTGGCACCGCTGCACACGATGCGGCGGCCTTTGTATGTGTCAAAAACTTCCTGTCCCCATAAATGCGTGACCCAGGCCGTGTTGAAGGCCTCGGCACCTAAAACGCAGCGCGACACTTCCAACCCAAAAGACAGTGGCGTTTGCGCATTTAGCACCTCACCGGGATTGCGTTGAAACAGCACATCCCGCCCGTCACACAACACAATAGCATCAAAATTCGCAGCATTTTTTTGCAGGTAATCGCGATAGAACAGGTAACGGAATACCGAAGGGTGATTGAACGAAACAAAAAAATGATCCGTCCACATTGGATTAATCGCCGCGCTTTTTAAAAAGAATTCTTCCGAATCTAACGGCACACCATCCAGCGCCATACGTTGCACTTCGGGCGGCGCCTCGGGCAACAGCACTTGCGGTGTGTAGGACTCATAAACCAGAAACTGGGTAAAGGCCGGGGCTTGTGGCTCCAGCGCATCCGCCGTTTTTTCGTCTGTCAACATGACCAGCTTGCCGTCAAAACCGCATTTCTGCAACGAGCGCCACAAGGGCATCATATGCTCGGGCTGATAACCAACAGCTGTTGTCAGGATAGCGGTGCGTGTCATGATTTACCGGTCAATCTCACCAAAGACGATGTCCAAAGATCCAATGATCGCCACCGTGTCGGCCAGCATATGCCCGCGCGACATCATATCCAACGCGGACAGATGCACATAGCCCGGAGCGCGGATCTTGCACTTGTACGGCTTGTTCGTACCGTCGGAAACCAGATAAACACCAAACTCACCTTTGGGCGCTTCGACCGCCGTATAGGTCTCGCCGGCGGGAACATGATAGCCTTCGGTATATAATTTAAAGTGATGGATCAGCGCTTCCATGCTCATCTTCATATCGCCGCGTTTCGGCGGAGCGATCTTGTGATCATCCACTTTGACCATACCGGGTTTCATTTGCTGCAAACATTGACGCATGATCTTGTTACTTTCCAGCATTTCCTGCATGCGGATCACATAGCGCGCATAGCAATCGCCCGTTGTCCCAATCGGCACATCGAACTCCATGCGATCATAGACTTCGTACGGTTGCGATTTGCGCAAGTCCCACGCCACACCAGAGCCGCGCAGCATCGGTCCTGAAAAGCCCCACGCCACCGCGTCTTCTTTCGAAACAACGCCAATATCAACCGTACGCTGCTTGACAATACGGTTTTCGGTCAGCAAACCACCCAGATCATTCATAAACTCGGGGAAACTTTCGGTGTATTCCCAAATATCATCAGCGAGGCCATCCGGCAAATCCTGCGATACACCACCAGGGCGGAAATAATTGGCGTGCAGACGCGCGCCGCAGACACGCTCGTAAAACTCCATCAATTTTTCGCGCTCTTCAAAGCCCCATAAAGACGGCGTGATTGCGCCGATATCCAAAGCAAAGGTGGTAATGTTCAAGAGGTGGTTCAGAATACGTCCCATCTCGGCATACAGCACGCGGATATATTGCGCACGCTCGGGCACCGTAATGCCGAGCAGTTTTTCGGTAGCCAATGCAAAGGCATGCTCCTGATTCATCGGCGCCACGTAATCGAGGCGATCGAAATACGGCACCGCCTGCATATAGGTCTTGTGCTCGATCAGTTTTTCGGTACCACGATGCAGCAGGCCAATATGTGGATCGGCGCGGTCGACGATTTCACCATCCATTTCCAGGATCAAACGCAACACACCATGCGCCGCCGGGTGCTGCGGCCCGAAATTAAGCGTATAGGGCTTGATTTGCGTTTCTTTTTTCAGGGCGGTGTTTTGTGTCATGTTAGTTATTGCGTCCCCTTACCTGCCAAAATAAAAAAGTATGTGACGACAAACCATACTGCAAAACTAAGCGTAATTGCAATGAATTTGGAGTCTATGTATTTACAAAGAACTACAAAAGCAGCTAAAAAAGCTATATAGATTGGCAAAGTATATAACGTCTCTTTTGCAAGTTTCACTGCGCTGTACTTAGAAACGGTGGTCAGTAAAATTATAAGTGACATCGCTGTCATGGCTGGAAAATTATTTATGATGCCCGACCATAATTTTGAGTTTTGTTCAGCAAGAGCTGTAACAAGAACAACGATCGATCCGCCAAATAAGAAACGTATAATAATTTGGGCTAATTCAGAAGAGATCATTTGTCTTTATCCAGCGGATTGAATTTCGGTTTGACGGCTTTTTCGTCGCCGGGAAGCATGACGGCCGTCATTCCTTCCCACGGGGATAGGAAATCAAAGGTGCGAAAATCCTGTTGCAGGGTAACGGGTTCATAGATACAGCGTTTTTGTTCTTCGTCGTAACGCATCTCGACAAAGCCGGTCAGCGGGAAATCTTTGCGTAAGGGATGCCCGTCAAAGCCGTAATCGGTCAGGATACGGCGCAAATCAGGATGGTTTTTAAAGACAATGCCGTACATGTCGAATACTTCGCGCTCGAACCAGTTGGCACACGGATACAGATCGACGATGCTGTCCAGGGCGGTCTCTTCATCCGTCACGGCTTTTACCCGCACACGATGGTTATGCGTCAAAGACAAGAGATGATACACCACCTCAAAGCGCTGCGCGCGGGCGGGGTAATCGACCGCTGTGATATCCATCATCTGCTGGAACGCGCAAGCCGCATCATCCCGCAGGAAACGAATGATACGATGCAGTTCTTTTGGCTCGGTGATTACCGTCCACTCGCCTTCGACCACAGACGAAGATACAACGCCTGCACCACAGGTGGCCGCCGCCTGCTGGGACAGTTTTTCAAGAGATGACAAGATTACAACAGCTTCTTCGGTCATTTTTGTTCCATCATCTGATAGGGCTTATTAACCTGCAGAAAGAACTCTGGGTTCATATTATTATCTTTCATGATCTTGTTAATAATACCGCTATTCTGCAATTCGATGATGGCACTATCCATCATTTGCTGAAGATTCACCTCGCCCATAGCCACGCCATAGGCCGTGCTAAAAACTTGAAATGGCTCACGGGTAACGCGCTTTAATTTTCCAGGATTTTTACTCGTATAATCTTCAGCAACATCAGCGCCATTAAAAACGATATCCGCTTTTCTATCCGCTACATTCATAAAAATCAAGGTAAGGTCTGACATTTGCGGCTGCCCAACATATGCGGCCTTGGGAAACAATGTACGCGCAATAATTTCTGATATTTCCCCATCTTGTCCTGAAATGCGAATGGATGGATCATTCACACTATCCAAATTTTGATCAAAACGAGTATCGTCGATACGTGCAAAAGCATGAACAGGTGTATAAAATACAGGCTTTGTAAATCGAGCTTCACGACCACGCGCACCATTTTGAAACACCCCTGCACAGAGTGTATCAAAACGTCCGGACTTCAATCCTTCAATCCAGCTTGTCCAGCCTGTCTCTTCTGTCCACTCTACTTTAAGATTCAGACTTTTGGCCAAGGCTTCAGTCACATCATACATTAGCCCAGAGAACTTTCCTGTGTTTGGGTCTTTTGTAAAAACGCCCGGAGGCCACATCGCATAGCCGCAACGTAAAACACCTGTGCGTAATACACGTTCGTACGCAGTCTCTTTTTTAGCCGCGACGACCG
>CAYRRF010000107.1:2651-4435 GCA_964426595.1 uncultured Bdellovibrionales bacterium | reverse complement strand
GTTTGACGGGTGCCGTTACATAGGAATAAAGTTTTTTGCCAAAACGATCAGGAACCGTGTAGTCCTTGGTGCCGTGAATAATCAGGATCGGCATTTTTAGAGCGCCGATCTTGCGGTCGCTCTGAAATTTGTCTTTGAGCATTTTTTCGACGGGCAGGTACCAATAGAAACGCTTGGCAATATCGGTGGCCGAGGTAAAGGGCGCTTCCAGAATAAGGGCTTTGGCCTGGGGCATTTCGGTGGCTATTTGCGTGGCAACGCCTGTGCCGATGGACTCGCCATAGATGATAATGTGATCGGCCGTAACACCGTGCTCGCCCAGCTTTTTAAGGGCGCTGCGGGCATCTTCGTAAAAATTTTGCTCGGAAGGCTGGCCCGGATTGCCGCTATAGCCGCGATAGCCGACCAGCAGAAACCCATAGCCGCGCTCCAGAAATGTTTTGGTTTTATACAAACGATCGCCGATATTGCCGGCATTGCCTTGGAAATACACAATCGTCGGTTTGCCTTGTTGGGCCGGCACATACATGCCACGCAAATTCATACCCATGGGTGTTTGATACACAAACGGCATGAAGGGGCGTATGTCGTGTTCAAAGGGATCGGTTTTGCTGGGCTGGAATGTAAAGCTGCGCTGAAAGAGATACATGAACGCCAGCAGGCCTGCGTAGATCGCGATAAGCCCCAGAACAAGGTGCAAAGAATGGATCATATTAAGCCGCCGCATGGATATCCGGTTTCTGAACAAGCATAGACGCATAAAGAGAAGGATATAAGCCCCCGCGAGCCATTAGCTGGTCATGGGTGCCCACCGCTGAAACGCCGCCTTGATCCAGAACGATGATCTGATCAGCGTCGCGGATGGTGCTGAGGCGGTGCGCGACAACCAAAGTCGTCCGGCCTGCTTCCAGCGTATTCAGAGCCTCGGTAACAAGTTTTTCCGATTCATTATCCAAGGCTGAGGTGGCTTCGTCCAGCAAGAGAATACGCGCGCTCTTAAGGATCGCCCGTGCAATGGCCACGCGTTGTTTTTGGCCGCCCGATAATTTTGTTCCCAGCTCACCCACCCGTGTTTCATAGCCATGTTCCAGACGCGTAATAAAGTCATGGGCGGCTGCTTTGCGTGCGGCTTCGATGATTTCAGCCTGGGTCGCGTGATCGCGTGCATAGGCGATATTCTTGTTTACGGTCTCATCGAAGATAAAAACATCTTGAGTTACATACCCCAAAGCATTGCGCAAGGACTCGACCGTTACATCGCGAATATCTTGGCCATCAATCAGGATGCGGCCGCTTTGAATATCAAAAAAGCGCAAGATCAGCTGTAAACAGGTAGATTTACCGCCACCCGAAGGACCGACCAGCGCCGTCTTTTTACCCGCCGGTGCCGTAAAAGAAACATCTTTGAGCGCCAGAGTGCCATCGGGATAAGCGAAGGTAACGCGATCAAAGACGACCGAAGGCTCTTTGATCGCCAGAGCCTGCGCCTGGGGCTTGTCCAATATCTTTTGTGGCGTATCGATGGCTTCGAACACGCGCAACGAGGCCGCCAGACCGATTTGCAACCCGGCATTCATTTTCGCAAGGCGCTTCAGGGGCTCGTAGGCCATGATAAAGGCACCGATAAAGGAAAAGAACTTGCCGGGGGTGCTGATACCGTGAATGACCTGCGAGCCGCCATAGATGACGATCATGGCAATGGCTGCCCCGGACAATAATTCTGACATCGGCATGGACAGGCTGGCGACGCGTGCGCCTTTATTGCTGAGCTTGGTCAGGCGCGA
>CAYRRF010000107.1:1971-2641 GCA_964426595.1 uncultured Bdellovibrionales bacterium | reverse complement strand
CGCCGATGCGGGCATCTTCGTATTTTTCGGCGTTATAAGCTTTGACCTGACGAATGCCCAGGAAAGACTGGTTGAGCAGACCGCTGAGGATACTTTGTTGTTCCTGGATCGAGCGGGCTACATGGCGCAGGCGGCTGCCGATACGCGAGACGATGATGCCGGCGGGAGGAAACACAACAAAGGCCAGGATCGATAAATGCCAGTCCTGATAAAACATGACGCCAATCAGGGAAACCAATGTCATGACGTTTTTACCAAACCCCGTCAGCGAGTCCGCCATCGCCAGACGCATCATCATCACGTCCGAGACCAGCAACGAGCTAAGCTTGCCGGCGTTATTCCGTTGGAAATACGCCATGTCCTGACGGATGAGGCTGTTGAAGACCTGGGTTTGGATGGTTGCGACAATGTCCTGTCCAATATAAGACATCAAAACGTTGTTGGCCCAGGCAGTGATGCCGCGTACAACAAAGACGACAATCACGGCAATGCCCAGCGGCAACAGATACATGCTTTGCTTGCTGACAAAGATCTTGTTGATAATCGGTTCCAGCAAATACGCCTGCGAGGCGGTCATAGCGCTGGAGATCATCATCAATAACATCGCCAGGCTGACGGTACGCCATCTGGGTTTCAGATAGGTTGTCAGGATACGTCGGATGAGCGGCCA
>CAYRRF010000107.1:0-1961 GCA_964426595.1 uncultured Bdellovibrionales bacterium | reverse complement strand
CGAGCCATCGGCAGAAATTGCAGTCATATAATGTGGTTTTAGAGGGGGAAGGGGTCGGATGCAAGGGCGGGATGCGGCAAAAATTGCCTATTAAAGCCATAAAATCGAAAAAGCCTCTAATCTCTTATTAAACATTGCCGCGTAGACTCAAAGAATAGAGTGCCACAATTGGGGAGTATGGCCGTGTCCGATGCTGCAAAAAAAGAAGAACCCGCTGGCGAAGCTCCTGCCGAAGGGGCAGAAGGCGCTGAAGCTGCCGGCGGAAAGAAAAGCAAAAAGAAATTGATTATCATCATTGTAGCTGCCGTTTTGTTATTAGGTGGTGGCGGTGGCGGCGCTTTCTTTTACATGCATGGTAAAAAGAAAGCTGCGGAAGAGGCTGAAAAAGCGGCCAGTGGCAAAGAAGAAGCGCCCGGCTATTACTATGATATGCCGGACATGGTCGTGAATTTAAGCGACGAAGACCGCAAACAGCGCTTTTTGAAGCTCAGTATTTCCATTGAAATTCCCAAGAAAGAAGATGAAGGCAAACTCGAGGCCGTAATGCCGCGCATTACCGATCATTTCCAAACCTATTTGCGCGAGTTGCGTGTCGAAGACTTACGCGGCTCGGCCGGTATCTATCGCTTGCGCCAGGAATTGTTGGCGCGGGTCAGTAATGCGGCCGATCCTGTCGAAGTGCGTGATGTTTTGTTCCGTGAGATATTGGTGCAATAATGGCTGAAATGACTGAAGACGAACGCTTAGCTGCAGAATGGGCCGCCGCCACCGAAGGCGGAGCCGCCGTTCAACCGGATGTGTTTAATGATCCGGCCGCCGAAGCCGATCCGGAAGCAGCCGCCAAGATTCTCAACCAAAATGAAATTGACAGTTTGTTGGGCTTTGATGTGGATACCAAAGGCTCGCAATCCAGTGGGATTATGATTCTGGCGAATAACGCGCTGGTCAATTACGAACGCCTGCCGATGTTGGACGTTGTGTTCGACCGCATGGGGCGCTTGTTGTCGACTTCGTTACGCAATCTGACCTCGGATAACGTGGAAGCCAGCATTGATAATATCTCATCCGTGCGTTTCGGCGACTATCTGGATTCGGTGCCGCTGCCGACGATGTTGTCGATTATCAAGGCCGAAGAGTGGGATAACCAGGGATTGATCGTCTGTGACAGCTCGTTGATTTATTCGATGGTGGATGTATTGCTGGGTGGGCGCAAAGGTGCGTCGGCCTTGCGTATCGAAGGCCGTCCTTACACGACGATTGAATGTAATTTGATGGAGCGCGTGCTGCAGGTGACGCTGAACGATATGTCGGCAGCATTTGACCCGCTTTCGCCCGTCACGTTCCGTTTTGAACGTTTGGAAACAAACCCGCGTTTTGCCGCCATTACCCAAGCCAACAACGCAGCAGTTTTGATCAAAGTCCGCATCGACATGGAAGGCCGCGGCGGCATGATGGAAATCCTGTTGCCATACGCCACACTGGAGCCGATCCGCGAGTTGTTGCTGCAGATGTTTATGGGTGAAAAATTCGGACGGGACTCGATCTGGGAAGGCCACTTGTCAAAAGAGCTGTATAAGACCGATGTCGAAATCAATGCCATTTTAGGCGAAATGACCCTGTCCTTGCGGGATGTTATGAACCTGCAGGTAGGATCCACCGTGTTTTTAGATACCAAGCCGGATGACCTCATTGAATTGCGCTGCGGTGAGCATCCGATGTTCACGGGACGCATGGGCCGCCGTGATAAGTCGATCGCCGTGCGTCTGGAAGAAGAGATTGTCGTCGAACAGGAGACGTTATAATGGATGGAAAGCTGTTATTGATGTTTTTGGACCTGCTTGTCCTGGCCGCGTTGGGTGGAACGATCTATTATCTGCGCAATGTATCTGCCAGCATCAAGGTCATTCGTGAGGGCCGAACCGAGCTGCGACAGGTGCTGCAACAGTTAGATCTTCACATTG
>CAYRRF010000106.1:1926-4816 GCA_964426595.1 uncultured Bdellovibrionales bacterium | reverse complement strand
CCCTCCTTTAGGACGGGAGAGGGCAACGAACGCAGTGAGTGGGTGAGGGTGGCTTTGATGGCGAATAAATCGATTACCCCCTCACCCTGACTGCTCGCGCAGCCAGACCTCTCCCGCCACAAGTGGGGGAGAGGTAAGTCCTTCTAAATCATTGCCATGCCGCCATTGACGTGCAGGGTCTGGCCCGTCACATAGGCAGCTTCCTCGCTGGCCAGAGCCACCACCGCGGCCGAGCTATCGGCTGGTTGGCCCAGACGCTGGGCGGGAATGCGCTCGGTCAGCTTGGTTTTCTGGTCATCATTCAGGGCGTCGGTCATGGCTGTCTGGATAAAGCCGGGGGCGACACAGTTGATGGTGATGCCGCGGCTGCCGACCTCCTGGGCCAGAGCCTTGGACATGCCGATCAAGCCCGCCTTGGAAGCGGCATAGTTGGCTTGGCCGGGGTTGCCGGTCACGCCCACGATCGAGGCGATGCTGATGATGCGGCCCCAGCGGCGCTTCATCATGCCTTTGATAGCAGCGCGGCTTAAACGGAAGGACGCTGTCAGGTTTACGTCGATGACATTTTGCCACATTTCATCGTTCATGCGTAACGCGAGGGTATCGCGTGTAAGTCCAGCATTATTAACAAGAATATCCACCGACCCCATAGCGGTTTCAGCATCGGCCATGATCTTGTCAGCGGCCTCGGCCGAGGACAGATCGCCGACAATAACATGGGCGCGCGAGCCCAGCTGTTTGGCCAGAGTGTCCAAGGCTTCGCGGTTACGTCCCGCCAGAGCAACGGTGGCGCCTTGGGCATGCAGGCTTTCAGCGATGGCTTTACCCAAGCCCCCCGAAGCGCCGGTTACAAGTGCATTTTTTCCATTTAATTTGAACATGTTATTATCCTCTGTTTAGGCGATTTCATTCAAAAATTCATCGATATGATGCGGGGCGTTGATAGACGAACAGACCAAGCCATCCGCGATGCGTCTATTCAATCCTGTCAATACTTTACCTGATCCAACTTCAACCATTTTCTGAACACCATCGGCCGCCATTTGAAGCACACTCTCGCGCCAGCGCACCTGGCCTGTTACCTGACGTACCAAAAGGTCTTTGATCTGGGCCGGATCGGTGACGGGAGCCGCCGTAACGTTCGCATAGACGGGCAGGCTTGGCGGGTTGATGGCCACTTCGGCCAGCGCCTTTGCCATGGCATCGGCGGCGGGCTGCATCAAGGGGCAGTGGAACGGCGCGCTGACCGGCAAAAGCACGGCACGCTTGGCGCCCATGGCGGTGGCGCGTTCCACCGCTACGGCGACGGCCTCTTTGTGACCGCTGATGACGACCTGGCCGGGGCTATTGTCATTGGCCGAGACCACCACGCTTTGCGCGGTCGACAGCTCCTGACACAGGGCCAGAACGGGGGGCAGGTCGAGACCAAGGATGGCTGCCATGGCGCCTTGGCCCACAGGGACGGCCTTTTGCATGGCCTGGCCGCGGATTTTTAAAAGCCGTGCCGTATCGGTCAGTGAAAAGGTTCCGACGGCGGCATGGGCGCTGTATTCGCCCAAGCTGTGGCCGGCCACGGCGGCGACATGGCCGGTGAAATCATATTTGGCATCTTTCTGCAAGACCGCCATCAAAGCCATGCTGACGGCCATTAACGCGGGCTGGGTATTCTCGGTCAGGTTCAGCTCCTCTTCGGGCCCCTGGAACATCAAAGTGCTGAGCTTTTGATTCAGGGCGTCATCCACTTGCTGGAAGACTTCGCGGGCGGTGGCAAAGGCCTCGTACAGGTCCTTGCCCATTCCGACAGCTTGAGAGCCTTGGCCGGGAAATACAAAAGCGGTTTTCATGTGCATCCTTGGTGTTGTGTTCGGTCGTTAAGGAATAGCGGGATTTGGGGTGAGGGGCAAGTATGGAGAAAGTATCTTGACTTTTAAATAAATTATGGTAGTATATAGAAAAGCCTTCAGGAGAAAGAGGAGCATCCATGGTTTCTTACGCAGAGTTTATCGAACGTAATGATGATGTACCCGCGTCGACACCCGGACCAGTAGTGAATCCGGAATCCAAAAATGCACAGCCTCGAATTGCAGCTGAGGAAGAAGCTCATGAGGGCCTGCGTGTGCACACAAATCCCGATGGTGGCCAAGTTGTCTCGGTCGAATATCCCTTTGACCTCAATTCTCAGGGGTATAGTAACTCAAAAATGACGCGTTCCTATCAAGTGGATGGGAACACGGATCAGAAAGCCCAGACTTACATGACGCTTAGGGCGCAGCGGCAGATCATGGTAGAGATGGCTGCGAGCCGGGAACCTTACAGCAAACTGGAGGAATTAGACCATTTTGTGCACGAAATAGAAAAGTTTGAATCGGAGCAGGGCGTAAGCCTTCAGGATCGGGTGCATGAAGATGGCGTTCGCTATGCGGCGTCAACATTGTTGGTACAAAAAAATTCTCTCGACGAAAGAGATATAATTAATAAGAAAGCGCCCGGATCAGTATTGCAGCACTATCAGAGTGGTAGACCCATCAATCACTTGGGGGCGCATGAAATAGTAAGGAATTTCGAGGGACGCATTGTCTCGGGGAGTAAGTATACATCAGAACCTGGCAAGTCACCGACCAAACAGGCCTTAACAGATTTGGAAAAAACACGCCTGCAACTGAATGTAATGCAGGAAAACAGCGCACTGACTAAATCCCCCTTGCGTCCGGATGTTCAGGCCACAGCTGGAAATAAGTTCAAAACTTCGGCCTTTGAGGCTTAACAAGGGTTGCCGTAGAGAGGATCCTCCTTACCCTCCCATCCTTTTATCTTTTTCGTAGCGGTTAATGGTGATTATCGTTTGTACGATAACAAGTATTTTTTGAATAAAAACAACAAGAAAAATGTA
>CAYRRF010000106.1:0-1916 GCA_964426595.1 uncultured Bdellovibrionales bacterium | reverse complement strand
TGACTTAATAATTTTTTGGGTCATATAAAAGGGAAAAGAAATCCAACAACAGGAGTTTGAAATGGGCGGCGGAACTACAACTTATGGATCGGAACAGGCGTATTTGTATGATAATGTTCGTGAACTCGTAAATACAGATCTGCAAAAAGAGAAACCGGCTGAGGTACTGAAAAACCTGGCGGGGTATGCCCTCCAGTGTCTGCCTTATGAAACATCGATCTTTCCCAAAAAGCGCAAGGCGGAACGGGTCTTCCGTAACAAAATCGAAGAATATCTTGATGAGTGCGACCCAACGACGGAGGATCTCGAGGACGTGTTTGCCCATGCCTATCTGGAAATGACTAATATCTGTATCGAGAAGGGTTATATTGAGTCTAACGATACGTTTGATGATAGCCTTACCGCTCCCCCTTATTCGGATTCTATGAAAGGCCTTGCAGCTGTTAGACGTCGTAGCCGTATGGGTCGCTTCATGACAAATGCGTTTAGTTGTTATGCAGAAGATTTTTCATTGGAAAAAGTGGCCGAAAGAATTGCCATCTTGTTGAAAAATCCAAGCATTAATTAAAGGCGGTATCCTTGCCCTATAATAGTTAAAGTTAAGGCACGTTTCCCCTTGACTTTAACCCTTAATCGGCCTATAAACCGACCTCCACTCCTTCCTCTCGCTCGGCAAGCGGGGGGTATTTCACTTTAACCACAAGGGGATAACATGCCACTATACGAAACCGTGTTCGTCACACGGCAAGACCTGTCGCAAGGTCAGAATGACGATTTCGCCAAGAAAATGCAGAGCATCGTCAAGGATGCGGGCGGTAAAGTCGCCAACACCGAATATTGGGGTCTGCGCCAGTTGGCTTACAAGATCAACAAAAACAAAAAAGGTCATTACACCTTGATCCACACCGACGGTCCGTCGGCGGCCAAGGACGAGCTGGAGCGCAACCTGCGCCTGAGCGAAGACGTCCTGCGCTTTTTGACCGTACGTATTGAAAAACTGCCGCAAGGTTCGTCGCCGATCCTGCGCAAAAAAGATGAAGGAGAAGCCGCATGAGCCAGTTTCCAGCCCGCAAACCTCGCGATGAAGATGATGAGCCACGCGGAGAACGTTCCTCGGGTGGTTCGCGCCGCCGCAAAACCTGCCCGTTCTCGTCGGGTCAGGTTGTCATCGATTACAAAGATGTCGACATGCTCAAGCGCTATGTTTCGGATCGCGGCAAATTGCTGCCCAGCCGTATCACCGGCGTTTCGGCCAAATATCAACGCCAGCTGACCGCAGCTGTGAAGCGCGCACGCCAATTGGCGTTGTTGCCTTACACAGATCATGCGGAATAAGAGAGGGGAATAGACATGCAAGTCGTCTTATTACAACGTGTGGAAAATCTGGGTCAAATGGGTGACGTTGTCACCGTCAAGCCCGGTTTCGCCCGCAACTTTTTGATCCCGCGCAAAAAAGCTTTGCGTGCGACCAAAGACAACCTCGCTTATTTCGAAGCCCAGCGTAAAACACTGGAAGCGGTGAACTTGAAAGCGAAAAGCGAAGCGGAAAGCCTGGCTACCAAAATGGACAAATTGTCCGTTGTGGTCATTCGTCAGGCGGCAGAAAGCGGCCGTTTGTACGGTTCGGTTTCGACCCGCGATGTTTCCGATGCCGTTACAGCCAAAGGCTTTAAGTGCGCACGCGAGCAGGTCGTTCTGGCCGATGCGATCAAGACTTTGGGTCTGTTCAAAGCCAAAGTGGCCTTGCACCCCGAAGTGTCGATCACGGTAACGGTCAACGTTGCCCGTTCGGAAGAAGAAGCGAAAATCCAGTTCGAACGCGGTACGGCCATCGTCAAAGAAGAAGCTGCCAAAGAAGCAGAAGCTGCGACGGATGCTGCGGCGTTCTTGGAAAAAGGCACTGAAAGCGCTGCTGC
>CAYRRF010000105.1:3516-4855 GCA_964426595.1 uncultured Bdellovibrionales bacterium | reverse complement strand
GTCCGACAGCACCCATTGCCCTTTTTCTAAAGCCGGCCAGACCACATGTACCAGATTGTGACGGCGCGACGCCAGAAACAGCAATGTATCGGTATGCGAGTCCCAGCGGTTTTGCTTGCCTTCGACCAGCAGTTTGCGAATGGCTTCGCCGCCTTCGGTGCCGCCGGGTTCGCGCGTGGCGATCGCATCAATGTGATGCTGGTGTAACCACTCCATCAATAATTTAATCTGCGTGGTTTTACCGCTGCCTTCGCCGCCTTCAAAAGTAATAAAAGGCGTCCGTTTACTCACCGCTACCTACCATTAGTTTTGCACGCTCGATAAGGCGTGGCACCCAACCCAGCTCGGCAACATCTTCTGCCGCATAGAGCGGAATCTTGCGATCGGGGAAATCACCCATATGGACGCGTAATTCGCCAACAAAATCGCCCTTTTTAACGGGGGCCTGCACCGGCTCGTTCAACACGGCCACCGCTTGCAGCTTGTCTTTTTCCGCGATGTTGTAAATCGCTTTGACATCTTCATGCGCCACAACCGCGACCGTTGGCTTTACACCCATCCAGACTTTTGCGGTTTCGACGGGTTCATTGGCTTTGAACATTTCCAGATGCTTGAAGTTCGAAAACCCCCAGCTTAACAGCCGCGCGGATTCATCGGCACGTTCCTGCATACTGCTCAGGCCGTTGATAACCAGAATTAAACGGCGGCCATTCTGTACCGCAGATCCAATTAGACCATAGCCACCATCCTCGGTGTGACCGGTTTTAATGCCGTCAGCGCCGATATTGCGGTACAAGAGCGGATTGCGGTTGCCTTGTTTAATGTTGTTGTAGGTGAATTCTTTTTCCGAGTCATAGTGGTAATAGTCCGGAAAGTTTTTGATCAATGCAAATGCCAGCAACGCCAGATCATAGGCTGTGGAATAATGGTTCGGATCGGGCCAACCGCTGGCATTCATAAAGTGCGAGCTTTTCATGCCCAGTTCGGCGGCTTTTTTATTCATCATATCGGCAAACGCCTCTTCGGCTCCGGCCACACCTTCGGCCAATGCTACCGCCGCATCGTTTCCGGATTGAATATTCAAGCCACGAATAAGATCTTCGATTTTGACCTGCGAGTTAAGCGGGGCGAACATCTTGGACCCTTCCATACGCCAGGCTTTTTCGCTGATCGGAAAGGTTTGATCCATTTTGATATGCCCATCATGCAAGGCCTGGAACACCAGATACGATGTCAGGACCTTGCTCATCGACGAGGTGGGCATGCGCTGCTGCGAATTTTTGTCAAACAAGACAGTGCGTGTATCCACGTCAATCAGTATGGCCTGGCGGGCGGGTGT
>CAYRRF010000105.1:0-3506 GCA_964426595.1 uncultured Bdellovibrionales bacterium | reverse complement strand
GCCGCGGCAGCAGACGAAACAAGCATCAACACACAAAACGTAATATAACGCAACATCGGTTTTTACTTTCTCAACTAATCAACAATAATACGGGCACTGGGATAGCCGGCTGCAATCGTGCGATTCAACAGCGCATCCGCCGCACCGACATTCGGCACGGGACCGATACGCACGCGGTTAAACTGGCGTCCGCCAACGGTCGCCTGATAGATTTCCACATGACCCAGGCTTGCCAATTTGGGCTTAAGCGCAGCCGCATTCGCCGGATTGGTAAACGATCCCACCTGAATATAAATGCTGGTCGGCGAAACCGGATATTTGCGGAACAATTGCTTGTTCAAATCTTCGATATCCTCGCTGGAAACATTGCCGACAGACGCAGGCGGAGGCAACTCGCTGGAGGCAATCGGCGTAGGCGCGCCTGTTGCCACAGGTGCTGCCGAGGTGTTGGCGCTGGCCACTTGTACGCCTTCTGTTTCCGGCGAGCGACGGAAAGCCATCGCCATCTGGATCTTCGGCGGATAGCCTTGTTTCGCGGCTTCGGCCAGAACACGGCTTTCGCGTTCTAATACTTGTACACGGACTTTGGCGGTGCCGGTGCCGATAAACCCCAGCACTTCCGCGGCGCGGTGCGAGCAATCAATCAAGCGACTGCGCGCAAAAGGTCCGCGGTCATTGACACGCAACACGGCCGAGCGACCATTCTCTAAATTCGTCACGCGGATCAGGCTGGGCAGTTGCAAGGTCGGGTGCGCGGCTGTCAATTCGTTCTTGTCAAAAATTTCACCGTTCGCGGTGCGCTTGCCATGAAACTCGTCGCCGTACCACGAAGCGATACCGGTTTCGTCATAGCTGTAATTTTCGCTGGGCGTATACCATTTGCCGCCCGCCTGATATGGATTGCCGACTTTGTACAGGCCTTGCTGCTGGGTTCCCGAGGACGTGCGGTTGCCGTTGCCTATATTTTTCCACCAGTGGGACACCAGCTCGGTCTCCGTACACGCGGATAACAGCAAAGATGCCGCCAGGACGGCCAGAGAGCGCTTCAACATGGGTACCCCTAAGGTTGCGAGATCGTATCGGCCAGACGGCCGATAGCAGTAGCAAAATAGCCCGACTTGTTCCAACCCTTCAAGACGTCAAAGTTATGCGTTATGACATAGGTGGGACCTTCCGGGCCATCCGGCTGATAAAGGCGCTGGGACCTGTATTTAGGAGCGGCCATTTTACTGTCCACACGGTGCCCCCAGGGCAAGCCGCGCTGCCATCCCTTTTCGACCAGCAATTGGGCCATACTGGCAAAAATATCGGGCATCGAGTTCCACAAATCGACACGGCCATCGCCATCACCGTCGACACCACTGTTCAAATAATGCGAGGGCATGAACTGGCATTGGCCGATGGCCCCGGCCCACGAGCCGCGTACGCGGTGCACGGGCCAGTGGTAACGCTGTACCAGATCGATGGCTGCGGCCAGTTCACTTTCAAAATAGTCGCGGCGGCGGCCTTCATACGCCAATGTTGCCAGCGCATCCAGAGTTTTAAAGTTTCCAACATAGCCGCCATAGTCGGTTTCTTTACCCCACAGCGCAACGATAATTGCAGGCGGCACGCCATAGCGCTGTTCGATCTGTTGCAAAAGCGCTTTGTGTTTTTGTAGCAGCCGCTTGCCTTGGGCAATCCGCAATGGCTTGAGCGTTTTGCCGACATACTCGACCAGCGTCATATGCCCCTCGGGTTGTTTGCGATCCAGAGCAATCACCCGCGGGTCAAATTCAATTTGATCAAAGATAGCGGCAACCGCCTGCGGCGCATGTCCCTGACTGACCAGCCGTTGCTGGAAATGTGTCTTCCATTGCTCGAAGCTGCTCGCGTGGGCGGGCATAGTCAGCGCCAGAACGATAAATACAGCAAGATAACGACACATACCTCTGGGAGTGTACGGACAAGAAGCGGTAACAGCAACCCATAAGAGCCTTTGAGGAGTGTATTTATCTCTTTATTTACCCGTTTATCTTTAGAAATGGATTTATTACACTCATGTTACAAGGAGTTCATTATGGCAGCCGACACCCAGCAACTCGAAGCCTTTGTGAAAGAAGCCCTGCAAAGCGGTAACACAAAAAAAGAGATCGCCAACGTATTAGAGGGGGCAGGATGGCCGAGCGCCCAAATAACCAGCGCACTGGATGTTTTTTCCGATACGCCCTTTTCCGTACCCGTTCCGAAACCACGGCCTTCTCTCTCCGCACGGGACGCCTTTCTTTATATCGTGATGTTCAGCACCTTGTACTATGGTGTCATTAATTTAGGACGCCTGCTGTTTAATTTTATTGATCGCGCTCTCCCGGATTCGGTGTTCTACGAAACAGCTTTCAGAAATGATTCGCGCTGGGAGACCGCTTCTATTATCATTAGTTTTCCTGTCTTTTTCTTTATGGCGCATTACATCGGCAAACAAGTCAAAAGCAACCCCTTCAGACGTTTCTCGCCTATCCGTCGCTGGCTGACATACATGACGCTTTTTGTGGCGGCAAGCGCTTTGCTTTGTGATACCACTACGTTGCTCTACCGTTTATTAGGCGGCGATCTGACCATCCGATTTATTTTGAAAGCCCTTGTCGTAGCGGTCATCGCCGGGACGGGGTTTTCTTACTATCTTCTGGACCTGCGCAAGGAAGAAAAAGAATGACACCACGCCTGAACACGGGAAAACTATTAGCTATTGCTACCGCTGTGGTCGTAAGCGCTGCGGTTGTGACTTCTCTTTGGCTAACACCGCCGGCCACCTACCGGGCGAAATCGCTTGATGAAATCCGTGCGCGTAGTTTGTACACCCTTAAAGGTAATATAAAGAGTTATTATCACCTCCATCAAAAATTACCTACTGGACTTGATGCACTTCTAAGCGCGCCCTATACGATGGAGAAATGGCATGATCCTGCCACGCACCAGCCTTACGAATACGAAATCATAAGTAAAACGGGGTACCGCTTATGCGCCACTTTTGCTTTGGATTCGAATGATACGTCGGTAGGACGCTCTCCGTATAACAGCACGTTTGACAGCATTATCTCGCCCTATCATGCAGGTCGTAATTGCTTTGAGTATGATGTAGTCCGATTCTAAATACGCATCTGCGATATGGCGCAGGTCTGGAATGGGCCCGTCTTAAACGCATGGGTTGCATCTATGGGCGGTTTATTGTAAAAAAAGCTATGCGGAGAGGTGGTCGAGTGGTTGAAGGCACTAGTCTTGAAAACTGGCGAGGTCGCAAGGTCTCCGTGGGTTCGAATCCCACCCTCTCCGCCACTTACTTCCATGAGGCTTTAGCCTCATGGAAGTAAGTGATGAGGCGGGGTGCGGTGAACGAAGCCTTGGTTCGTCAAAACGCGACAAGCGTTTTGTGCGAGGCCATCGGCCGAGGTCGCAGAGAAGCAAGACCACAAAATTAGGAGGGAAGCTTTACTAATAACAAATCATCCTTGTGCGGTTTACCATCCTCC
>CAYRRF010000104.1:0-4932 GCA_964426595.1 uncultured Bdellovibrionales bacterium | reverse complement strand
GGCCAGGCGGTCGACGCGCTCGTTCAGGGCCTTGAAAACCGCTCTTGACAAGCTCCTAAGCTTGTGTTATGATAATTAAACATTCACTTCAAGGGATTCAGTCGAACACATGCCAACATCCTACACACGCCAAAATGGTAAAACCAAAGGCGCGTTCCTGAACTCTATCGCCGTGGATGTCCCTTTCGAAGAAATCACTTTTTCACCCCAATCTCGTGCGCTTGTGGATCAGTTGGAAGGCCTATACAAGGATTTTGACCCCGCCACGGCACAGAACATGTCCAAAGAACAGCTTGGCCGGTTTGTACAATTTATCGATGATTTCAAAAAATCCTATAATGTTTATGGCGATTTCATGAATAACAATCTTGAGAATATCCCATACATTCCGTCGATTTCCGAAGTACCAGTCATCGTTAAAAAGCGCACTGGATTTTTTTCAACAAGTAAGGAAACGGCGCTTGAGAAACATATCACATTCTCTCCGAATATCGGCGCAACTAACGCACCGAAGGAAAGAGTAGATTTCGCCTTCAGTGATAACATGGATTTCATGAAAAAAAATGCGGAACCTTGCACGGAACCCAAACATACATTCGTCAGACTTCGCACGATGGGGGAAGAGGTGTTGCCTTCATTTAAGAAAAAACTCGGTATTGCGCTCTAAGCATCGGATGCAAGCACTGCCGCGTCACTGGCCAGGCGGTCGACGCGCTCGTTCAGCTCGTTGCCGTCATGGCCACGCACCCAGTGCCACTGTATTTCATGCATCTCAGCTTCCAGGTCCAGGGCCTGCCACAGATCGGGGTTGGCGACCTTTTTCCAGCCCTTGGCCTTCCAGCCCGCCATCCATTCGACCATGCCTTTGCGTAAATATTCGCTATCGGTATAAAAATCGATCCGGCAGGGCTCTTTCAGGGCTTTCAGGGCCTCCAAAGCCGCCCGCAGTTCCATGCGGTTATTGGTGGTTTCAGGCTCGAAGCCGCTGATTTCCTTTTCCACGCCGTTATAGATTAACAACGCCCCCCAGCCGCCGGGCCCGGGATTCCCCTTGCAGGCCCCGTCGGAATAGATGGTGATATGTTTGCGGTGCGGGCGCGTCATGCGGCCAAGCCTACAGGAAGTCGGTAACAAACGGAATCCCTTCCGTTTTTTCTTGCACTATGGGAAAAAGACCGCTAGACTGCCCGAAACCCGCCTGACAGCCACAAAGGGAGCTCCCATGTACGCTAAGCCTAATTGGACAGCCAACAAGAAGACGACCAGCCCCACCACCGCCCTCAATGCCTTTATCAGTCTCAAGTCGCTCGACTTTCGTTTGGGACTGCTGAATCGAAATGTCGGTGACCAGGACACCAAAGAAAATGTCCGCGCCTTTGCCTTTTACCCCAGCGTCAAAGACCCAACTAAAATGGTGCCGGCCAATATCCTTGATCAACATGAACGCCCACCCTTGGACCGCGAGGCCGAGATGGTCGGATTTGTAGAAAACAAACCGCTTGTTACTGTGACCGTCGGTCAGGCCCGGCTTTTTGGAACAAACGCCAACGAGATCTTCACCGCCGCCCTCAAATGGACCTCGCGCAACGATCTCGAGATGTTAAAAGACTATTTAAACACCCCCAGAGCCGATTCTTAACGGCGCCATTCTTTTTTAATATCGATGCGGTATAATAATCGCGTGCAGTACGGCATGACCCCCTCTTTCTCTTACGGCGACATCTATGCGCTGTCGATTAATCCGGCGCGCGCCTCGGTTTTCAGTTACCGTTCCACGGAAGGCCAGCCGCGTATTGCAAAATTTACGCCAGACATCAAAGAAGCCTCACAGACAACCTATAATGCCCGTCTGGCGGAAGCGTGCGGCCTGCGCACGCCGGAACATCATTACACACGTCTTTCGCGGGAAAAACTGCCCGAAGCTGTACGCGCCATTTATCCGCAACAAGATAAAGTAGCCGTGATCGATATGAACGCGTTGAGCAACGGCGTTTCATTGCCCGAGTATTTACAAAGCGCTACCGTCGAACAACGTGAAAAAATCGGTTGTCGTATTTTCCACGAAACAATTCCTCTTGCTGTCGGGGGGCTGGGATTTCTGGATCTGAACGCAACCAATATATTCGTATGCGCAACAGAGAATGGCAGTGTAGAACCATATGTTATTGACATCAATTGTGCTCTTGTCGGCATCGACGATCAAAACCGCTCGGATGCGCTGAAAGATCCACAAGCCTTGATGGCCATGTATTATGAAGGGCGTGACATTGAGCCGACGATACAAAAAAGGATACATGACTTGCTTGGCATGTTTGCTTCTACGTCGATCACCATCAGCAAACGAGAAATTCAAAAAAACATCAGTGCTCACCAGGAAACGCTGGCACAGAATACGGCCGCCCTGACGGAAAAAGGCCTGGGTCCATATGCACCCATTATCCAGGAACGTTTGGAACGTACAAAAGCCTTTTTTACGGACCTCTCTTCGTAAAAAATTAAGCCCTTTGGCACCAGAATAGCGGTATGTCGTTAACGCCCCGCTTCTTGCCGGATTTGCTGCGCGATGCCGCCCATATGTGGCCGCAACGCACCGCCGTCGATTTTCTGGATCGCAAAACGTCCTATCATGAATTGTGGCAGCGCGTACAATTGTTGGCCGCGAATTTGCAAGCCAACGGCTTGGAAAAAGGCAAGCGCGTGGCGCTGATGCTGCCGAATTGTCCGGCCTATATCGAATTTTATTTTGCGGTGCTGCTGGCCGGCGGCATCGTGGTCAACATCAATCCGCTCTATGCCCCGCACGAGTTGCAGCACATCATCGAGGACTCGGATCCGCATTTCGTGGTGACGCTCAATCTGCATGCCATGATCGACAAATTGCTGCCGCTGCTGGGGCTGCGCCGTTTAATCGTCGCGCACATGGAAAAGCAAATGCCGTGCGTAACGGGTCTGGCGTTCCGCCTGTTCAAACGCCGCGATATCGCCGCCCTGCCCGCCAAAGCGATAGCCGCCGAAAGCCTGTATGCAGCGCATCATCGCTTGCGCGCGTGTTTGATCGATTTGGAAAAAGACACGGCTGTGCTGCAATATACCGGTGGCACCACGGGCAGCAGCAAAGCCGCCATGCTGTCCCACGCCAATCTCAGCATCAATGCCCAGCAGTGCCGCGTCTGGTTTGCACCGGCGCATGAAGGGCAAGAGACGGCGTTGGCCGTCATTCCGTTTTTCCATGTGTTTGCTTTAACATCGCTGCTCAATTTGTCGGTCATGATGGGCACGACCATCATCGCTTTGCCGCGTTTCGACGTCAAACAAGTCATGCGCGTGATTCACAAAAAGAAACCGTCAATCTTTCCCGCGGTGCCGACGATTTTTGCCAGCATCAACAATCACCCCGATCTGCACAAATACAATCTGCGCTCGGTCAATTACTGTATCTCCGGCGGCGCGCCCCTGCCCGTCGATGTCAAGCTGGACTTTGAAAAACACACGGGCTGCACGCTGGTCGAAGGTTACGGCCTCAGCGAGACCTCACCCGTTGTGTGCGCCAACCCGTTGACCGGAACCAACAAGCCCGGCTCGATCGGCAAGCCCGTCATCGATACCGACATCGCGTTGTTTTCCATGGAAGACGGCGTCACGCCGGTCGCCAAGGGTGAAAAAGGCGAACTCTGCGTGCGCGGGCCCCAGGTCATGCGCGGCTATTGGAAACGCGACGATGAAACCAAACATGCTTTGCGCGATGGCTGGCTGCATACGGGCGATGTCGCCATACAGGACACGGACGGGTATTTCTTTATCGTCGACCGCATGAAAGACATGATCCTGTGCGGCGGTTACAATGTTTATCCACGTACCATCGAAGATGCCGTGTACCGCCACCCGGCCATTGCCGAATGCGTGTGCGCCGGCCTGCCCGATCCGGTGCGCGGCGAAACCGTGAAAATTTGGATTACTTTGAAAGAAGGACAGTCGTTGAACGAAGAAGAACTGAAAACCTTCCTCAAGGACTATCTGTCGCCGATTGAAATGCCGCGCATCATCGAGATACGCCGCACACCTTTGCCCAAAACCCTGATCGGAAAATTGTCACGCAAAGCACTGCTGGAAGAAGAAAACAACACGTAAAACAAAAACCCCTCTGCTAGGAGAGGGGTTTTTAATTCGTGCCTAAAGACTTAGCCTTGCGGTTGTGGAGATGTATCCGATCGGCTGGTGCTCTCACCAAAATTAAATGCACGACGCAACATATCTGTACTTACGCCTTCGAATCGGTTTGTCTTATCACGCCCGGTATCGGTTGGATCTCCAGAAACAGTCATGTGTTCCTTTTGAATTCCAAATTTAGCTTGGACACCTTCTACTGAGAATGCAGAAACACCACCGTTGTGTCGTTTATCTGTCATGAGTTAGTACCTCCAATAGTTCTTTTGTTGCGCAAATGTATTAAATAAAGGTATATCGTTTCAAACGCATAACATCAAGACCTTATTTACAATACATAAATACACCTTTTCTTTACTCTTTTTTTAAGCGGTTGCGGCCACAATAGAAGGATGACCTCGATCTATTCCTCGGATTTCCGCCTCAGCAACCAGCGCCGCCCGATTCACATGGGTCGCCCGGTCAACAACAACGAGGCCTACGAGGACGGGCTGGCCGTCAAGGGCAAGACGAAAACCAAAAAGCCGGCCATGTACAAGGTTCTGCTGCTGAATGACGACTTCACGCCGATGGAGTTTGTCGTCTATGTGCTCGAGCGTATCTTTCGCCGCACCAATGCCGAAGCCACCGAGATCATGCTGCACGTTCACAATGACGGTGTCGGTATCGCCGGCGTGTACACCTATGAAGTTGCCGAGACCAAGGTCGATCAGGCCATGCGCTTGGCGCGCAAAAACGAACATCCCCTGCAACGCACTTTGGAACGCG
>CAYRRF010000103.1:0-5210 GCA_964426595.1 uncultured Bdellovibrionales bacterium | reverse complement strand
GCTTTGTACCATTCAATCCCGGCATCACGATATCGGTCAGTAGCAGGTCGATGGGTTCCTGATATTCTTCCTGCACAATCAGCGCGCGCTCGGCGTTGGCGGCTTGCAAGACTTTCATGCCCAATTCTTCCAGCTCCAGTTGCAAGATGGGCAGCAAGGACTCCTCATCGTCGACAACCAGAATGGTTTTTTGTTTTAAAGAAGTAGGATGTTGGCTTTGAATTGTCGTTGTCTGACTTTCTGCCGCCGCGCGCGGCAAGGTAATATCGAATTTTGTGCCATGACCGGCGACCGATTCAACATCGATGACACCGTGCATCTGCTGCACTAACCCGGCAATCATCGACAGGCCCAGGCCTGTGCCTTGGCCTTGTGGTTTGGTTGTAAAAAAAGGCTCGAAAATGCGTGGTAATATTTCTTCGGGGATGCCGCAACCATTATCAATCAGGCTTAAGCTGACCTACTTATCGTTTTCGGCCGCGGCGCGAATCCACACATTTCCCGTATCCGGAATAGCATCGCGTGCGTTGGTGGCCAGATTTAAAAGGATCTGGCTGATAACATCGCCGTCGCAGGGCACATACAAACCATGGTCGGGTACAGAAATCTCCAGCTTGATGCGCTCGGTTAAAAGTGGCTTTAAAAGTACGGCGGTCTCGCGGATCACCTGCACCAGGTCGCAGGTTTTACCGCTTAATAAATCCTGTCGGCCAAACGCCAGCAGGCGCCGTGTCAGGCTGGCGCCGCGCTTGGTAGCCATCAAAATATGCTGAAGTTTTTCTTGTGCGGCATGGTGCGGTCCAAACTGCCGCTCTAGGATGCGTGCGTAGCCTTCGATAATCGAAAGAATATTGTTGAAATCATGTGCCACCCCGCCCGCTAATTGTCCCAGCGACTGGAGTTTTTGCGTATGGGTGACGATGCCAGTGGTATTGATCATCCCCTATTCTCCCGCGTTTTCCCTTAAAAAACGCGGTAAAGTATCCCATACATGTGTGTGATTTGCGGCCTATCCATTGAGGATGTGCAGGCGCGGATCCAGAAATTTGCCGTTTTCCATGATAGGCGTTCCATCCACATAGATGCGCCCGCCTTTACCCACCAGCATCGTGGTGATGTCCCAGTGAATTTTGCTACGGTTGCCATTATCGACATGCACCGGCGTGCCCAGATAATCGTGGAACGTATAGGCGTTGCCCAGAGCGATGTGAAACGACCCGCCGATCTTTTCGACCATCAGTGAATTGACGACATGCTGCTGCAACACAGGATTTGTACCGATGCCGATTTCGCCGACATAGCAGCTGCCCTCATCGGCTTCAACTTCTTCGGCCAGCGCTTCGCGTCCGACACGCGCATCAAACGCTATCACACGCCCGTCTTTAAATTCCAACGTAATGTCTTCGATCAGCTCGCCCTGGCCTTTGGGAATAAAGCGGCCTTTGGCGACAAGTTTTCCCTGCACACTGTTTTTATGCGGCGCGCTGAATACTTCCGATCCTGGCACGTTTTTGGCGACCAGACTATTGCAGAATGTAAAGCCGTCGATATTCATGGAAAGGTCCGTGCCATCGTCATTGGTAAAGCGTAACTGTTTGGCCAGATTTAACTGGCCGATCAACACTTGATGGGCCTGATCAATCGCTTTCCAATCGACATCGCACATGCGGAAAAATAAATCCACATAGGCATCATAGGAAAGATTATCCAGAACGGCATCCTCGGGGGTTGGCAGGACGGTGATCGTAAAAAACGGATTGTGCTCGCGCTGGCGGCGCATGGACAGGGCGATTTCGTTATACAGCCTGTTTTTCTCTTTATAATCTTCAAAAGCAGGATAGGGGATGCTGGGAGAGTTGATGCGCATTCCAATGCGGCGATCGATCTCGCCATTGCGTGCCGTGCGCCACAACGCATAGGCTTCAATCTCTTTGGTATCTAAATAATGCAGCAAGGTGCGATGGAACCACGGATCATCAAAAGTCACCTCGACATCCAAAGCAGCGGCCAGACAGCGTTCGATAATCCGTTCACCGATGTCGCGCCCATAGTCACAAAGATTGAGAATTAAAGGCGAACGTTTTTCCGGATCGCCTTCGAACAACAGATCCGCCAACCGCTTTTTTTGTGATTCGGTTGCCGGCAAAGCGGCAAAATCCAGCCAACCCGGCAATACGGATGTTAAGAACACATTTTTGAGGCCGCTATGCGCACCCAAGCCTAATTCGGCAATCGGGGCCAGCCGTTGCAGCTGTAACAGAACCGCCAGCCCGTCGCAGGCTGTTTGGGGTGTTGTCAGTTTTTTTAATAAAGGGCGGGTGATTTCTTCCCAGCCGTGTAATGCCGACAAATTGCCGATATGGGCTTCGGTCGTACGGCTGAGGGAAAAAGGTGTAAACATGGGCGGAAACTACTGGAAAAACCCTTGCCTTTCAAGGTGATTTCGCATAGCTTGCCGGACATGACTGACCAATCGCTTATCCGTAATTTTGCTATTATTGCCCATATCGACCATGGGAAATCGACGCTGGCCGACCGTTTAATTGAAAAAGCGGGCGCCATCGAAATGCGCGACATGAAAAGCCAGCTTTTGGATAACATGGAGATCGAACGCGAGCGCGGTATCACGATCAAGGCGCAAACCGTGCGTCTAAGCTACACGGCCAAAGATGGCAAAACCTATCAGCTGAATTTAATGGATACGCCCGGTCACGTGGATTTCGGTTACGAAGTCAGCCGCGCGATGGTGGCGTGCGAAGGTTCGATTCTGGGGGTGGATGCCTCGCAAGGAGTCGAAGCCCAGACACTCGCGAATGTGTATCAGGCATTGGATAAGAATCACGAGATTGTTCCGGTGTTGAATAAAATCGACTTACCCGCCGCCGAGCCCGAGCGCGTGCAGCAACAGATCGAAGATGTCATCGGTCTGGATGCCAGCGATGCCGTACGGGTGTCGGCCAAAACCGGTATTGGTATTGATGAATTGCTGGAAGCGATTGTCACACGCCTGCCGCCGCCAAAAGCTACGGACGCCAATGCGCCACTCAAAGCTCTGCTGGTGGATTCGTGGTATGACGCCTATTTGGGAATCGTGGTTTTGATCCGCGTCATGGAAGGCACATTGCGCAAGGGCGATCAAATTACATTCATGGCCACGGGCTATAAGGGCGCCGTGGATCGCGTCGGGGTCTTTACACCCAAACAGACGTTGATCGATGCGCTTGGGCCCGGCGAGATGGGATTTATTACGGCGGCAGTCAAAGATATTTCCAGCACCAAGGTCGGTGATACGATTACGCACACGAAAACGCCGACCGCTCAGGCTTTGGAGGGCTTTAAGCCTTCGATTCAGGTTGTGTTCTGCTCCCTGTTCCCGGTCGATAGTTCCGAGCTGGAAAAATTGCGCGAAGCGTTGGGGAAACTAGCGCTGAACGATGCCAGCTTTAGTTACGAGATGGAAAGTTCGGCGGCTCTGGGGATGGGTTTCCGTTGCGGATTCTTGGGCTTGTTGCATATGGAGATCATCCAGGAGCGACTGGAGCGCGAATATAATATTGATTTGATCGCAACCGCTCCAAGCGTTTTATATCAGATTCATCTGACCGACGGGACGACGCTTAAATTGTATAATCCGGCGGATATGCCCGACGAAAGCCGTATTGAAAAAACCGAAGAGCCGTGGATCAAAGCCACGATTTTTGTGCCTAACGAATATGTGGGCAGCTTGCTGAAATTGTGCGAGGAGCGTCGCGGCCAGCAGGTAGCGTTGAATTACGTCGGCAACCGCGTTGTGCTGGAATATAATTTACCGCTCAACGAAGTCGTGTTCGATTTCTATGATCGTCTGAAATCATTGTCGCAGGGCTATGCCAGCTTTGACTACCATCTGGACGGGTACAAAGAAGGGGATCTGGTAAAGATGTCCATTCTGGTCAATTCCGAGCCGGTGGATGCCTTAAGCATGATTGTCCATCGCAGCCAGGCCGAGCGTCGGGGCCGCCAATTGTGCGAGCGCCTCAAGGATCTGATCCCCAAACAGATGTTCAAGATTGCGATTCAGGCCTCGATCGGCGCCAAGATTATCGCCCGCGAAACGATCGGCTCTTTCTCGAAAGACGTGACCGCGAAATGCTATGGCGGTGACATTACCCGCAAGCGCAAATTGTGGGACAAGCAAAAAGAAGGCAAGAAAAAGATGCGCCAGTACGGTTCGGTGGAAATCCCGCAATCGGCCTTTATCGCCGCCCTTAAGGTTGGGGACGAGTAGCTCTATTTATAGGGCTTTGCAGGAGGGAGCAGGCCCATAGAGCCCAGGCCGTAAGCATTGATTAAGCGGTCAGGAATGCTCATGTTATTCATCATATCAACCAGGCCGTTGATAGTTTCCAGCAGATCAGGCTCACCCTTTTTAACGGCAAACCCGCCACCATAGATAGCAATGGGTTGATCGGGAAAAAGCGATTTTAATTTCGTATCATTATTGTCATTGAAATGGGATACCGAAATTTTATCAATGATAATCAAATCGGCTTTGCGGGTTGCAACATTCAGCATCATTTGCGCCGGATCGGTCAGTCCGTTCAGAGTTTGAATTTTGGCTTGTGGAAACAAGCGCTGCACCAGATCAATGCTCAAATCGCCATCCAGTCCAACAAAATGTGCGTCCGGACTGTTTATTGCATTCAAGTCAGTAAAACGGGTTTCATCATTACGTGCCCAGACATACACAGCGCCGTAATAATAAGGATGCGAATAATTAATCTCTTTTAAGGCCCCGATATACCAGGGGCCTGCGCCGCACATCATATCAATTTTGCCAGATTTTAAATCCTGAACATCTGCGCCCGAGGCTACTTCGATATATTCAGGTTTCCAGCCAGCGAGGCTAAAAAATTTATCGGACAGTTCTTTAGTAAGGCCTTTTGAAATATTCGTATTTGGATCAACTTCCCAGAAAGGCGGCCAAGGGGTGTAGCCACAGCGTACGATACCTGTGCGCTTTATGCGCTCCAGTGCTGATTCTGTTGGTACGGACGCGGCTGTAGTTACGGATGTGTTGATACGTAGGGGTGTGAAATATATAATGCCGAACGAAACAATAGCGGCGACCAAAGTGGTCAAAAAGATATTGTTCTTCATTTAAGCCTCTCTTGTAAGGTATCGCCCCACGTTAAACGTGAAGCAAAGCCCCGTCAATACAAGGGGATTAA
>CAYRRF010000102.1:0-5232 GCA_964426595.1 uncultured Bdellovibrionales bacterium | reverse complement strand
ATAAGCCCATACCCCTGCCGCAGTGCAATAACTTTAGCTCTTCAATAACCACTGCCCCCTATACTGGGGGTATGAACCAGACGTTTATTACCGGTACAGGCACGCAAAACCGCCCTAAAATAGGCCTTGCCCTGGGCAGCGGGCTGGTGCGCGGCTGGGCGCATATCGGGGCCATTCGCGCCCTTATTCGTAACGGCTTTAAGCCGGATATTATTGCGGGCACTTCGGTCGGAGCCCTGGCGGGCGCGGCCTATGTCACGAACCGCATGGACGAGCTGGAAGACTGGGCGCGGAGCCTCAACCGCCTGTCGATCATGGCGTGGGTGGACCCGCAAGTGAATAAAGGCGGTCTGATCGGCGGTTTGAAATTGATGAAGTTGATGCGCGAGCATTGGGGAGATACGCGTATCGAAAATATGCCGGTCGACTATGTGGCTGTTGCCGCAGACATGGTCACAGGTCACGAAGTCTGGTTGCGCGACGGCGATCTGGTCGATGCGATGCGCGCCTCGTTTGCATTGCCGGGTATTTTTCCGCCGATGCCGTATTATAACCGTTTGCTGGTCGATGGTGCGCTGGTCAATCCGGTGCCGGTGTCGGCCTGTCAGGCGTTAGGGGCGGATATGATCATTGCCATCAACCTCAACGGCGATATCGTCGGCAAATTGCGCAAGGGCGATAACGCCTATCCGACGGTGGCGGGCTTTGATCCGCTCAATCCGGAAAACAGCCCGGAAACCGCCGAAAAAATGAGCATTTCCCGTCGCGCGCGGCGTCTGTTCAGCCGGGACAGCGAGTCCCCCAGCTTGTTTGGAACCTTGATCTCGGCGATGAATATTATTCAGGACCGTCTGGCGCGTTCGCGTCTGGCGGGCGAGCCACCGGATGTGTTGATTACCCCGCGCATCGGCCATATCGGATTGATGGAATTCGAGCGTGTGGATGAATTGATCGCGCTGGGCGAACAGGCCGTCGAGGCTATGTTGCCCCAACTGCGCGATGCCTGGCAGGTTTTGTGCGTGGACAGCTTCCGCCGCAAGCCCGAATAGTCGTTTTTTTCAAGCACCGCAACCGCTATGGGACTGTCCAACTGTCCAAAACCCGCACCTTTGGACAGTTGGGCAGTTTCTTAAACTGAAAAACCCCTCCGCAAGGGGAGGGGTTCATTGGGATATAAGATAAAAGAGATTATTTACGGCCCGTCATAGAAGTTTTCGCGGTTGGCGTTGCCCGCACCCCCTGTTACAGCTTGCGGCATGTTGGATTGAGCCAGCGCCAGTTGTTCTTTAAGCGCAGCGTTTTCCTGTCGCAATGCTTCGACTTTCGCGTCCGTAAAGGACTCGAATAACGCTATTGTTTCGGCGCTAATCTTTTCTCTTGATTGGCCTGCTTCATATCGGCAAGCCTGAAAGAGTGTGCCATCTTCCTTGTAGTCTTTACACAAACCTTCTTGTAATCCATCCTTATATAGGCCCTCAGATAATATAGTGCCATTCGGGTGATAGTATTTATACGGGCCTTCACGTTTACCATTCCGAAATGTGTACTCGGATACTATATTTCCGTTGGAATTATAAATTTTCCACAAGCCCTCTGGCTCGTCATTCTTGTATTCAACTTCTGATACTGTTTTGCCGTTAGGGGAAAAATGTTTCCAATAGCCCTGCGCCAAACCCTGTTCATCGAAATGGCCTTTGGCGGTAGAGCTCATAACGATAGGATCTTTAGGACTATCCTGCGTAAAGAATAACCAATTCGGAGCATCCGGATCTGTCACAAAGATGAGGCGTTGATTATTTGTAATCCATTTATTGCCGCGCTGTTTATCCTGCACCTCGATTTCCTGCAGCTTGCCATCCGCATCATAACAACGAATCCAGCGTTCTTTGTGGCCGCCAGGGATGCGTTCTTCTGTGATGGTATATTGCCCGGGCGGATAGGAGCGGTTCGATTGGTAGGGGGTAAAAGGTTGGGGTGCTTCTGCGGTCATGTGAAGGCCTTGATTCGGGTAGGTTGAACTATGGCCATAATAGGGAGGGGTATATTATGTGTCAAGTTATTTAGGATATTCATTATTAATACAATCTCCCTCTCAAGAGGTAACGAAGATATGCTGTCCAACTGTCCCATTGTGCGGGTTTTGGACAGTTGGACAGTCGTTTGAGCGTTGGAAAATATTAATAAAGGAGGGGGGGTGGGGGATTATTCCCCTTTACTTTTCGGTTGTTAACCCCTATATTCCTCGCTTCGCCGTGGGAGCAACGGGGCAAAAAGGATGATTCGTCATCCGGCCAGCCCTCAAGCGGACCACGACCCTCAATCCCTCACGCCACAAGGAGTACATCATGGCTAAAGGTAAATTGGAGGGGTATATCAAATTGCAGGTGCCTGCGGGCTCTGCAAACCCCTCGCCGCCAATCGGACCTGCTTTGGGGCAGCGCGGTTTGAACATCATGGAGTTCTGCAAGGCTTTCAACGCGCAGACTCAACAAATGGAAAAGGGCATGCCGTGCCCGGTCGTCATCAGCTATTACTCGGACCGTTCGTTCACGTTCATCGTGAAGAAACCTCCGGTCAGCTATTACCTGATGAAGGCAGCAAACATTCAAAAAGGTGCCAGCAAAGTCGGCACTGAAAAAGTCGGCAAAGTCAAGCGCAGCCAGGTCAAACAGATTGCGCAAGAGAAAATGCCTGACCTCAACGCCAAGGACGTCGAAGGCGCGATGCGCATGATCGAAGGTTCGGCACGCGCCATGGGCGTAGAAGTTGTGGAGGGCTAATCATGACAAAGCTGACAAAACGCCAACAAGCCTTGGCTAAAGCCGTAGATACCACAAAAATCTACAGCCTGGCCGAAGCGGTAAAGCTGGTTAAAGCCAATGCCAAAGCCAAATTCAACGAAACGATTGATGTCGCCGTAAATTTGGGCGTCGATACCAAGCAAGCCGATCAAAACATCCGCGGGATGTTGGTTCTGCCGCATGGTACGGGCAAGTCGGTACGCGTTGCTGTGATGGCCCGCGGTCCAAAAGCCGAAGAAGCTAAAAAAGCCGGTGCCGATGTTGTCGGTGCCGATGATTTGGCCGAAACGATTTTGGCTGGCACGATCAATTTCGATCGCTTGATTGCAACCCCGGATTTGATGCCGCTCGTCGGTAAGCTGGGTAAAGTCTTGGGTCCGAAAGGCCTGATGCCGAACCCGAAATTGGGAACAGTCACGATGGATGTCACCAAAGCCGTTACCGAAGCGAAATCGGGTGCGATTGAATACCGCGCCGAAAAAGCCGGTATCGTGCATTGTGGTCTGGCCAAAGCGAACATGACCGAAGATCAGATCTTGGCAAACATCAAAGCGCTCTTGGATGCATTGATGCGCGCCAAGCCGCAGACCACAAAAGGTGTGTATCTGCAGAAGATCGCAATCTCCAGCACGATGGGCCCCGGGCTCAAAGTGGATGTTTCGCCTTTCGCAGGTGCAGCAAACAAAGCCGCCTAATAGCCGGCGCAAAACCCTTTTAAAACAGCCCCTTCTACGAAAAGGGGCTGTTTTTTTATGGCGTTCTTTCGTGAAATCTGGTAGCTATGAGCTGAAAGGAGGCGCGTATGTCGCCTGCACCTATTCTGACACAAAACCCGACAATCGATGCCGAAGGCATATCGGCGGTTGTGGAACGCTATCCGGATGACACGGTACGACGCTCGTACGAAGTGAAAAACGGCGTCTGGCATGGCGAGTTTATTTCTTTTTATCCCAACGGCGAAGTCGATGAGTATGGCTTCTATGTCGAAGGCAAACGCGATGGCCGCTTCATTAAAAATCATCTCAACGGCAAATTGTGGATGGAGCAGCATTACCTGAATGGCAAGCTGCATGGCCAGTCCACGTATTTTGACGAAGAGGGCCGCATGACCTTGCGCATGCAGTTCCGTCATGATGTGTTGCACGGCTTGTATGAATCTTTTTACAAGGACGGATCGCGCGAGATGTCGGTCCACTACCGCGGCGGTAACTCGAACGAGCAGCCTTTTGTGCGCAACAAGCCCGAGAACGGTTTGTTGGCGAAACTTATTCCCACCAAGAACATTTTCGGCATCTGGCAGGGAAAGTAGTAAAGCTTCCATAACGCTGTTGCAAAACTGCAACAAGCATTACTTTTGCCCATTTTGTGCGCTAGAAAAACCACTTAAATGCGATAAAGCCCCTTGCGCCATCGGACCTGACGTGGTTTATAGAGTCCAAGTGCGATAAGGGGCCACGTTCTGTGGTTTTGTGTCGTACTGGGCATTTCCTTTGTCCAAAGCTTTGGAAACTAACAACAACCTTTAAATGGGGATAAACCATGAAAAAAATCTTTTTGGCATTGTTACTCGTTGCCGCTTCCTTGAACGTAGTTGCTTGCACCACGCACGCTGCTGTTGATGGTAGCAAAGCTGCTGCTGCTGAAGAGCGTGCAAACCGCGCTCAAGCCGCTGCTAACGACGCAATGCGCAAGTAATTTCTCTTAATTGAGAAGTACAATTAAACGCTGGTCCCTTGACCAGCGTTTTTTTGTGCGCGAAAAATAGAAGAGATGATTTATTGGTTATTCCTAAGTCCCCCTCTCCCACCGGGAGAGGGATGGGGTGAGGGCGCTTCGTTGAGCGCGCGGAACCTTATTGTGAACCCTCACCCGACGCTATGCGTCGACCTCTCCCGATGGGAGAGGTTGTTTTCTTCTGCTCTGCTTCTTTTGTTGCTCGTTACGCTTCCAGCCCATGCCGCCGTTGAGGTGCCAATTGTTACCTACGAGCAAAAAGTGAATATTGTCGTTCAGGCACAGAAAAATCCGGCGATCCTCAGCTTAAAGATTGACCAAAAAGACGCAGATGTAACCATTGCCGCAGTGGTCGACAAGAACACGGATCGCAGCCAGGCGGTACAGATCGCCCAGGATGTGGTGCTGTTGGTCAAGTCCCTGTCGCTGGATGACAAGCCCACCGATGAGAAAACGGTGGGCAAAGGGTTATACACGTATCATGTGACGATCAATCGCGTCGATAATGTGCTGTTGCTGTCGGCGCACAAAGATGCCAAAGAAAAAGAGATCAAGCTGGACCCGCCGGTCGAGCTCCCCAAGCCGACACAGATCAGGCCTTGGACCCGCGCGGATGAAACTTCTCAATCGTCTGGCGCAAATCCGTAATATCCAACTCTGTATAGCGTTGGGTGGTGCTGAGCGAAGCGTGGCCCAG
>CAYRRF010000101.1:0-5354 GCA_964426595.1 uncultured Bdellovibrionales bacterium | reverse complement strand
AAAGCATCTTTTTGGACATGGTAGGGCCTTTTCGTTAGGAGAAGTTCAGACTAAACTTGATACCGCACAAGGACAAGAGCGACCTACGGAGTTGGCTATGAAAATATACATCGGATCGGATCATGCGGGTTTTGAATTGAAGACTCATCTCGTCCCCTTTCTACAAAAAGCGGGACATGATGTTTTAGATCTGGGGACGGATAGTATCGCCTCGGTCGATTATCCTGATTTTGCTCAAAAAGTGGCGCGTGCGGTGCAGGGTGATGCAACAAGCTTTGGCATTCTAATTTGCGGCACAGGGATTGGGGTGTCGATTGCCGCCAATCGTTTCAAAGGGATACGCTGTGCGCCGTGCCAGGACCCTGCGGTGGCACAGTTGGCGCGCCAGCATAACAACGCCAATATCTTGGCGCTGGGCGCGCGATTATTAACCTCTACGGCTCAGGCCGAGGCCATTGTTAACGCCTTTTTGGACACCGCATTCGAAGGCGGACGCCACGAACCGCGTGTGATTAAGATTGATATGGCAGGGGGGTGCGGCTAGACTAGCCTGCAACCAGCCGAACCGCCGCGGGAGAAACGAAAATGAGCCTTGCCATGAAAAAAGATACCACCACCACTAGTGAAAACCCTTTCTTCAATCAAGATTTGGCGTCTGTGGATGCGGCCATCATGGAAGCCATCCAAAAGGAATATAACCGTCAGCACTATCATATTGAGCTGATCGCGTCCGAGAACTATGTGTCCAATGCGGTGCTGGCGGCGCAAGGCTCGGTCATGACTAACAAATATGCCGAAGGCTATCCCGGCAAGCGTTACTATGGCGGCTGTGAGTTTGTCGATCTGGCCGAAACCGCGGCGATTGAGCGCGCCTGTCAGCTGTTTAATTGCACCTATGCTAATGTCCAGCCGCATTCGGGATCACAGGCCAATCAGGGCGTCTTTATGGCGCTGCTCAAGCCCGGCGATACGGTGCTGGGAATGAATTTAAGTGCGGGTGGTCACCTGACGCATGGCGCCGCGCCCAACCAGTCCGGCAAATGGTTCAACGCCATTACTTACGGCGTGCGTGAAGACACGCATCTTATTGACTATGATCAAGTCGAAGCGCTGGCCCTCGAACACAAGCCGAAATTGATCATCGCCGGGGCATCGGCCTATCCGCGTGTGATCGATTTTGCACGCTTCCGTGCTATTGCCGACAAGGTAGGCGCGTTTTTCATGGCCGATGTCGCGCATTATGCAGGCCTGATTGCAGCGGGCGTTTATCCTTCACCCTTTCCGCATGCGCATGTCGCGACAACAACGACTCACAAGACACTGCGCGGTCCGCGTGGCGGCATGATCCTTTCGAACGATGCAGAGCTGGGCAAGAAATTCAACTCGGCGATCTTTCCGGGACTCCAGGGCGGTCCCTTGATGCATGTCATTGCGGCGAAAGCCGTCGCTTTTGGCGAAGCGTTGCGCCCGGAGTTTAAGACCTATCAAAAGAATGTATTGGACAATGCGCGCGTTTTTGCCAAAGCGCTGCAACAGCAGGGCTTGGGGATCGTCACGAACGGCACGGACAGCCATATGATTTTGGTGGATCTGCGCCCGATGGGTTTGAAAGGCAATGTCGTCTCGGATGCATTGGACTTGATCGGCATTACCTGCAACAAAAATTCAGTACCGTTTGAAACGGAAAAGCCGACCGTAACGTCTGGTATCCGTTTGGGTACGCCGGCGGCAACGACACGTGGCTTTGCGGCCGAAGATTTTGTCGAAGTGGCCACGATCATGGGCGAATACTTGCGCGAATTGCAGAAAAACGAAACCAATGTCACCGAAATAGGCATTTTCCGCGGCCGCGTGCATGAATTGTGTGACAAATATCCAATCTACAAGAATGGGTTGGCCCGCACATGAAATGCCCTTTTTGCGGATATATGGAGACACAAGTCAAAGACTCGCGCCCGGCCGAAGATGGTGCAGCGATACGTCGTCGTCGCTCGTGCCCGTCTTGTGCGGCGCGCTTTACGTCGTATGAACGCATCCAGCTGCGCGAATTGATGGTCAAGAAATCCACCGGTGAAGTCGAAGCCTTCAATCGGGACAAGTTGCACCGTTCGATGACGGTCGCCTTGCGCAAGCGTCCCGTGGACGATGATACGCTGGACCGTGCGATCAACTCGATCATCCGCCAGCTGGAGCTGACAGGGGAAAGCGAGATCACGTCCGAGATGATCGGAACAATGGTCATGCGGGCCTTGTACGATATGGATGCTGTCGGCTATGTGCGCTACGCCAGCGTGTATCGCGATTTTCGCAACACCGGCGATTTCACGGATTTTATTCGTGACCTTCAAACGAGATTGCAGGAATAAAAATGTTCACCGGCATTGTTACCGATCTGGGCCAAGTTGTTGCGGTAGATACGCAAGGCGATCGCAAGATCCGTATCCAGACGCGTTATTCGATAGCCACCATTCATATGGGGGATTCGATTGCGTGCAGCGGGGTTTGCCTGACGGTCATGGATATCGGCAACGACACTTTTACGGTGCAGGTTTCCCAGGAGACGATCGATAAGACCGCGATTGCAGAGTGGAAAGTGGGCACAAAGATTAATCTCGAGCAATCGTTGCGTATGGGTGATACGCTGGGCGGACATCTGGTCTTTGGTCATGTGGACGGACTGGCCGAAGTTATTGCTGTTGATGCCGTTGGGGATAGCTGCCACGTGCAAGTACGCTTGCCCGCAGCTTTAAAGGCTTTTGCCGCCGCGAAAGGATCGATTGCGCTGGATGGTATATCGTTGACGGTCAATAAAGTGGAAGATGACGTTATTCATCTGATGATTATCCCGCATACGCAACATGTTACCTCGTGGGGACAATTGCGCGTCGGGCAAAAGGTACATGTCGAGATCGATATGCTGGCGCGGTATGTGGCGCGTCTGCTGGAAGCGAAAGGAAACTAACATGCCTCATTTATTGGTGATTGAAGCGCGGTATTATAACGAGATCAATGACAATATGCTGAAAGGCATCGAAAAAGCTTTTACGGATGCCGGCGTGACTTGGGACGTGACGGCGGTGCCAGGATCGTATGAATTGCCGGTCGCGTTGAATTTCGCGCGCCAGACGAAAAAATACGACGGCTATGTGCTGATCGGCTGCGTTATTCGTGGCGCGACCAGCCATTACGATCATATTTGTGATTCGGTGTTCCAGACGGTACAGGATCTGGCGGTGGCGCACAATCTGGCCATTGGTCAGGGGATATTGACCTGCGAGAACTATGATCAGGCGTTCGAGCGCGCCGACCCCAACAACATGAATTACGGCGGAAAAGCAGCGAAAGCGGCATTGACAATGATTGAACTAAAGAAGAAGCTGGCGGCATGACCGATAAAAAGAAAACCAAAAAGAACGTTATCCCGCTGCCGATCAAACGTACGATCAAAGGCTCGGCCAAGGCGCGGCGGAATGCGGCACGTTTGGCGGCTGTGCAATGTCTGTATCAGATGCGCCAGAATGGTATGACAGCCGAGCAGGTCATGGGCGACTACGTGAATAATCGCCTGGGCCTGGAAGAGGACGGCGATGTGTATGTGGCTGCCGATACCGAAAGCCTGCGCACGATCCTTAGCGGGGTGGAAGAGCGCTACGACCAGCTTTTAGAGATGCTGACCAAGACGCTGGACCCGGCCCGTTCCTTTGACCGACTCGAACAAATCCTGCAGGCGGTGCTGTTATGCGGGGCGGAAGAGCTGTTTGCCCATCCCGAGACCGATGCAGCCCTGATCATATCCGGCTATGTCGAAGTCGCCAAAGCCTTCTATGACGGGCGTGAGCCGGCGATGATCAATGCGGCCTTGGATGCGTTGGCAAAGGGCGTTCGTTAATTTTTCAATAATAATTTGCATATTTACCAATCTTCCACCTTTTGTGCGTATGCTAAGAGGATAGGGAGAAGTTCACATGCATCAGAAGAATGCGATTCGAGCACTGCTCGCCGTATGTATCCTTGTCTTTGGATTCCATACGAAGGTTTTCGCCAGTGAAGGCGGCGAAGAAGGTAAGAAATCCAAAGGTGACGAACCTCTGTACGTTGATTTCAAGAATATTGTCGTACCGGTAATCAAGCGTAACGGTGAAACCGGCGTTATTGCACTTAGCCTGATGGCGCAGGTCAAAGATCAAGAAGACCAGTCCAAGGTGATGGGGCAGCTGCCGCGTTTGCGCGATGCGTTTATTCGTGTGTTGTACGGCAATCTTGAAGGCACACAAATGGTCAAGGAAGACGGTGCTTTGGATATTCCACAGATCCGCGAGCGCTTGTTAAAGACAGCCAACTTGGTGCTGCACGAGGAAAAAGATAACGAGCTTATCAAAGACCTCTTATTCCAAAATATTGCCCAGCAGTCTTATTAAGATAAGGCTATTCGGACATCGACAACAGCCCGCCGCGTTGGCGGGCTTTGTTTAGGGCGTAAATAAATGTGTTAAGCGCTAATGCAAAAAATACGAAGTTACGCCACAGTCCGGCATAGAACAGATCCCAGCTAAACACATTCGTTCTTATTAGTTCGCGTAAGCTTTCGAATACATAGGTAGGGGGGAGAGTCCACGCAATAATTTGTACTGGCGGGGGCAAAACGGAGACTGGATAATAAACGCAGATAAAAGGTGTGATCACAAATGCTAACATCCACCCAACCATTTCTCCACCTGTGCCGTAGCGAAATATAACAGAGATGATCAACAAACTGATACCCCAACCTGTTAGCAGAAGATTTAATGACAGTCCTGCAATCGCTGCGCCTAGTGTAAATAAATTATAATCGAACAATAGATAGGCAAGGAAAATAGTTGATCCAACGCCAATACACATCCCGATGAAACCATTGAGAATCAGTCCGATAATGAATTCATTCATACGGATAGGGCTGATGAAAATGTTGCCAATATTGTGTGACCATACGTCTTCTAAGAACCCCATCATTGTATTGATATTGGAGCGTTCCATCATGGTAACAAGCAAGTTTGCCCCTAGGATTGTAGAAAGAGTAAAAATTTTAGTATTAACCTGTTGATATAGAAACTTGTTCATGAAGCCCCACGTCAGCATAAATAGCAGAGGCCAGAAAATATAAAACAAGATGCGAGGCGGAGATTGGCGAATCAAAAAAATCTGGCGCAAAAAGAGAGCGTAAATGCGTCTAAACATGGGCGGCCTTCCCTTCACGAGCGATCGAGAGGAATACTTGTTCCATCGTCGCATGGCCGTATTTGGATATCAGCGCTTGCGGCGTGCCGCGATCGACAATCTGACCGCCGCGCATAATGATAACATCATCGCACATGCGC
>CAYRRF010000100.1:4130-5364 GCA_964426595.1 uncultured Bdellovibrionales bacterium | reverse complement strand
ATTATTTTGGTGGCGGCGTTCAATATTATCTCGTCGCTGATTATGCTGGTCAAAGATAAATCGGCGGACATTGCCATCTTACGAACCATGGGCGCCAGCCGTGGACAAATCTTGCGTATTTTCCTGTTGACGGGGGCCACGATTGGTGTCGTCGGCACCTTTAGCGGCTTGCTGCTGGGTGTCCTGATTACCACGAATTTGCCCCATATCCAGCATGCGCTGGAAGCCCTGACGCATAGCAAACTATTCCCGGCTGAAATTTATTTCCTCAGCCGTCTGCCCGCCGTTATTGATTGGCACGAAGTGGTGTCGGTGGTGATGATGGCGTTGATCCTGTCGTTTGCTGCTACATTATATCCCGCCTGGCGTGCTGCACGCCTTAATCCGGTGGAGGCGTTGCGCTATGCCTAAAGTTCTCGAGCTTCAACATCTGCGTCATTCGTACCCGCAAGGCGACGGCGGACGTCTGCATATTTTGCAGGACATCTCGTTAGAAGTTGCCAGCGGTGAAATCGTCGCTTTGATGGGGCGATCCGGGTCAGGGAAATCGACCTTGCTGCATATGGCCGGACTTTTGGATGTGCCGGAAAGCGGCACGCTTCTTTTAAACGGTCAAAAAATCGCTACACAGGATGATGCGACGCGCACCAAATTGCGCCAGCAAAGCATCGGCTTTGTCTATCAATTCCATCATTTATTGCCGGAATTTACGGCGCTTGAGAATGTTATGCTGCCGCAAATCACGGCGGGTATGTCGGTGGCGGATGCTAAAGCGCGCGCGCATAAATTATTGTGTGCCGTACGTTTGCAAGAGCGTTTGCTGCACCGCCCCAGCCAGCTATCCGGGGGGGAGCAACAGCGTGTGGCGATCGCGCGCGCATTGGCCAACAAGCCGAAATTGCTGCTCGCGGATGAGCCGACGGGGAACCTGGATCCCGAGACCGCAGAAATTGTTTTTGAGCTTCTTCTGGGAGTAATCCGTGAAGAAGGTGTTGGTGCGTTGATCGCAACCCACAGCCCCGATTTAGCTGCGCGTATGGATCGAACGCTGCAATTGGATCGCGGACGTATCCAATGAGCGACTTCATTCATCTGCGCGTGCATTCGGCCTATTCGTTGGCGGAAGGCGCTATAAAAATCAGCAAATTGCTGGATAATTGCATCGCGCAGAATATGCCGGCGGTGGCGGTAACAGATACGAACAACCTGTTCGGCGCCATGGAATTTTGTATGA
>CAYRRF010000100.1:0-4120 GCA_964426595.1 uncultured Bdellovibrionales bacterium | reverse complement strand
CAAAAAAGGCCTGCAGCCGATCATGGGGATACAGGCTAGTTTTCAGCTGCCGGTGGAAAAAGCGCGTTCGTTGCAGAAGAATAATAAAATCACAGCCGCGCCGATGGTTTTGTTGGTACAGAACGAGCAGGGCTATCGTAATTTGTGCAAGCTGAATAGCTGGATGTATACACGCAAGCAGCCGCACGAAGATCCGGTATTGACGTTGGAAATGCTGCAAGGCCATACCGAAGGTTTATTGTGCCTGACGGGCGGCGCTTCCGGACCTGTGGCGTGTTTGTTGGCGGACAATAAAAAAGCCGACGCGGAAAAACTCTTTATTGAATTGGCGCAGCTTTTCCCCGGTCGTTTGTATATCGAATTGACCCGGCATCAGGGGTGGAATCGTGCGCTGGATATGGCGCTCATCGAATTGGCGCATGCGCAAAACGTACCGCTGGTGGCTACCAACAACGTCTATTTTCTCAAGAAAGAATTTTACGAGGCGCATGATGCGCTTTTGTGTATTGCGTCGGGCCGTTACATCATGGAAACCGATCGCCGTCACGAGACGCCCGATCATTACTTTAAGTCCGCCGAGGAAATGAAAGCGTTGTTTCATGATGTGCCGGAAGCCATTAGCAACACGGTCACAATTGCCAAGCGCTGTCATTTCTATTTGAAAGAAATCAAACCGATTCTGCCGCACTTCCCCACGCAGGACGGCCGAAGCGAGGAAGAAGAGCTGATCCATCAGTCGCGCGCCGGGTTGCAGGAACGCCTGGAACGATATGTTTTGCCGCAAGCAACATCCGAGCAGGAAAAAAAGGATCTGGCCAAGCAATACACGGATCGTCTCGAGATGGAGCTGCCCGTTATCAATAAGATGGGTTTTCCGGGATATTTCTTGATTGTTGCCGATTATATTCGTTGGGCCAAAGAACAGGACATCCCTGTTGGTTTGGGTCGTGGTTCGGGTGCAGGTTCGGTGGTGGCGTGGGCATTGGGGATTATTGACATCGATCCCATTCCCTATCGCTTGCTGTTCGAGCGTTTCTTGAATCCGGAACGTGTCAGCATGCCTGACTTTGATATAGACTTTTGCCAAAGCCGCCGCGATGAAGTCATTGCCTATGTGCAGAAAAAATACGGTCACGCACATGTCGGGCAAATTATTACATTCGGAGAATTAAAAGCCCGTGCCGTCGTGCGCGATGTGGGCCGTGTGCTGCAAATGCCGTACGGCCAGGTGGATCGCATCAGCAAGATGATCCCCTTTAATCCGGCCAAACCTATTACTTTGCAAGAAGCGATTGACAGTGATCCTGAATTGAAACGTCTAAAAGATACGGATGAAACGATTGACCGCCTTTTGACCATTGCGCTGCAATTAGAAGGACTGTACCGCCATGCCTCGACCCATGCTGCCGGTATTGTTATCGGTGATCGGCCATTGGACGAGATGGTGCCGCTCTATCAGGATCCGCGTTCGACCCTGCCGGCGACGCAGTTCAATTTGAAATATATTGAACAGGCCGGCTTGCTCAAGTTCGACTTTTTGGGTTTGAAAACGCTGACGGTGCTGAAACAGGCGCTGGAAAATATCCGCCAATCGACGGGTGATGAAATTGATTTGCTGGCCTTGCCTACAGATAATAAAAAAGCTTTTGAACTGTTAGCGCGAGGCCAGACGGTCGGTATCTTCCAGTTTGAAAGTTCGGGCATGCAGGACGCTATGCGCCGCGTCAAACCCGACCGTATCGAAGATCTGATTGCGTTGAACGCGTTATATCGTCCCGGCCCAATGCAGAATATCCCCCAATACGGCAAGGTAAAAAGCGGGGATATGGAGGCGGAATATCCGCATCCCAAGATCCAAGCGGTGCTGGAAGAAACCTATGGCATCATGGTGTACCAAGAGCAGGTGATGGAGATCGCCAAAGTGCTGGCTGGATACACGCTGGGCGGCGCGGATTTGTTGCGCCGCGCGATGGGTAAGAAAATCAAAGCCGAGATGGATGCCCAGCGCGAACGTTTTGTTTCGGGTGCAAAAGAACACAGCCAGCTAAGCGACGAGCAGGCCAATCATATTTTCGATTTGATGGCACGTTTTGCGGACTATGGTTTTAACAAATCGCACTCGGCCGCCTATGCGATGATGGCGTATCATACGGCCTATTTAAAAGCCAATTACCCTGTCGAGTTCATGTCGGCCTTGATGACATTGGATATGGATGATACCGACAAGATCAGCTTGTATGCGCAAGACCTGCAGCGTATGGGTATTGCCTTGTTGCCGCCGGATATTAATGCTTCTTATCCGTATTTTGCCGTAGAGAAGACCGATAAAGGTAAAGCGGTGCGCTATGCGCTGGCGGCGCTTAAGGGCGTCGGCCAGCAAGCGATGGCGGATCTGGTGCGCGAGCGTACGCAAAATGGTGCTTTTGTTAATTTGCAGGATTTTGTCACGCGCGTGAATGCGCAAAGCTTCAGCCGCAAGCAATTGGAAGTGCTGGCACAGGCTGGTGCTTTTGATAATTTCACGCATCCGCGCAGCGTCATTGTCGAGGCGGCGGATTACCTGATGCGCCGTATCCAACGCCATCAGGAAGAAACATCCAGCGCGCAGGTTTCTCTCTTTGGTGGGGCATCTTTGCCGCAATCCGAAGCTTTAAATTTGCCCAGCCTGTCCGAATGGTCGATGGTGGAAAAGCTGCAGCGCGAGTTTCTGGCTGTGGGCTTTTATTTGTCCGCGCACCCGGTCGATAATTTCCGGGAGTGGCTGCAAAAGAAAAACTATCTCAATTATACGGATATTTTGCACGCGCAGCCGCAAATCAGTGTGGCGCGTATCGCCGGTGTGGTCGTGCGCAAGATTGAAAAGAAATCCGAGCGCGGCCGTTTCGCTTTTGTAACCATGTCCGACCGCACCGGTGTGTTTGACGTGATGGTATACAGCGAACCGCTGCTGCAATACCGTGAATTATTTGAAACGGGGAAATTGCTGGCTTTGTCTGTGGATGTCAAATGGAACGAAGAGGAGCCGCGTTTGATCTTGCGTACGGCGCAAGAAATTGACAGCGCCGTTATGAGTACTGTCAACAGTGTTGAAATTAAATTGGCGCAACAAGCACAAAGCGACAAGATTGCGCACTATTTATCCACAGTACCTGCAGGACCCATTCGCCTAGCTGTCACTATTCCTTTGCAGCAGCAATCGGGTGTGGCGCGTATTGTGTTACCGCAGACCTTGGCGGTACAAGATCAGCATTTGCAACAATTGCGCACCATGAGTGGGGTAGAGGTGGTGGTACGATGAGAGCGAGAGAATTGTCTTTGGAAAAACCCTCTCCCTCCTTTAGGACGGGAGAGGGCAGCGAACGTAGTGAGCGGGTGAGGGTGGTTGGATCGCACAGTAATTCCCCCCTCACCCCGACTGCTGACGCAGTCAGACCTCTCCCGCCGCAAGCGGGGGCGAGGTAAAAGGCATGACCAACGATAATAAAACAATCCGCATTGGGACTGGCATTTTGATTTTGAATGATCAGGGACAGGTTTTAATGGGCCGACGTCAAGGGTCACATGGTGTGGGGACCTGGGGATTGATCGGCGGTTATATCGAATTTGGTGAAAGTTTCGAACAGGCCGCGCGCCGCGAAGCGATGGAAGAGGTCGGCGTAACGCTGAAAGATATTCGGATATTAAAACCGGTAACGTATTTCTTTGATAAAAGTGCTAAACATCATATCAGCATTTATGTGACAGCGCGTATCGCCAGCGGTGAACCGCGCATCTGCGAACCCCATAAAATGACCGAGCTGCGTTTTGTGGATTGGAATGACTTACCTCAACCAACCTTTGTGCCGTATCACGACGACCTGCCGGTGGAGATGATAGAAATTTCTAAATAACACTTGGGCTAGCTATAAAGTTTAGCTTGCGGATTATTTCTTTTTTTGTCCCACAGGGTGGCTGCGGCACCAATACATTCGGACAATACCATGCTGTTATCCGACAATTTGGTGTTGATACCCCAAACACCGCCATAGCTTATCATGTCACAACCATAATCGATCATGGTTGTCATGGTTTCAATCGTTTTATCACAGCCTTCGACATCCGTGAATAGGACGGGTTTTTT
>CAYRRF010000099.1:0-5397 GCA_964426595.1 uncultured Bdellovibrionales bacterium | reverse complement strand
ATGCGTCCGCCAAGTTGATCTTGCGGTTGAAATACGCCGATGGCTCGGTGCTTGTGCCTCTGCTGACACGCTGGCTGTTACAGGCCGGTAAAGAACTTTTGGAGCAAACCGATATTATTCTGCCGGTCCCTTTGCATCGGTGGCGCTTGCTGAAACGCCGCTACAATCAGGCCGGTCTTCTAGCCCAGGCGCTGGCCCGGAGCGCGCAACTGCCCTATTGGCCGCTGGCCTTGCAACGCACACGCGCTACCGAATCCCAAGGCCACAAGACCAAAGCCGCACGGCTGGAAAATATGCGCGGCGCTTTTACGGTGCCGCCGCTGTGGAAGAAAAAACTGGATGGCAAGTGCGTCCTTCTTATCGATGATGTTTTAACAAGTGGCGCCACCGTCAATGCCTGTGCCAAAGCATTGCGCGAGGCGGGGGCCGCTTCCGTGCATGTATTAACCGTTAGCCGCGTCGTACATACGGACTAGCCGCGTTTTTTATCCGGTTGGCGTTTTTGCGTTTCCAGCAGCAAATCGCGCGCAACCGGCGCGGCGGCGGCGGCGCCTGAAGCCCCGTGCTCAATAACGACCGCGCATGTATAGCGGGGATTATCCAACGGCGCATACCCAACAAACAAGGCATGGTGCTGCTGCTCCCATCCCAAGCTATCCATCCGCAGGCCGCGACGCCTGTCTTCCATACTGATGCGCCGCACTTGTGACGTACCCGTCTTGCCACCAAAGGCAAAAGCCGGATCCTTGACCGCTGTTGCATGCGCCGTCCCGCGCGGACTGTTGACGACCGCATCCGCTCCTTCTTTGATCATGGCGATATGGGTCGGATTTAATTTCAAACGCTCGGATGGAATCACCGGTGTTAAATCTTTGCTCCCCAGCGAAGACGCCAAATAAGGCCGCACCATGATCCCGCCATTGAGCATACGCGCCATCATCGTTGCTAGCTGCAACGGCGTGGCCAGCGTAAAACCCTGCCCAATCGCGTTGACCAGCGTTTCGCCTTTGTTCCAGGGCTGTTTCAGCTTATCGCGCTTCCATTTGACGTCGGGAATAATGCCACTGCGCTCGCCGGGAATATCAATGCCCAGTTTTTCCCCAAGCCCCAGACGCCGCGCGGTCGCAGCAATACGATCGATACCGATATCCATGGCAATCTGATAGAAATACACGTCACAAGATTGCTCTAAAGCCGCGCGCAAATTGACTTTACCGTGCCCGCCCTGCTTCCAGCAATGAAAACGCTGGTTACCCAGCTCTATATAGCCGCCACAAAAGACATGACGCGCATCCGAGATCACCCCGGCTTCCAGTCCCGCGAGCGCTGTTACAAGCTTGAATGTCGAACCCGGCGGATATTGACCGGCAATAATTTTGTTGGTTAATGGTGCCGCCTGATCGGTCAGAAGCTCGTTCCACAACGCGGTAGGGATACCCTGACTGAACACGTTTGGATCATAGGCCGGATGCGACGCCAGCGCATAGACGGCGCCCGTATAGGCATCCATGATCACAGCACTGGCACTGCGCTCGGCAGCCAGGCGTGTTTGCGTGAAAAGCTGTAATTCCGCATCTAAAGTCAGCTGCAAGGGTGCGCCCTGAACGCCTTCGGTACGCTTTAACATGCGCACTTTTCGCCCCGAGGCATTCACCTCTTCCTGCGCCTGTCCGGCGACGCCACGCAGCGGCAGATCATACTGTTTCTCCAGGCCGATTTTTCCCATCTGAAACCCAGGCAATTCCAGAACCGGATCAGCGTCTTTTTTCAAATCCTCTTCGTTGGGTGTGCCGACATAGCCCAGCACATGCGCCGTAGCTTGTTTCAACGGATACGAGCGCACCGTACCTTCTTCGATAGAAACACCGGGAAGCTGCAATAAATTTACTTCCACCGCCGCCATTTGCTCCCAGGTCAAATTATCCGCAATCAACACCGGCAAAAAACGGCGCTGCCGCTTGAGATCCCGAAAGATACGCGCGCGCCGCTCGTCGGAAAGCGGCACGATGCGGTGAATAGCTTCCAGCGTTGCCGCAATATCCGCATTTTGCTCGGGCACCAGCGTCATGCGGAAATCCTGAACGTTTACCGCCAGCGGCACGTCAAAACGATCATATACCAAGCCGCGCTCGGGTGCTAGCAGGTTGACGCTGATACGATTGCTTTCGGCCTGACTGACGTATTTATCCCGGTCAATCACCTGCAATTGAAACATCCGACCCACCAACATCCCAAACAGGGCCAGCTGGCCACCGGCCACCAGCAACGCACGCCGCGAAAAAAGCCGTGCCTGATCTTTTTCAAATCGGTTCATCGAACAAATCCATCACGTCATGCACGCGGTCCAACACCCACAGCAACAGCGGCAACAACGCCGAGGCCAGGGCCGCAGCACCGACAATCGACAGGCTATTGACGACGTGATGCTGCAAGATTGCGGCCAGACCCATCAATACAAAGGCGGCCACGAAGGCCAAAAGCGTAAAAGCTGCCCACAAGACCCAGAAACCCTGCCCCACCAAAAAGCGGCGCTGGCGGCGCAACACGGCTTGCGCCAAAACAAACACAAATGCATGCAGCCCCAGCGGGCAAAAGCTGATCAAGTCAACCAATATGCCGAAAAGAAAAACGGTAAAAGGCCCCATGGCTCGCGGACGCACCAAGGTCCAGTACGTGATACCCATCAGCGGCCACAAACTGCCGATGCGTACGGCACCGATCCCTTGAATCGGAAGCGCAATCAGCAAAATTAAAAAGAGAACAGTAATAATCGGCAGCAGATCCAAAAAAAAGCGGCGCCACCAGCGGCGAAGAACCAGCGACTCGTCACTCATGCGGCACCTGCGCCGATGGATCATGCTGACCAAAATCAATAAGCTGTATGATCTCCAGACGTTGCAGATCCGCAAAAGGCTTCACCCGAATGCCCGATGTATCCATTTTGGCAATTACTCCCACAGGCAAACCGGCGACGAAAATACCGCCCAATCCGGACGTCAAGACGCGCTCGCCCACCGTCACGGAGGCTTCCTCGGGCAAATGGAGTATTTGCGCCAGATCCGTGTTATCCCCTGCCAATACGCCGCGATGCCGTGAGTTTTCAATGACAATCGGCACGCGCGCATTGCTGTCATTCAATAGGATAACATGCGCCGTATCTTCGCTGACACTGATGACGCGTCCCACCAGGCCGTTTCCCGTCATCGCCACCATGCGCTCGTTGACGCCTTGGCGTGTGCCGGCATCCACCACCACACCATCGGCAAAAGCTGTTCCACCGATGGCAATGACACGCGCCGAAACATAGTGCGCCCGCGGCAGGTCCGCCAGATTAACCAGCCCGCGCAAGCTGCGGTTTTCCGCCTCGAGCTGGCGCGCACGGTCATACCATTGCTTTAATCGAATGTTTTCTTCACGCAAACTGGCCAGATCGCTGGACATGTCCGACAATCCCATCACGTGATCAATCGTCTGATTCAATTTTTGCGCCGGGAAAGACAAAAAGGACAAGATGCCGGCACTGCTCTCGAACACGCCCGTTTCCATGCGCCGTGCCAGCTGAGGAGAAAACTGATTGACCGCCAGCAAGGCTATCGCCCCCAGCAACAACACCCAGACAATCGTGCGCTCGCCCAGAATGCGGCGAGGCCAATAGCGCCATAAAAGCTTACGCGCGTGTCGTTGGTGACGAGGTGGAAGCATCTTCTTTGTTATAGCCGTAAGCAGGCGTGCTGTCAGGCCCCGTTAAATACAAACGCCGAGATTAATACATACCGATAAGGACGTTACGCAAGGAGCGCAGCTCTTCCAGCGCCCGGCCCGTGCCCAAAGCCACACATTGCAGCGCGTTTTCCGCAACCGCTACCGGCAAACCTGTCGCATGGCGCAAAACCAGATCCAAGTTGCGCAACAACGAGCCACCGCCCGTCAATACGATACCCTTATCCACAATATCGGCAGCCAATTCCGGCGCCGTGTGTTCCAAGGCTACTTTTACGGCTTCGACAATCTGGGTTACGGGTTCGGACAAGGCTTCGGCAATCTGGCGCTGTGAAATAACAATCTCTTTCGGCACGCCATTCATCAGGTCGCGGCCTTTGACTTCGATCATCTCGCCTTCACCGTTTTCGGGAGGGCACGCCGTTCCGATTTTTTTCTTGATCATCTCGGCCGAGGCTTCCCCGATCAACAGGTTATGCATGCGGCGAATATAGGAAATAATGGCATCATCCATCTTGTCCCCACCGACGCGCACGGAACGGGAATAGACAATCCCGCCCAAGGAAATAACGGCAACTTCGGTGGTACCGCCGCCGATATCGACGACCATGGAACCGGTTGCTTCCGTTACCGGCAGACCGGCACCGATTGCCGCGGCCATCGGCTCTTCGATTAATTCGACACGACGCGCCCCGGCAGATTCGGCCGACTCGACAATCGCACGACGTTCCACCGCGGTCGAACCCGAAGGCACGCAGATAATAACTTGGGGACTGGTGAACATCGCACGCTGGTGCACTTCACGAATAAAATGTTTGATCATTTCTTCGGCGACATCGAAATCGGCAATGACACCATCACGCAGAGGACGAATCGCCACGATATTTCCCGGTGTACGGCCCAGCATCTCTTTCGCTTTGTTGCCGACGGCTAGCACCTGCTTGCGGCCGCGCGCGACCGAGATTGCCACCACCGAGGGTTCGTTCAAAACAATGCCACGACCCTTGACGTAGACCAGCGTGTTGGCCGTGCCAAGATCAATCGCCATATCAGCCGACATAAATCCGAGGAGTTTGTTAAACATGAGAATCGCTCTTTAAGAATACTGTGTAGGCGATTCATAGCGCCTTATGGGGGCTGGGGAAAGGGGCCAAGACGCAAAAACCCCCACCTTTTGGGTGGGGGTTTTAAAGAATTAAAGGCGCTTATTTGGCAGCGGGTGCGGCCGGAGCAGCAGGAGCTGCTTCCATCGGCTTGTCGCCCATCATAGGCTTCTCACCGCCCATCATGCCGACGATCAGATGGAGACCATCCTGTTCCGGCTGATGCGCGGCTCTTCCATCGGCGGGCTGGCGGGCATGCGCGCGCAGACCCAACGCGGGGGGATTGTTCATGCCCGCCCGCTGCTGGCCCAGCGCAAGGCCGCGCGGCGTTCGCATCCCGGTCCGGTCATTCCCGCAGGAGCGCTGTCCGAAGCGGCCGAAAACGCCCTGCCCTTCAAGCTGACGGGCGCCCAGATCCGCAGCCTGTCCGAGAAGATGGGCCTGACCGCGCAGCTGGGCGACCTCGATGTGCTCCAATTCCCTGCCATTGATCACGTAGTACATGGTGCGCACGGCAGCTTCCATCACGCCCCCGGTGGTGCCGAAAATTGCCCCAGCGCCCGAGTATTCGCTC
>CAYRRF010000098.1:0-5416 GCA_964426595.1 uncultured Bdellovibrionales bacterium | reverse complement strand
CAAAACCAAAGGAGAATACACCATGACGAATACAATCCAGAACCGCTATGATTTCGTATTATTATTCGACGTAAAAGACGGCAACCCCAACGGCGATCCCGACGCCGGCAACCTTCCCCGCATTGATCCCGAAACAGGCAATGGTCTAGTCACGGATGTCTGTATTAAACGAAAAGTGAGGAATTATGTGCAGTTAGTTAAAAATGAAGCTGACAAATATAAAATATTCATAAAAGAAAAAGCGATATTAAATAATTTAATTGCTGAAGCTCATAAGGATGAGGAAGTTAAAAAAATTGAAGAAAAAGGTAAAAAAACTGAAGCTGCTAAGCAATTTATGTGTAGTAAATATTATGATGTGCGAACATTTGGCGCGGTCATGATGACTGGCGAAAACGCTGGCCAAGTGCGCGGACCTATTCAAATCACCTTTTCACGCAGTGTTGATCAAGTTGTGCCGCTGGAGCATAGCATTACTCGTATGGCCGTTACGACGCCGGAAGAATCAGAAAAACAATCCGGTGATAACAGAACGATGGGCCGAAAATTTACCTTGCCTTACGCTCTATATCGCTGCCACGGTTTTATATCCGCGCCGCTCGCTGGTCAGACAGGTTTTGGTGAAGACGATCTGAATCTTTTCTGGGATGCGTTGTGCAATATGTTTGAGCATGACCACTCCGCCGCGCGCGGGCAAATGGCGACAAGAAAACTGATTGTATTCAAGCATGATTCACAGCTAGGCAATGTGCCGGCGCATAAGCTCTTTGAGCTTGTCTCAATTAATCGGGTTCAAAATAGCGATAAACCAGCCAGAGATTTCAGCGATTACGAAGTTAAATTTGATTCCGCAAAAGTCCCGGCGGGTGTAACTGCGGAAATAAGAATATAACCACCTCCAAAGCGCCCACCCCGAACCCATCGCGTGGCGGGCATCGGGGTGGAGCCTTTATAAGAAAAGGTGTAATATTAAACCAATGATAACATTGAGAAAATTTATTGCAGGTCTGGAGAGCATTCCCGCGACAACGTCGTGGTATCTTGCCGAGATCAGCGAATCCAAGGGCAGGCAGGAGCTTTATAAAAAGCAATCGCCCCAGCGGCTGAATTCGCTCAAGGAGCACGCCCTGATTGAAAGCGCCGTCTCCTCCAATCGCATCGAGGGGGTCGAGGTAGAGCAGAAGCGCATCGGCACGATTATTTTCGGCAAATCGCTTTTGCGCGACCGGTCGGAGGAAGAGGTGCGCGGATACCGAGAAGCGCTGAACCTCATTCATAGCGCGGGACACCAATTACATGTCACGGAGGAGACCTGCCGGAAACTGCACTCGCTTACCCGTGGTGAAATATGGGATGCGGGCAAATACAAGGATAAAGACAGCGACATCGTAGAAAAGCGGGCAAATGGTTCGGCCAGCGTTCGATTTAAGACAGTTCCGGCAAAACAAACGCTCAAGTCCATGCAGCAGCTCCATGACGCATGGGAGGATGCTATTAAAGCGACGGAACTGCACCCGATCATCAGCCTTGCCGCATACAATCTTGATTTTTTGTGCATCCATCCGTTTCGCGATGGCAACGGTCGGGTGTCGCGTCTGCTGCTTCTTCTCCAGTGCTATCATGCTGGAATTGAAGTGGGCCGGTACATCAGTCTGGAACGTCTGATTGAACAGAACAAAGAGCGATACTATGAAACACTAAGGCTCAGTTCACAGGGGTGGCATGAAGGCAAGCATAATCCGTGGCACTATATCAACTATCTGTGTTTCATCATCAGAAGCGCCTATAAAGAATTTGAGGAGAGGCTGGGTGACATGCCGCATCCCAGGGGTGAGAAGACCGGTCTTGTAAGAGCATCGGTGAATGGCCAGCGCGGCGATTTCAGTGTGGCTGATCTTCAAAAACAGCTTCCGGGTGTCAGCGTGGATATGATCCGACGCGTCTTGAAAGATATGCAGGCCCAAGGCGTGGTGGATTGCCTTGGGCGGGGACGTTCTGCAAAATGGCGTAAAGCGCTTAATTAGGTAATAACTCGTAAATTAGGTAATAAATTAGGTAATGAAATGATTCAGCCCGATGACTTCATCCAGCTTTCCGCTTTGCAACATTATGCTTTTTGCCCAAGGCAGTGTGCACTTATTCATATAGAGCAGATCTGGACGGAAAATCGATTGACTGTCGAAGGCCGGATTTTGCATGAGCGCGTGCACGAAGAAGGCAGCGAAACGCGCGGGGATGTTCGCATTGAGCGCGGCGTGTCGCTGCGGTCATTGCAGCTTGGATTAATCGGCAAGGCTGATGTCATCGAATATCACCGGCAGCCGGATGGAACCTGGCAGGCCTTTCCCGTGGAATACAAACGCGGCAAACCCAAACCGGATGATAGTGACAAGGTTCAGCTTTGCGCGCAGGCAATGTGCCTGGAAGAAATGCTACGTTTAACCGTTCCTGCGGGAGCGCTTTTCTACGGCAAAACCAGGCGGCGTCTGGATGTCGTTTTTGACGAAACACTCCGGCGCGAAACAACCGAGACTGCGCAAAAGACGCATGAGTTAATTGAATCGGGAAAGACCCCAAAGCCCGTGTATTCCAAGCGCTGCGAAAGTTGTTCGTTAATGGGCGAATGTATGCCCAAAACGATTCAGAAGAAGCGATCGGTTGAAGGTTATTTAAAAAGGATGCTGGATGAAAAGGATGCCCCCGCCCTTCAACCCCCGCCCGCCAGGGGCAGGGAAGATTCTTAGGTGAAAAGACGTGGAAGAAGTAAGGCATTCGGTTACAAAATGCAACCGGTTGAAGATCGAAGGCAGAAAGTCGGTAACGCATTGTAACCGACTGCAGGGGAATGATGATAGGTAACTGTTAAATACTATTTACAGATTCAATTAGACGTCAGGCAGTTGTAAAGAAATTCTTTTCAACTTCACAGGGGGATCGATGGGAACAAAAAATGATTTGGTAAAACCTGAAGAATCTCGGATGGTCGTGTTTCAGGAAAAATCCATTCGCCGTATATTACACAACAACGAATGGTGGTTTTCTATTGCTGATGTATGCAGCGTTCTTACTGAAAGCGCTGATTCCGGTGCTTACTGGCGAAAATTAAAACAAAGGTTAAGGGAAGAAGGAAGTGAAGTCGTGACATTTTGTCACGGGTTGAAACTTCCTGCCCCTGACGGAAAACAGCGTGAGACCGATTGCGCCAACACGGAAGGTCTTTTCCGCATCATCCAGTCTATTCCATCCCCCAAGGCAGAACCCTTTAAACGCTGGCTGGCGAAAGTAGGCTACGAACGTGTGCAGGAAATCGAAGATCCGGAGCTGGCCACAAAAAGAACCAAAGCCCTTTACCGTGCCAAAGGGTATTCCGACGACTGGATTGAAAAGCGCATGCGCGGCATCACCATCCGGGCAGAACTCACCGACGAATGGAAAAAGCGCCAGGTGGGACGCGATAGAGAATACGCCATCCTGACCGCGGAAATATCCAAAGCCACGTTCGGGTTGACTCCTTCGGAATACAAAGAATTGAAAGGACTGGAACGTGAAAATCTGCGGGATCACATGAACGATCTGGAACTCATCTTTTCCATGCTGGGCGAAGCCGCCACGACGGAAATCACCAAAACGAAGGATGCACAGGGCTTTGACGAAAACCGAACGGCTGCCCGAAAAGGCGGCAAGATTGCCGGTCATGCCCGCGAGAATCTGGAGAAAGAGACAAAAAGGATGGTTGTTTCAAAAGAAAATTATTTAGATCAGGTGGAAAGAAAGAAGCGACTGGAGAAGAAGTGAAAAAGCACCTAAATACTTTATTTGTAACCACACAGGGGGCCTACCTTTCCAAAGAGGGTGAAACTGTAGTGGTCAAAATAAATCAGGAAGTTCGCCTGCGCGTCCCTGTGCATACCATTGGGGGAATTGTCTGTTTCGGCAACGTGTCATGCAGCCCGTTTCTAATGGGCTTTTGCGGTGAAAATGGAGTTGGTCTTAGCTTTCTGACGGAAAATGGCCGCTTCCTGGCGAGGGCGCAGGGGCCGGTGTCCGGCAATGTTCTTCTTCGTCGCGAACAGTACAGACTGGCTGATGATCAGCAATATTCAGCTAAAATGGCCACGTCTTTTGTGATGGGGAAAATCGTCAATTGCCGAACCGTTCTTCAAAGGGCTTTGCGCGATCATTCCGGAAAGATGAATGAATTGCTGGTTCGTAAGGGCATTGACGATCTTGGCCGTTCACTTCGCTCTTTGGAATTGAATCAGTCTCTGGATGAAGTCAGAGGCCTGGAAGGCGATGCCGCGCATACCTATTTCAACGTCTTTGATCATCTGATTGTGGCGCAAAAAGAAGATTTTTCTTTTCAGGAGCGCAACCGTCGTCCGCCGATGGATCATGTAAATTGCCTGTTGTCATTTTTATATACACTGTTGGTGCATGACTGCCGCAGTGCGCTGGAAGCGGTCGGATTGGATCCTGCTGTGGGATTTCTGCATCGGGACAGACCGGGACGTCCCGGTCTGGCACTCGATATGATGGAAGAATTTCGTCCGTTTCTGGCGGATCGCCTGGCATTGTCGCTCATTAATCTCCGTCAGGTTCAGGCGAAGGGTTTTAAGAAAACGGAAGCAGGCGCAGTGATTATGAATGATGAAACAAGAAAAACGCTGCTGGTCGCGTATCAGGAAAGAAAGCAGGATGAAATCATGCATCCATTTCTGGATGAAAAAGTATCGGTTGGAATATTGTTTCATGTTCAGTCCCTCCTCTTGGCGCGTTGCCTGAGAGGCGATCTGGATGGCTATCCACCGTTTATTTGGAAATAGGAATTGCATTATGCTTGTTTTGGTTAGCTATGACGTGGCGATGCAGGATAAAAAGGGGCCGAGACGTTTGCGGCGTGTTGCCAAAGCCTGCCAGGATTATGGACAGCGTGTGCAATATTCCGTCTTCGAATGTATCGTTGATCCTGCACAATGGGCCGTCTTGAGGGAAAGGCTAATCAAGGAAATTGATCCTGAGGAAGACAGTCTTAGATTTTATTTTCTGGGTTCCAATTGGCACAGAAGAATAGAGCATATTGGCGCCAAAAAGACTATTGATCAGGAAGGGCCACTCATTGTTTAAAAGCCTCCGCGAACCTGTAGCGGACAGTATTTTATTTTAGGTTCGCGGTGGTTGTATGCCTTTAAAATAACTTAGTATTTGTAAAAGGCTCTTTGAAAAATTAATATTGTAAAGCCGAAAAAGTGAAGTTTCGCGGTAGAACAGAATAAAAGTCAATATTTGTAATTTATTAGCAGTAAACAGTCGCGCCCCGCGTGGGCGCGTGGATTGAAACTTGTTATACCGAAACTTCAGGGGTTCTTCTCACGTAGCGCCCCGCGGGGGCGCGTGGAGTGAGACCTGTTCGACCGGT
>CAYRRF010000097.1:0-5514 GCA_964426595.1 uncultured Bdellovibrionales bacterium | reverse complement strand
GTACAAAGCTGGCCGAACTCTTTACCGCGTTACGCCCCAATACTGGTGTGGTCTTCATGACCGGTTACCCGGAGCGTGTCAGTGGTGCAGCATCCCCTCTGCCCCAAAACGCTCTGGTCTTACCAAAACCCTTTTCACCGGACGCTTTATCCCCCGCCTTGGAAAAAGCGTTACGGCTTGTTCAATCCCTGCCTACGGAGGATTGCCATGGCTAAAGCCCGCCTTGCCTTTGATCGTTTGCGCGTTTTGATCATAGAGGACCGCAAAGAAACGCGCGCCATGATGAAATCGATGCTCAATGAAATGGGCATCAATCAGGTTTTTGAAGCGACCGATGGCCGTGAAGGAATGGAGTTCATCGATGTCGCCGACGACATGGTCGATATTGTGCTGTGCGACTGGAACATGCCGAACATGAGTGGCCTGCAACTCTTGCAACAGATTCGCAGCGTCAATGGCGAGATGCCCTTTTTGCTGATTACAGGCCGCAGCGATCGTGACTCGGTATTAGAGGCCAAAAGCGCCGGCGTTACGGCCTATATCCGCAAACCTTTCAGCCTGAATGAACTGGAAGCAAAATTGCGTATCGTTCACGAAAAATCGGCGGCGGCGTAAATTGCACCGGGTGTAATAAGCTCGGTCCGGGCAATGCGTACCGAATGCACGCGTCCATCCAGATGCGCGTTCCAATAATCAATAAATTTGCGCAAACAGGGAAATTGCGGCGCGTGATCATAGTCCTGCCACACATATTGCTGCAATAAACGCGGATAATCGGGGAAATAGTAAAGGATCTCGGCTGTTGTCAACAACCGGTCCTCACCAAGCTGGGTCCATAAGTTCGCCATCTTACTTCTGATTCTAGCAGCGCCTGGTTAAAAATGCTTTTCCGCCCATTGCCAAACCCTTGCAAAGCCCCGTATGCTGACACCTATGGCGGCCCGGATTTCCACTTCCAATACCTATGAAATTGCTACGATTTTACCCCCCGAAGAGATTTTCTCTCCGCAGGCTGCGGGGTCCATTTCGCTGTTTGTTCATCAAACGACCGTGGGCAGCGCCTATCAAAAATATATCACCGTCTTCGGCCGCGGCGATGATAAACGCCGCCGTTTCAGCAACGTCACCTATTCCGGCATTACGCCTTCTATGGGTTTTCTTTTGGGCCGGGAAAACAGCTATGCGCGCGCCGTTGCCCATGCGTTACGCGGCCGTTCTTTAGGAATTATCGAAGTGCACAACCAGGTGCGACTCTTTTTCCATCTGGCGAAAACTTTTGCCAATTGTCCAATCAGCCTCTATCTTCATGACGATCCGCACAATCTCAAAGGTGCCATGACGCCAAAAGAGCGCTGGCAAATTCTGGAACGAGCAGATGCAATTTATTGTTGCAGCGATTTTGTGCGTCGACGTTTTCTTACGGGACTGGAAGCCGGCCGGCACGATCACGTACATGTCGTCTATCCGGGCATCCCGCCGATTACCCCGCGCCCGCGAAAAAGTCCTATCATTCTCTTTGCCGGACGCTTGGTCCCGGAAAAAGGCGCGCTGGAACTGGCGCAGGCGGCGTTGCGCTTGCTGCCGCATTTTCCGAACTGGCAGATCGTTTTAGCCGGCGCCGATCCGGCCGGCGGCAAAAACACCACAGCTTACACACGCACCCTCACAGCGACATTGCAACAGCTGGGTAAGCAAGCCGTTTTTCTAGGGTATCAACCTTACACCAAAGTCTTGGATCTGTTTGCACGCGCGGCCATCGCCGTTGTGCCGTCGATCCGTCACGAACCGTTTGGCCGTACGGCCGCCGAAGCGCTGACAGCCGGTTGCGCGCTGATTACTTCGGGTCACGGCGGTCTGGCGGAAATTACCGGTGACGCAGGCATTCTTGTGAGTCCTGTGACCCCCGAAGGTCTGGCGCTGGCGTTGCAAGGGCTATTGGAAGATCCGGAAACGTTACGTGCGATTCAACAACAATGCCACGAGCGGGCGCCGTATTTTTTGCTGCCAACGACGCAGCAGCAATTTGACCAGATACGCTATGGACTTCTAAGTCAGGCCTTTGGCGGCTAGACATTACTCGGCGGCATTTGCCAGACTTTGCGGCTCTAACCACTGCGCCAATTCGCGCCACAGACCGTCAAACAGCTCCTGCAACTCGGCTTTCCCATCATGCATCGCAAAGGTGGTCTCGTTCATGTACAGACCTTTGTTGATCTCTAATTGAATCGCATGAAAGCCCTGACGGGGTTTGGAAAAACGTTTGGTGAGCTCTAACCCTTTATAGGGATGATTGATCACGACCTTTAAACCGTTGCGCTCGAAAAAGTTCTTCAGCCACTCGCGATAAGCGCGCGCGCACGAATGCCCGTCATGATCCCCCAGAACGATATCCGGCTGGGGCGAGCCGTCGAATCCGATATGCGGCATAGAATGCAAACTGATATGCAGGACGCGTCCCGCTGCGGCATGCGCCTGCTGCAACGCCTGTTGCAACGCCTGATAATAAGGCGTGTAAACGCGCGCAATCCGCTGCTCGATTTCCTGCAAGGCCAACGGCGCGGCATACACAGGCTCTTGTGGGCGGATCATGTGACGGATCAGGCCCATGCCGCATTGTACGCGCTTGGATTTTACAATCGGCCAAGGGATTTGCTCGTTGCAAATCGCCGGATGCAGATCGCTCAAGGCGCGGTTCAGATCAATATAAGCCCGGCTGATCAGCGCCTGCAAAAAGGTGCCACCCTGTGCCGTTACCGCACGAGCAAAATGATCGACGTACGAATCCTCGCTTTGACGCAGGTCATTTAACGAACAAACAAAATGAAAATCTTCGGGCAGAATGCTGCCGCTATGGGGGCTGTCCACGACCAGCGGCACAAATCGCCCGGACGGGGGCGGCGTCAAACGGTAGGTGGCGGAAGCGTGGTTGCGCATAGACCGATATTAACCTTTTCAGCTGCCGCCGACCATGCAAAAAAACACTTGACTCTTTTTCAATAATTATGAATAATATAACGTATTCAAACCTTGCTGGCCACCCTGTAACATAGTTAAAGTTGCACCGATGATCGATGATTATAAAGTTTTTATGGCGGATTACGATCTGGTAAACCAGAAGATCGATTGCGGGGATGTGTCAGATCCAGTGGGGACCGAATACCGGCTTGCGCAAACGCTCGCCGAAGTGAATGAGGCCATTTCCACGGGCCTGTTAAAAGACATGTCTCCTCAAGAACAAAAAAGTTTTTTCTCTACAACCGTCGCGCAGATGAGTTTGACACACATACATTATCCAGAAATACATCAGTCTCTATTGGAAAACTTCTATTACAATTTGCATGAAGATGTGCATCACGAAGATTTTTTCTTTCGTACCGTAGGTCAGTTTGATGAGTATTTGGCTTATGACGGTATTAAAAACATTCTACCTGCTTATCAACACATGCTGGACAAGCTTCCTGTAAATATTGCCAATAAATATACCGCCTATCTGCAAGTCCTGGACCGTTTAGAAAAGAACCCTTATGACCGAGAAAAATTTCTAACATCCCTTACAGACGATCTGGCTTCTATCAACGATCGGAAATCTAACGATTTCGAGTGGCATACCAATACGCTTGAACGCCAAAAACCGCCGTCTTTTTCCGTACAGCAACACCGTAAAAACCAATTCTTTGACCGTGTTTTAAACGAAGCCGCACAGGTAAAAGACATCTCTATTCTTTCGGACTTGTATCACCAAATCATGGTTTACCAAGGACCTGAAAATATGCAGAGCCAAATCGCCGCGCAAAGACTGATCGATCTTGACACAAAGCAACGGGGTAGCGTGTTAAAAGAAGATTATCTTAAAAATGCGCAGTGCGTCTTAGCCCTGGCTGAAAATCGTCTGACAAATGCTTTGGGGCCTCGCAAGACGAATGAATTTACCATCAATATGGGCCGCTACGCACTAAAAGCTTTTACGCCCGGGCACCCCGACATAAACGATCTTTGCTTAAATTGATTATTTTAGCGCAAGCTTTTGTACGATGACTTCTTGGGGATTGCTCTGCATGGCTTTGGCCGGCAGTTCCTGGGTGTAATCATACGCCTTATCTGCGATAGAATGGACAATAATGTCTGTTCCATTTTGTTCAAACAAAACGCCATAGGTCGGAAAAACGATCTCGGCTTTGCCCTTTGCATCCCATTGACACAGCGGGTTTTCAAACAATTTCTGGATTGTCGTCCCCTTTGGCAATTCGCCAGCTACAACCAAGGACGCATTTTTCTGATCGCGGCATCCGGTATGAATCTGCATGGCCAGCATATCTTCCGAAATCACCTCGCCAGCATTGACGCACGCCCGATAGCTGTAGGCCAGACGCTTGTTCCCTTTTTGGCGCTCTTCAGCATCATAATGCAACAAAACCAAGGCCGCATAACTCTCATTCAATTTTTGTAACGCTTGGTCTTTTTGTTTTTTACCCGCTTTTTTAGCGCACAGTTTCTGCAATAACCCATCCGTCAGCTCCGGCTGGCGGGCTAAAAAATTAGGTGTCTGGTACAGCATAGATAAAATAACCGCACGATGTACGGGATGCATCCGTGCGGGCGCCGCCCCCGCCTTCTGCACCGCTTTATCCAGGCGCGCTTCCATATCTTTCAGTGCAAACAATGTCAGGGCTTGCATTTGCTTTTCGTTTAAGGACACATCCCCCTTGTAAATTTTTTTGTAGGGCTGGCCCACGATCCGGGTAACCGCTTTCTCACGCAATTTGTCATTTCCGGGTTTGAACAACAGAAACCCGCACCCGATCGTACAGTGGCCCTCACTATCTTCATAAGCTTTCGGCTTTTTGCCTTCGTGCTGTGCAATCAACCCGTAGACCAGATTGTTATAGGCTTGCTTCTTGTTCTTTCTCGCCATCGCATAGTAACTATCAATTTGATGATCATAGGATTTTAATCGTTGCGGCGAATACGCACTGGTACGCACGCCCGTCATCGGTTGCGTATAAATAAAATGCTGCTCCTGATTTTTCAGCACATCATCGGCCTGATCGGCGAACTTCGTTTTCAGCACTTTGATCGTACTGTCCATGTGATCAGGCGTTGTCATGATGAGGTCGGGGTCGGCGCGCTCCTGACGCTCGGCAGGACTGCTATGGCGCAGCAGGCCCCATAGGCCCACGCCGGCGGCCGCCCAGAGCAGGGGGCGCCGCAAAAGTCTCTGTCCAAAGGATTGCTTCTTGGCCATCCCCCGACTCTACCATAATTATGACCATATTTCGAGTCTTTTTTCTTGATTTAGAGGCGGTTCGGCTGCTATAAGAGCCTCCTCTGGCGGTCTGGCAGGGGGCGTTCCTGTGCGAATCACGCACATGTATAGTCCCGGGCATGCCTCGACAGCCCTCAGTAACCCTTAACAAGGAAGAACAGAAATGCCCAAACTCAAAACCAAAAGCGCTGCCAAAAAGCGCTTTAAGGTGACGGCAACCGGTAAAGTAAAAAGCAAATCCGCTTTTACCC
>CAYRRF010000096.1:0-5554 GCA_964426595.1 uncultured Bdellovibrionales bacterium | reverse complement strand
ATCGGTGAAATTCACATCATCAACCTTTTCACGGATCGTTACCGTCCTTTGATGCAGCAATTGCAATCCATGCAACCCAGTCAAATTTTGCCCGTTCATCTACTGCAAATGACGGAAGCTGTTAACGGCACTCTACGCATACCGATTGGTCTGCTATTGGTGCTGATGGGCGTGAAAAGCTTTTTCACCCGTGAAAAACATCCCTTCAGCCGCAAGTTTACTCTTGAAAAGATGATCGGCGAACAGGCCACAGCGTTTCCGGTCACAAGCCCTATCACCAAGTTCAACCCGCTGGAAGCCAATGCACGTTTTCTAGGGGCACCCGTCCCGGATAAATTACCGCCCTTTGCCGAAGCGTTAACACCGGAAGAATGGGTGTCGTACAATAGTATCCCCGTTACGGACGGTAAAATCGATGAAGATTCCGCGCGACGCGCCTTCGCGCAACAATTGGGCTCGCGCTGGAAAAATGTTTCGGCCTTGCCACTCTTCGCCCAGGCCCTGTTTGCTGCTTTTGCTTTAAAAGGAGCCGGGAAACGTACCGAATCTGATGATCTGCTGGCCGAGATATCCTCGTGCTGGGATATCAAAACAGGTCTTTTGCTTTCAAAACCTTTGCACAAAAAAATACGCAAGATCATCAAAGATCCCAAAATGGGCCGCGTTGCCGAAAAAGTGGCAGCCCAACATGCCTTTACCGTGCCTGCTCTTTTGCGCTGCCTCCAGGTGGCACGCGAGCAAGGAGGTGTTTTAGCCCCTGCCCAGTTCTTGTGGCTACGCGCCGTGAATCGTCATTATTGGTATGCGCTCAATAATTTGGGCCGCAGCTCGGTGCACATGGAAGCTGCCGGAGCCATGGCCCATTATCGCGCCGAAAAATCAGCGGGCAAACCGATTCCTAATCCACTGATGGAACCAGCCATCGAAGGGTTGCAAAACTATCTTAAAGAAAACTACATCGAAAAATTTCCCGCCAAGGAATTCGTTCACGGTTAAGGACCAGACATGTTTACTTCAAAAAACAAAACCGCATCGACACCCACCGGTCACGCCACCATACGCGATGGTGCGCTTATCCTGTCTTTAGAAGCCGCAGAAGTGCCGTTGGTCGCCCGTTTCGACCTCGACTCTCTGGCACAGGCGAATTTCATCGTGCAAAGCTTTGACAAATTCCATCAGCTCAGTCTGCGCGATTTCTCAGGCCAGATTCAACCCATCGCCCAATTTTCGAACAAGATGGATGCGCACCATGCCTTGCATCACATTCTGCAGGCGCTGGTCACGCAAAGCGAGACCAGTTCTCCGCAGAAAAAGAGAATTTCTTTCCGCTCTATCCTTGCATGGATCTTGATGTTACTGGGCGTAGGCTTTCTGCTTACGGTGGTTTACGCTTTCTTCCTTTACAAAGGTCAGCTCCCCGTTCCATCCCAATTACCGCAAGCCGTACAGCTGCCGGATATTTCCGTCCCCGAGGGCGAACCGCAGGATGTAGATCATCTTTACCCTTCACCCCAAGAGCGCCGCTAGTTTCGAATGTCAAAGTTTAATTACCGGAAACACGAATTCAAAAGGGATAACGTCCTAAAGGATACGCGTAACCATTTTGAACGCTTTGTGGCTAAAATCGCCAATCCCCATTGCGCAACAACAATGTTTTTCCTGTCGGCAGCCGCTGTGCTTTTTGGCGAAATCTTTTTTGTCTATATCACCGACCTTATTTTCCTCTACAATCTGGCGTACTTTATCTGGTTTGTGTTTTTCTCGCGCAAATACGCCCTGCCGTATAAAATGCCCAAAACAGCTAACCGCATTGATCCCAACAACAGGGGACCAGTGGGCGGCGCCAAAAAGGCCGAAGGTATTTTGTTTTTAGGCAACGAAAACCGTACCACCGAAGAAATCTGGTTTACGAATACCGATGCGCGGACACATATCCTTTATCTCGGGACAACGGGTGCGGGTAAAACCGAAGGCTTGAAATCGCTTGTCACCAACGCCTTGGGCTGGGGCTCGGGCTTTGTCTATGTCGATGGTAAAGCCGATACGGATTTGTGGGGCTCTATCTCTGGTCTGGCCCGTCGCTTTGGGCGGGATGATGATTTGCTGGTCCTGAATTACATGACAGGCAACTCGGATACGCGCACGGCTTCCAACACCATCAACCCCTTTTCGCATGGTTCGGCCTCGTATCTGTCTAACCTGCTTGTCTCATTAATGCCCGAGTCCGGCGGTGACAACGCGATGTGGAAAGACCGCGCGGTGTCATTGATCAACGCATTGATGCCGGTACTGACCTGGCAGCGCAACAATCAAGAGCGCAACCTCAACATTACGGCGATCCGCGAATCGTTGAACTTTAAACGCATCGTTGAATTATCGCGCGAACCTGCTATCCCCGAACGCCTGCGCAAAGGTCTGAAAGGGTATCTTGATACATTGCCCGGTTATACGGACAGCGCTTTTAACGACGACGGTACCGAAAAACCGAATCCTTCCGGGCCTGCGATGGATTATTCGACCGTATATCAACAGCACGGCTATCTGTCGATGCAGTTCACGCGCCAGTTACAATCCTTGGCAGACGACTACGGCTATATCTTTGAAACACCCGCCGCCGATATCGATATGATGGATGTCGTCTTAAACAGACGCCTTCTGGTTGTGCTGATCCCTGCTCTTGAAAAGTCTGCTGACGAAACGGCGAACCTTGGTAAAATTGTCGGTTCGATGCTCAAAGGGATGATGGGTGCCACGTTAGGATCTTCCGTCGAAGGCGATACCGAGCTGGCGCTGGAAAATAAACCCACCCGTTCCTCGACGCCCTTTATGGCGGTATTTGACGAGGTCGGATATTACACCACACAAGGTATGGGCGTCATGGCTGCCCAGGCCCGTTCTTTGGGTTTCTGCCTTGTTTTTGCTGGCCAGGATTTGCCCGCGATGGAAAAACGCGTCAAGGAAGAGGCGCGTTCCATCGTTGCAAACTGTAACATCAAAATCTTCGGCAAGCTGGAAGATCCAACACAGACAAAAGAGTTTTTTGAAAAAACCGTCGGCGAAGTTTCTGTTATCGAAGCATCGACCCGCAAACAAGTCAAAGCGCTCTTTGGCCAAAAGAGATTTGATGATACCGATACTTTCCAAGTCTCCTCCCGCGCCAAGGCCAGCTACGACCAGCTTAAATCTTTCAAAGAAGGTCAGGCGATCATCAGCTTTGGCGATCGTGTGGTTCAAGCCCAGGTATTCTTTTCGAACATCGGCAAGATTAAATCGCTTCGCGTCAACAAATTTATCAGCATCCCGCACCCCGATCCTAATGGAAAACGCGCCAGCAAAGATGTCGATGCCATTTTAGAGCGTGTCCGCGATCGCGGCTGGACAGCGGCAAATGCTTCGGAACGCACGGAAAAAGACCCCACTATTACCGAGATATTACAGCATTTCACGACCGCCCGTCGTGCGGGACGTTCGTTGCTTGAATCCTCGTGCTATGCGATTACCCGCCTGTCCGGCGTCAAACCCGGCGAGATTAAAACAAACTCTTCCGAGTCAACGACTCCTGTTAAACCGGAAACCTCCAAAACGGAAACGGCTAAACCTGCTGAAACCTCTTCAAGCAAAGTTCCTTCTCCAGCGGTTGAAAAAGGAACCGCTGAAACCGTTAGCTGGTCTTCGCTCTTAAAAGAAGATAACGAAGAACCAAAAGCCGATTCAGCAACCACTTCTCCTCCATCCGCTCCAGAAAAAACGAAAGACACTTCGGAAGATCTTGCCAGCAAAACTGCGAAAATGCCTTCAGTGGAAGAGACCATCAAATGGGAAGATCTAGTAGACGATAAAGAAGAGAAAAAACCAAGCCTTGGTAACACTTCTGCTATGACACAACTTCCGAACAAAGGCGGGTTTGGATTAAGTGGTTTTGGCATGGGATTCGGCGGGTTTGGCGGCCTTTCCCCGGCAGCGGAGGAAAAGAAAGAAACAGCTTCCAAACCCACGGAAGAAAAAATCGAACAAGCCCTGGAAAAAGGCGAGACGATTAAATGGGAAGACCTAGCCGACTAGGGCCGGAATGATTTGCTGCGGCGTTTCCACAAACGTGAAAAGATTTAAATTATCCGCCGTAATAAAAGATTCATCATACAAATGCTGCTTGAGCTCTTTAAGGGGCGACCAGAAACCGTAAACATTCAAAAAAATAATCGGCTTGTTGTGCAGCCCCAGCTGCTTCCACGTCAATATCTCGAAAGCCTCATCCAAGGTACCAAAGCCCCCCGGTAACACCAGGAACGCATCGCTGCGCTCGACCATCATCATCTTGCGCGTATGCATGGAGTCCACGATATGCAGCTCGTCTAGACCTTCGTGCTGGACTTCACGGTCTTGCAGATGTTTCGGGATAATACCCACCGCGCGGCCGCCATTGGCCAGCACGGCATCCGCCACCACCCCCATCAACCCCATACGGCCACCGCCATAGATCAGGCCCAGCCCGTGCTCGGCCAGAAGAGACCCTACTTTTTCGGCGGCCTGTTTGTACTCGGGAGAAACGCGGTTGCTGGAACCGCAATAAACGCACACATTCTGGATCGTATTCATTTTTTACCTTCGAAACTTGAAAACATTCCCCAGAATCTGACTTAAGACAAAGAATTGGTCAAGTGCCCTCTGGCTTTTCCGCCTAAATTCGTTAAGATACGCCCCTATATACACGCACTTCAAGGGATCGCTATGAACGACGCAACCGACGAACTCAAAAATATCTCTAATAAAGCCTTGGGTGGCCTGAAGTGGCTATGGTCCATGGTCCCCCCGCTGCACCCGGCTGGCGGTCCCTTTGTAGCCACTTTTGCACTTATCTCGTTGCTCCTGACAATGGTATGGGAGAGCTTTCTGCCCATCGGTCTGGGCCTGACCTTGTGGTGCGCTTATTTCTTCCGTGATCCCAAGCGCGTTACACCCGAAGGCGACTCCCTTGTCATTGCCCCAGCCGACGGCATGGTCAGTATGATCGAACAGGTAACGTTGCCCGCCGAGTTCGACACCGACGATACGGCAACCTATACACGCGTCAGCATCTTTTTGAACGTTTTTGATGTTCACATTCAACGCATCCCTATTAGCGGCACCGTCAAAGAAGTTGTGTACCGTCCGGGCAAGTTCCTGAACGCCTCTTTGGACACAGCTAGTTAAGAACATGCACGTTCCCGAGTTCTGATGGAAACCGCCGCCGGTAAAAAGATTGCTTTCGTTCAAATCGCCGGCCTCATTGCACGCCGCATTATCAACGATCTCAAAAAAGATCAGGCCGTAACCGTCGGATCACGCTATGGCCTGATCCGTTTTGGCAGTCGCGTCGATCTTTATTTGCCCCCCGATGTCGCCCCGCTGGTATGCGTGGGTCAACGCACCGTTGGCGGCGAAACCGTGATGGCCGATCTTACAAATACACACGCACGCAAGGGAGTCGTTCGATGATGCGCTTTTTTCTCAGCCACAGTGATGATGCCGATACTGAAAATCATCGTCTGCTGGGCACCAAAATGCTGCCCAACGC
>CAYRRF010000095.1:3227-5626 GCA_964426595.1 uncultured Bdellovibrionales bacterium | reverse complement strand
CAAAAGAAGCTGCTTTTTTAAGTGGTTTGCCCCGCATTGAAACAACACATGATAACCGTGCACAAGGCGCCTGGCGTCCGAAAGCGGTATTCCATTATATCATGGGTACGCCGCATAAGCCGGACTTCATTATCGATGTTTCGGATTTTTGGGACAAGAAAATTGACGTCATGAAAGCATATGAAAGTCAATTCAAGTCAGAGAAATATGCAGATCAACCGGAAACGATTTTGACACGTGACGATTTTTGGGCTTTTGTCGAAGCCCGCGACCGCAAACTTGCCGGAACATCACAGGCACGTTTTGCGGAAGGATTCTTGGCTACCACGCCTTTAGTGATTGGTGATATTATGAATATAATTGAAGTGTAACGTAATAATATTGCTATTGTGCATTACAATATAACTTTATCGTGACGTGGCATGTAATTATATGATACAACTTGATCTTAACGCTTATACATAGAGGTCAAGATGTCCGAAAATGCTAACTCAAACAATGCTTCAAACACATCAAAAACACATTCCATGGCCCATACGTTCGAACAGGCTGTTGTAACTTTTACGCATAATGGTCGCGAAGTGCATATGCGAGCGAAAGAGCATGCTGAATTTCAACACGAAAACCACTTTGGCTGCCCCATTGCAGCTACTAATCTTGTTGAAAAATACGGCTTCTAATTTCGCCTTTATTTCAATTGTAAAATGTGCTAAAAACCCGGCGTTCGGGCTGTAGCGCAGCCTGGTAGCGCGTCTGCATGGGGTGCAGAAGGTCGTGGGTTCGAATCCCGCCAGCCCGACCATCTTTGTTCTACGACAAGGATAAAAAGTGACGTATACTATCTTTCTACGGGGTATAGCGCAGCCTGGTAGCGCGCTTCGTTCGGGACGAAGAGGCCGGAGGTTCGAATCCTCTTACCCCGACCACCACGGTTTGTGGTCAATTCAATTAATTCAACTCTAACCTTGGGAGATACTCATGGAAAATAAGACTTGCTGCTCGACGGACAAAGGTTCGTGCTCGACGGAAAAGGGCAAATGCCCCATTACCGGCTGTTGCATGATGAAGGGCCTGATGGTCATTGCCGCGGCTTTTGTCGCACTGTTCGCATTTGAATGGGTCTTTCATGGTCAGATCATGATGGATCAGTACCGTGCCACCGCAGCCATGTGGCGTCCGGAAGCCGAGATGCAGAATTACTGGTGGGTATGCGTGATCCGCAACCTGGTAACTGCGTGCATCTTTGCTTGTCTGTATTGCCGTCTTTGCATGAATTGCTGCGAGGGTGCATGCCCGGTCGGCAAAGGCATCAAATTGGGGGCCAAGCTGGGCTTGCTGCTGGGTGTGGCCGCTTTTGGTCACTATGCCTGGATGCCGATCCCGATGAACATGGCGCTGGCCTGGTTGGCCGGTGAAACCGTCAAAGGCATGTTTGTCGGTGCGGTGATTGGTATGATGTTCAAATGCTGTAAGAAAAAATAAGGACTAAACCATACCATGAAAATGGTCATGATTTACACGGCTTGCGGTACGCTTGAAGAGTGCAAAAAGATTTCTTATGCGCTTTTGGAAAAGCGTACCGCAGCATGTGTGAATATCCTGTCACCGATCACGGCGGTGTATCCGTGGAAAGGCAAAATCGAGGAAGCCTCGGAAATACCGATGCTGATCAAGACACTGGCGGGGAATTTGGAAGAAGCCGTTCAAATCATCCGCAAAAACCATACGTATGAAATCCCCGGTATTATTTATTGGTCCGCCGATAGTTTGAATGGGGATTATTCGGACTGGATGAAAGAAAACTTACATACATTGATGAAACCATGAAACGATTTATTTGCTCCCTGTTGATTTTGCTGTTTGTGACGCAAGCGGCGCAAGCGGCTGCCTGCTATACGCCGGATCAATACCGCGCCGAGCAGGCCATACGCTATCACACACGCCTGATGGTGGTCGGAATGCTGTGTCAGCGCATTTTGGATCGTAACACCTATACGGATTACCAGCATTTCACCACACGCAATCAAAATGTGATACACAATCAGGAAAATATGATTATCCGTTACTTCAAGCAAAACCGCCGTCCCAATCCAGAGCGTGCCTTGCACAGTTTCCGTACGGATTTGGCCAATGCTGTGGCGCAACAAGCGGCTGCTTCGGTAGGGCGCTTTTGTCAAACCTATGCCGCGCAGTGGCGTGAGTCCAAAGCGATGCAACCAAATGATTTTAAAGCCTGGATTGCAACCATCAGCTGGAAACAACCGACGGAAACAACGCGTCCGGTATGTAGCAAATAACCCGCCGGGGCGGGGGTTGGCGAACCTGTTTTAATGTATATAATAAAAGCTCTAACTGTTTTATGGGCTTTTATATGCATCCGACCGTTTCCCAGTTTTTCA
>CAYRRF010000095.1:1033-3217 GCA_964426595.1 uncultured Bdellovibrionales bacterium | reverse complement strand
AAGAATATTCATACACCTTACTTTGCTGCCGATGGATTTCCGGCACGTTCCGCGATAACGGGCGAAGTCATCGCACAGGTGAAAAAGCATACCCCAGCACAAGCTTCTGCGATTGTGGATACAGCCGTCGCTGATGCCGTGCAATGGCGTGATGTGCCGATGCCGGTGCGCGGTCGCCTGATCGGTATTTTTGGCGAAGTCATCCGCCAGCATAAAAACGCTTTGGCAGATATCGTGACATTAGAAGTAGGCAAGATTATCTCGGAAGCGCGCGGCGAAGTGCAAGAGATGATTGATATCGCCGAATACGCCGTGGGGCTCTCGCGCCAAATCGGCGGCACGATTTTTTCTTCCGAGCTGCCGCAACATTTGCTGCAGGAACGCTGGCATCCCAAAGGTGTTGTCGGGATTATCTCGGCGTTTAATTTCCCCGTGGCTGTGTGGATGTGGAATTTGGCCTTGTCCGTTGTGTGCGGCAATACGAATTTGTGGAAACCTTCGGAAAAAGCTTTTGTTTGTGCGGTGGCGTGCGATGCGTTGTGGCAACAGGCATGCAATATCTTTCAAAAAGAAACAGGCCTAAAGGTACCCTCGGCCGTTTCCCATTTGCTGATGGGTAACCGCGATGTCGGACAGATCATGGTGGCCGACAAACGTGTGGCGCTGATCAGCGCCACCGGTTCCTGTGCCATGGGAGAAAAAATTCAAGCGGAAGTGGCCAAGACATTAGGGCGGACCTGCTTGCTGGAGTTGGGCGGCAATAACGCCGTAGTGATCACCCCTTCAGCACCGATGCCATTGACGCTAGAGTCGACTTTGTTCGGTGCGATGGGTACCGCTGGCCAGCGCTGTACAACGACGCGCCGCTTGTTAATTCATGAATCACGTTTTGACGCGTTGTGGCCGCATCTGGAAAAAGCTTACAGCGATCTGGATGCTGCTTTGATCGGCGATCCGCGGGAAGCCAAAACCTTGATCGGACCTTTGATTGACGCGGCTTCTTTTGAACACATGCAAAAAGCCCTGCAACAGGCCAAAGCCGAAGGCGGTACTGTTATTGGTGGCGAGCGCGTCCACGCCGACCGCTTCAACGAGGCCTTTTATGTGCGTCCGGCAGTGGTAAAAATGAAAACGCAGACACGCGTGGTACAAGACGAAGTTTTTGCGCCGATCTTGTATGTTGTGCCGTACAAAGATATTGCGCATGCGGTGCAATTGAATAACGAAGTGGAGCAGGGCTTGTCCTCGGCGATCTTTACGCGCGATTTGCAGGAAGCCGAGTATTTCTTGCGTCACAGCGACTGCGGTATCGCCAATGTGAATAACGGTACGTCCGGCGCCGAGATCGGCGGCGCGTTTGGCGGCAACAAATCCACAGGCGGCGGGCGCGAGTCTGGTTCCGATAGCTGGAAACAATATATGAATCGCAGCACCAACCGCATCAATACCAAACCCGAAGGGTTGAAACTGGCGCAAGGCGTTCAATTTCCTATCCCCCTCGACCGTGAAGCACTTGTAAAAGGAGAAAACGCATGACCTATACGCATCCGGAAATAAAAACAGCTTTGCCCGGTCCAAAAGCCGCCGCTGTTATTGCATTGGATGGTCAGGTCATGACCAGCTCGGTGGCGCGTGATTATCCGTTTGTTATCAGCCACGGCGAAGGGGCGTGGGTATGGGATGTCGACGGTAACCGTTTCCTGGATATGATGGCGGGGATCGCTGTTTCTTCGACGGGGCACTCGCACCCGGAAGTTGTCAAAGCCATCAAGGACCAGACGGACAAGTTCGTCAATATGTGCGGTCACGTGTTCTACAATCAAGGTCAGGCGGAATACGCCGCGCGCTTGACAAAGCTGGCGCCAATTAAAGGGGATGGCAAGAACAAGGTTTTCTTTTGCAACTCCGGGGCCGAAGCATGGGAAGGGGCGATGAAGCTTGCCAAGTATGCAACGAAACGCCCGAATATCATTTGTTTTTACGGCGCGTTTCATGGTCGTACCTGGGCGTCGATTAGCTCGAACGCCAGCAAAGTGACGCATCGCAAAGGCTTTGGAGTCATGGTGCCCGGCATTTATCATGCGTTTTACCCGAAGACTTTTAAATGTCCGCACGATGCGGAAATTCCGATGTCGGTGAAGGGTTGTATCGCGTATATCAAAGAAATACTGTTTGCAAAAATGG
>CAYRRF010000095.1:0-1023 GCA_964426595.1 uncultured Bdellovibrionales bacterium | reverse complement strand
AAGACGTTGCTGCGATTGCTTTGGAACCCATTCAGGGCGAGGGTGGATATATCGTCCCACCGGTCGAATTCATGCAAGAGCTGCGCAAGATTTGCGACGAGCATGGCATCATGCTGATCTGCGATGAAGTGCAGTCGGGCATGGGCCGTACAGGCAAGTTATTTGCCGTCGAATATTTCGGCATCAAGCCGGATATTATCACCTCGGCCAAAGGGATTGCCTCGGGTTTGCCCTTGGGTGCTTTTATTGCCAACGAAAACGTCATGAAATGGGGTGTGGCGGCGCACGGCACGACATTCGGCGGCAATGCGGTGGCGATTGCGGCGGCGGCCAAGACGCTGGATCTGCTCGAGGGCGGTTTAATGGCCAATGCAGCCGCTGTGGGGGCCAAGATGCTGGAACGTCTGAAAGGCATGGCAGCTAAATACGACTGCATCGGCGATGTGCGTGGGATTGGGTTGATGATCGGTATCGAAATCGTCAAAGATAAAAAAACTGGCGTGCAGCCGGACGCCAAAACGCGTGACAAGATTCAAAACGAATGCTTCAAGCGCGGCGTGCTGATGCTGGGCTGTGGGTCGCACGGCATCCGTTATTGCCCGCCGCTGGTGCTGACCGAAAGTCAGGCGATGGTGGCTTTGGATGTCCTGGAAGACGTATTGAAAGGATTGTAAAATGACCGAAAAAACGATGAAAGCTTCGGATGTCGGTGCCGAGATTTATTATTTATTACGTGCGGACTATTTGCAAAAAATTCCGTACGGTAACGAATATGCGGTGACGGTGACCCAAGACCCGATCATGAACACTCACGGCCTGCGCGAGGACCATATCGCTTTTCGCAGCTTTTACTGTCCGATGGGTGAAATTCCGATGGGAATTACATCCATTGAACGCATTTTTGGACCGCTGGGCTGGAAACGCGGCCGTGACAAAGAGGGCAAAGAATATAACTACGATTTCCCGAATATGCATGTGCGTGCCATCCATCTGGAATATCCGGCCGATCGTCCGCAGTTCTTC
>CAYRRF010000094.1:1037-5710 GCA_964426595.1 uncultured Bdellovibrionales bacterium | reverse complement strand
GGCTTCCAGACGGACGATATTGGCTTCGGAAACATCCGAGACGGCCGCCAGCTCGGCCCGGGACCAGTCCAGCATCGCCCGCGCTGCTTTGATTTGTTTTGCCGTCAGATTCACGCCCTAAGCTCCCTTTTCGGTGATTCTTCCATCACCGTAACAAGATTTTTTTATATTTGCAATAGTTATTTTTTGTATTTCAATAATCGTTTTGCCCGAAACGGGGCTGGACAATGGCTTTAAACCCCCTAAAGTGTGGGCCATGAACTGGATTACGAACTACGTCCGACCCAAAATCCGCGCTCTGGTTACGCAAAAGACCGAGGTCCCCGATAATCTATGGACCAAGTGCCCGGGCTGTGGCGCCATGCTGTTCCACCGCGACCTCGAGAAGCACTTGCAGGTCTGCCACCATTGCGGCCACCATTTACGCCTGCAGGTGGACGAGCGCCTGAAGCTGCTGTTCGATAACGGACGCTATACGCTGCACCCGCTGCCCAATGTGCCGGTTGATCCTTTGAAATTCCGCGACCGCAAGAAATATGCGGATCGCCTGAAAGATGCACAAAACGAAAGCGGTCACCGCGACGGCCTGCGTATTGCCGAAGGTTCCATTGGCGGCAAACCGGTAGTGATTGCCGCATTTGATTTCTCGTTTATGGGGGGATCGATGGGGATTGCCGTCGGCAGTGGTATCGTCCGCGCCGGCGAGATCGCCGTTAAAAACAAAGCCGCTCTGATGGTTATTCCTGCTTCGGGTGGGGCGCGTATGCAGGAAGGGATTTTGTCGCTGATGCAAATGCCACGCACGACGATCGCCGTACAGCGCATGCGCGACGCTAAACTGCCTTATATTGTATTATTGACGGACCCGACCACGGGCGGTGTCAGCGCGTCTTTTGCGATGCTGGGCGATATTCACATTGCCGAACCGGGCGCCCAGATCGGCTTTGCCGGCAAGCGCGTTATCGAGGAAACCATCCGTCAGAAATTGCCTGACCGTTTCCAGACCGCTGAATATCTGTTGGAACACGGCATGGTCGATATGGTCGTTGCACGCAAAGACCAGCCCGACGCTATCGGCAAAATTTTAAAAATTTTAATGCGCTAGTTTGTTCTTTTTTTTCATGTGCTCATCATAAACACTGACTTCATTGCCGATGGCTACGAAATTTTTAAAACCGAGCTCTGCAATTCTAGAAGTGTATGCAACAGCCTCGCGGCGCATTTTTTTAAAATCCGGGTGATTTTCCGGAAGGCGTATCGCCAGCTCTGATACTCGCAAGGCGAGCGAACGCATATTCTCAGGGAAGTGTGTAGCGGCATTCCCGCTTTCTTTTGCAGCCGTGGCACACATGACGGCGGGCCCCATGATCTGCATGTAATCTGTGTGAGACAATTCACCTTGTTCTAAAATATGCGCCTCTACCTCCTGGGCAGCCTTGCAGTAACCGGTGGGATCAAATTCTTTGCTCATTATTTTATTACCTTTTTTATCAAATTAAGGTACTATAATAATATCACATTTTATCTAATCATGCAAGAGAATTTTAGAATACCAAACTGTTGAATTATATTAGTTTACAGATTTCTATTTTGGAAACACCATAGCGGCGGGTGTCGATTGATTCCAATCCTGCGGGCAACGATTCTTCCTTTTCCATCTCGATGACCAGCAAGGTCTCGGGGGTGATCCAGCCCTGCTCGGCCAAGCGCTGCAAGGTCGGAGCCAGCAAGCCCTGATGATAGGGTGGATCCAGAAACGCCACATCTGCCGCCGCGCCGTCGTTACGTGCAGCGTGTCGTACATCGCCGCTGACAATGTGCGCCTGGGCTGTGCACTGCAAATGCGTGATGTTCGCCCGCAGAGCCGCCAAGGCGACTGCGTCCTGTTCAAAAAAAGTCACCTGCGCCGCACCTTGCGACAAAGCTTCGAATCCATAGGCGCCGCTGCCTGCAAAAACATCCAGCACGCGCGCACCGACCACGACCCCGCGGCTGCGCAAAATACCAAATACAGCTTCCCGCGTGCGATCCATTGTCGGACGTGTTTGCAGTGTATCAGGAACCGTCAATTTTCGTCCGCGCCACTGGCCGCTGATAATTCTCATGCGTTGTAACCAATCTGATGCAGGAATTTTTCCACGATGGCCGGGGCCACTTCCGAAACGCGGCCCACGTCCAGATCCCCCAGCTCGAACGGGCCGTAGCCGACGCGGATCAGGCGATTCACGCGCAACCCCAATGCTTCCATGATGCGGCGAATCTCGCGGTTTTTGCCTTCGTGCAACGTCATATACAGCCAGCTGTTGCTGCGGCCCGCTTTTTCAATCTCCGCATGGATCGATTTATAAGTAATGCCATCGACCGTGATGCCTTTGCTCAACGCCTGCAGCGCGTCTTCATCCACCTCGCCTTGCACCCGCACGCGATAATGCCGCGGCAACGCCGTGCGCGGCAATTCCAGCAAACGCGACAAGCCGCCATCATTGGTCAACAGCAATAGCCCTTCCGAATTGATATCCAAACGTCCCACACTCAGGACACGTCCCATTTTTTTAGGCAGATTTTCAAATACCGTCGGACGTCCCTGGGGGTCACGCGCGGTTGTGATCCATCCCGCGGGTTTGTGCAGCAGCCACACGCGAGGTTGCGCTTTGTGTGTTCGCAGCATCAACGGACGTCCATCAATCGTGATGCGATCCTCGGGCGTCACCGTCACCGCCGGCGTCTTAAGTGCCTTTCCGTTCAGCGCCACACGCCCCTCTTCGATCATGCGCTCGGCATCCCGGCGCGAGCATATCCCGGCAGCGGCAATCACCTTGGCAATACGTTCGGGTTTTTGGGGTGTCATGCAGGCGATCGATTTTTTTGTTATACAAACAGCGTGGAGCGGGCGAAGGGAATTGAACCCTCGACATTCACCTTGGGAAGGTGACGTTCTACCTCTGAACTACACCCGCGCACCGGCAATCCAGCTTAAATTGTGTCCCCCGAAAAGCAATTCGAAACAATGCTGCAATCTATGCTTCAGGGCGCAAGTGATAAGGACCAAGAGTCGTAACAGGCTGTGGCGGCTGGACCTGGCCATCATCATCCAATGCTGTCATGGCTCCATTTTTAACGAAAAAGCGTGTAATACCATAGGTTATCTCATCAATTTCGATATAAAAACCATCCGGTAAAGTTCCTGGGGTCCCCGACATCTATAACTCCGTGTAATAATATTTCAATTTTAGTCTTGGCAGTATACTTATATTTCGCCTAATCTGTCAACAACAAAATGATTAGGTCGTTGCGATTTTGGCCGGAGATGTGCTAAGGTCCGCCGTCCGCAAGGCATTGTTCGGGATATAGCGCAGTCTGGTAGCGCGCCTGTTTTGGGTACAGGAGGCCCTCAGTTCGAATCTGAGTATCCCGACCACTTTTAAAATCAAAAGCTTACGACAAAAAGGCCGTTAATCGTGCGGCTGCCTGTTCCAGCACCGCGTCGCCCGCGGCAAAATGCATGCGTATATGCCCTGGCGCTCCGAAAGCCGAGCCCGGCACTACCGCCAGCCCCTGACGCTCGAGCAGTTGCTGGGCAAACGACGAATCGTCTGGCCTGTCCGCGTTCAGATACGCGGAAATATCGCACCACAGATAAAACGCGCCAGCAGGTTTAAAGACGTGCATATTTTTCAATTTCTGCAGTGCCTGGCACAATGTATCGCGGCGTGTTTGATAGGCCGCCACCATCGTTGCAATTTCTTTATCACGTTCCGGCGCACGCAACATCGCTAATGCGCCATGCTGAATAATCGAGCATGCACCCGAGGTCGTGTGACCTTGGATTGTTGTCATGACTTTGATCAACGCTGCCGGACCCGCCGCCCAGCCCAGACGCAATCCTGTCGCCGCATAGGCTTTCGACACGCCATCAATGATGATGGTACGATCAACCAGTTCCGGCATTACCCGAACAATCGACGGGGCCTGGCCGCCATCATACACCAGACGATCATAGATTTGATCCGCAATGATCAACACGTTCGGAAAATCCAGCAAAACGCGGCCCAGCGCGCGTAACTCTTCGGCAGTATAAACCGCACCCGTCGGATTGGATGGTGAGCCTAAGACCAGCGCTTTTGTTTTTGCATTCAGCGCCGCGCGCAAACGCTCGGGCGTCAATTTGTAATCCGTATCGGCACCGCATGGAACCAGAACCGGCGTGGCCTGACACAGACGCACCTGATCGACATACGATACCCAATAAGGCGTCGGCACCAAGGCTTCGTCCCCGGGGTTAAGCACAACTTGAAAGGCCAGTGCCAGCGGTTGCTTGGCACCCGTACCGATTACAATCTGCTCGGCGGCATAGGTAACGCCATGGCGCTGCGATAATTCAGCAGCAACAACCTGACGCAGCGGCAGAATCCCCTGCACAGGCGGATAGGTTGTCTGGCCGCTGGCCAACGCAGCGCGAATCCCTTCGGCAAAAGCGTGCGGCAGCGGGAAATCCGGCTCGCCCGCCGATAAATCAATGACGTTTTCGCCGGCGGCAATTTTCGCTTTAACAGCAGCCGATAATGCCAAAGTCGGCGACGGCGGAATAGCAGCCAAATGACGGGCAACAGAATGCGACATGGTTACTCCTTGAACAAACGGACGGAAGGAAGCGGATCGGTGTAGTCCGGGCA
>CAYRRF010000094.1:0-1027 GCA_964426595.1 uncultured Bdellovibrionales bacterium | reverse complement strand
GGGCAATGGCGCGCAAACCATTTTTGCATCGGCGCCAGATACGGATGGCTGTGCAAGGATTGGTGGAACCAATGTGTTGCGACCGGAATATAATCCAGCCATACCGGATTGCGCTTGCTGACGGCGATACGCACGAAATTACCCATGTTCTTGGCATGGCGCTGCGTGCTGTAGAGCGCGAAATGCAAATCGAACAAGGCGGGATCGATTTTATCGGTCATGGCTTCACGATAATAATGGCGTAATTTCGCTCCCGTTTCCGCATCCAGTAATCGGCGATCATCTTCGAGCAGACTCATCACATCATAGACCGGGCTGGCCAGCAGCGAGTCCTGAAAATCAATAATGCCAATACGCTTGATTCCCGGCTCACCCGGCAAAAGCATCAAATTCGGCGCATGGTAATCCGTCATGCACATGGTTTTGGGCAGCGGCGGCACTTCGGTCAAAAGTTTTTTCCACAGTGCCAGATATTCCGCCACCAAATCCGGCGGCGTTTCATGGCCACGGCGCGCGGGCCAGTACCAATCGGTGAAATAAGGATTTTCCCAGAAGAAATAATCCAGATCATTCCCAAGTTGCGGCATCACGCTGGGATCCAAGTGACGGTGCAAATGAATCAGCACATCCATGGCTTCTTTCAGATACGGACCCTTGTCCGCGCCTGCATCAAACAATGTTGTAAAGATCGTGTCACCGAAATCTTCGAGCAATGCAAAACCTTTGTCCAGATCGACCGCCAGAACGTGCGGCGCGCGCAAACCAAGATCATTCAGAATTTTTGAAAAGGCCACGACATTCGTCAGGCGCTCTTGCGGCGCGGTCGGATTAGGCGAATTCAATAAAACACAGCTTTTGCCATTCTTCGCCAGACGGTAATAGACACGAAACGACGCCTGATCCACCAGCGGCTGCGGGGTCACGCCTTCCCAGCCATGGGCGGCGCAAAAATCCAGCATCGCCTGTTGGCGCAAAGCTTTAAAATCGGGTACGGCTTCGGTGGTAGCTGCTTGTTGCATCATTAAAT
>CAYRRF010000093.1:4654-5831 GCA_964426595.1 uncultured Bdellovibrionales bacterium | reverse complement strand
TTATTCAACAGATCACCCAAGGTTCCATTGTAGCCTATGTCAGTGATGCGGGTACCCCCGGTATAAGCGATCCCGGGGCGCTTTTGGTTGATACATGCCGCACTAACAACATAGATGTCTTTCCCGTTCCCGGCCCTAACGCCTTGATTACAGCTCTGTCAGCCACCGGTACGCTTTCTCCGGCCTCCTTTTCTTTCATCGGGTTTTTGCCACCGCGCACTGCCGCTCGCAAAGCCGTTTTACAGTCATGGAAATCCTGTCCGACACATCTGGTTGTTTACGAGTCCGCACAACGCGTCGAAGGCCTTTTACAGGACATTGCACAGATACTGGGCCCACGCTCGATAACCATCGCCCGGGAACTCACCAAACGCTTTGAGCGTTTCTATTACGGAACACCTCATTCCTTATTGCCCGCAGTGGTGACGGACGATTTCAAAGGGGAAGTCGTCATGGTCATCGGTCCCGAAAATGCGACCACTGCTGTCGACTCGACCGAATGGATTACATTGCTGGAACAGGGTTTAAAAACCAACAGTCTGCGCGAAGCAGTAGCGAATGTTACGGCTCATAGTGGTCTGCCCCGTAAAACGGTCTATGCGAAAGCATTGCAACTTACCAAGAAAAAATAATTTTAGTGCCGCGTGGCCAGATGCCGGGCCAGATCCGTAACATTCGGCTTTTGCACTAGCGTAATATCACACGACAATTCACGGATAGCGTAGTCATCCCGGTCTTCCCGGATAAAGCCGACCAAACGCCGACGGGCCGGGTGGGTTGTATTGATTGCCATGACACCACCCTCATTCAGCATGCGATTTAAATAGAAATATTCCATCACTTGCTCATCGGCATTTTCAGCACTGTTCAGATACACAAATAGCAAACCCTGATTAAGGCCCTGTGCATAGACTTGCGGCAACACAACGGCCGGCGGATGCTCCATGATCTGAAAGCCTTGCAACCCCAGACGCTGCATCGTATAAAACCCCGTGCCTTCCGCTACAATCTTGGCCTGATCCTGAATAGGCACATGCCCGCCATTCAATCCGTTGCGCATATGCGCCGCCGTAATCACACCTGCGGTGAGCCCCAGATTAAATCCCGTTTCAATGAACTTGAACGCCTGCACGAAGCGCAGCGCGTAGAAGGTGGCGAACAGCACCCCCACGGCGGC
>CAYRRF010000093.1:0-4644 GCA_964426595.1 uncultured Bdellovibrionales bacterium | reverse complement strand
CCGTTTCAATCGTCAGAATGGGTTTAAGCGTTGTAACCAAATAATAGAACAACGCCATCTGCGTTAACGTCTCGCCATCTTCAGGAATTTTCAAAAGCTCATCATGCGGCGAGGAGACGTGCCGCGTTTCAACCATACGCAATAATTCATCCAGCGCCGGTGTTTCGTGACGTGCCTGATCTATCTGCGCCAGCCATTCCTGTTCGGAAGGCAAATCCGTCAACACATTAAAAGGCAGGTTTTGAAACTCGGCAGCCGATGCCATCAACTTGCCTCTTTTAACAAGGATTCAAACCACGGAATTGTTTTCTCCAACCCTTCGGTCAAAGCAATGCGCGGCTCCCAGTCCAGCGTTTGACGCGCCAGCATAATATCTGGGCAGCGTTGCTTCGGATCATCTCCGGGAAGGGGATGATAGGTGCGTTGCAACTTCTTGCCGACTTTTTGTTCGATATGATCGGCCAGCTCGGCGATGGTAAATTCCGAAGGGTTACCGATATTCACAGGACCGATAAAGGTATCGGCGCTACGCATCAAGCGCACCATCCCATCGATCAGATCATCCACGTAACAGAACGAACGTGTCTGTTGTCCTTTGCCGTAGAGCGTCAATGCTTCTCCACGCAAGGCCTGACAGATAAGATTTGAAACCACGCGTCCATCGCCATGATCCATGTACGGGCCATAAGTATTAAAAATACGCATGATCTTTATCCGCGTTCCGTATTGGCGGTGATAATCCATGCACAAGGTTTCTGCGGCGCGTTTGCCTTCATCGTAACAGGCGCGTACACCGATCGTATTGACAGCACCCCGATAATCTTCGCGTTGCGGATGAACCTCCGGATCGCCATATACTTCCGAGGTCGAAGCCTGCAGTATCTTTATCTTGCGTTTTGTTGCAAACGCCAAGGCGTGCGCCGTGCCTTGTATCGAGATCATCGTTGTTGCCACCGGATCGCGTTGGTAATGCGGTGGCGAGGCTGGACAGGCCAGATGGTACAACTCGGACGCATCTATATCCGGAAAGGGCTGGCGCACATCATGTTCGATAAAACGAAAAGCCTTGTTCTTTTGCAGTACGTGCAAATTGCGACGCGTGCCGGTATAGAAATTATCCAAGCCGACAACATCATGACCTTCGCCCAACAATCGTAACGCCAGGTTCGTGCCTAAAAATCCAGCGACACCGGTGATAAGGACGGGTGCCGTCATGCGGATTCTTTCCAGTAATCCAAAATCCACGGCGAGGGGCGCAAGAATTTGCGCTTCTGGGGCCAGCGCCCATAGGCCGCATCAATCGGTTTGGGCGGGCCGTGAAAGACCAGAATCTTGCAGCCTTCGGGTTGTTGCGGCGATATAAACAAACGCAAGAAACGGTTCGGCACGCAATGACGTTTAAAGCTGCGGCACCAGGCATCGGGCCAGAAAGCCACTGTGTGCTTCTTGCCTACTTCCCATGTTAAATAGGTTTGCTCGTTTGTAATGGTGCGATAAATTTCTTCGTGACGGCGTTCAAAATCTTCGAAAACATCGGTATGCGCATCGGCGCGGTATCGATACACGGACGAGTTACCGATCCCTTGCCCGGGCTGCGTCCAGTTCTCGATAATGCAAAACTCATCCGGCTTGTAGGTAAAGAAGCCGTCGATATTATCCATGATGACCAGATCAAGATCTAAAAACAGGACCGTTCCTGTCAGGCCGAGTTTGGGCGACAGAGAGGCAATCTTGCGCCATCCGGAAAATCCAGGCGCACTGCCCAAAACGATTTCAGGAATGGGCCGCGTCTCGATATCGGGATGGATACCGGTCGTATCATCGGTAAAGCACACAAAGCGGTGCGGCACTGTCAGATATCGCTTGACCATCGCCGCCAGAATATTGACGTACTCGGGCCCGTAAGCCGTACCCCATTTCATACAAATGACATTGTTTTCCATTATCTATCCCCTATAGAGGGTAGGCTAGCAGAAGACTGCTGCTTTTACAACCTCTCCCCCTTGCGGGAGAGGTTGCAAGCAGCGTAAGCTGCGAGCGGGTGAGGGGTATGTTGAAACTTAAGAAATTGCAGGAATTTGCTCTAGATCTCCGACGTCATCAGACAGAGGCTGAAAAACAATTGTGGTTTATTCTGCGTAATAAAAAACTGGGCTTCAAGTTTCGACGACAGCAGCCTATTGACTTTTATATTGCCGACTTTGTCTGCTACGATCAAAAACTAATCATTGAACTCGATGGCGGCCAACACACCCAGGAAAAAGATTATCCACGTACAACCTATCTCACACAACAAGGCTTCCGCACGCTCCGTTTTTGGAACGATGAGGTATTAAAAAACCCAGAGGGTGTCTTTCAAAAAGTCTATGAAACCCTCCATACCCCTCACCCGGCCGCCTCGCTTGACGCTCGACAACCGACCTCTCCCGCAAGGGGAGAGGTAAAGGAATTACCGCATGTATGACCGCTTTACTCAAATCATGAATGAACTCTTTGAAGGTTCGGGCCTGGCCGTGGCCGTATCGGGCGGTGCCGACAGCATGGCGTTGCTGCATCTTTGCCAGCGCTATGCGCAAAGCAAAAAGATCCCGCTACACGCATTGACTGTCGATCACCGGCTGCGCCCGCAAAGCGCCGACGAAGCCAAAACCGTTGCGGAGTGGTGCAAGCAAAACAACATTGCGCATCGCACCCTTGTGTGGGAAGGGCCTAAACCTGCCAATGGTTTGCAAGATGCCGCCCGCAACGCCCGCCGCGCCTTATTGCTTGCCGCGTGCCGTGACTTGAAAGGCGATACACTGGCCTTGGCGCATCAAGCCGATGATCAAGCCGAAACATTGATCATGCGCCTGCAACGCGGGACAGGCCTGCGCGGCTTGGTCGGCATGCATCCGACAAGCGCCAGCGAAGACGAAGACATCACCTTGCTGCGGCCGTTATTGCCGTTTCGCCGCCAAGCCCTGCGGGACTATTGCACCGAGCATAAGCTGCCTTTTTGCGATGACCCTTCGAACGACGATACACAATTTGAACGCGTGCGCGTACGGCAGGCGTTACAGGCCCTGCCCGATCTGGCCACCGGCGTCACCTTGACGATCGATCGCCTGCGCGATGCTGACGAGACGCTGGATTTGCTAGCGGGGGAATGGCTGGAAGAAAATATCGAACCGATCGATGCCACGACACTGTGGCTGCCCGGTGATTTTTTAGAAGATCTCTATCCGCCGATTCAGTTGCGCGTACTGGAAGGCGCATTACTCGAAGTCCTGCCCGAGACAATCGAACCCCATGCGATTCCCCTGGACGGGCTGGAGCGGTTGCTCGAGGCCATGACCAAACGCGACTTCCGCGGCCAGACCTTGGCCGATGTCCAGATCAAACCCCATACCGCCGATGGGGTACACGGATTCCTGTTCGGACCTGCCCCGCAACGCCGCAGTTAAAGCCGCGCTTTTCACCTTGTAACTCTGGTCGCCCACCGCTTTTGGTGCTAGACTGGGCCCCATCTATCGCTACAGGAGAATTTATGTCGCCCGTTGTCCGCAATATTCTGATTTGGCTGGTCCTCGCCCTTTTGTTGGGGGGGCTTTATAATATGATGACCCCCGGTGGTATCGGCGGCAATGCCTCGCAGATCGCCTATAGCGACTTTATGCGCGATGCGACGGGTGGGAAAATCAAATCCGTCAGCCTGCAAGGCGATACAATCCTTGGCCAATATGCGGACGGCCAAAAGTTTCAGGTCCTTAAGCCCAGCGGCGAGCAAATCGCCGACACACTTATCAAAAGCAATGTACGCGTCGAGGTGAAGCCTTTGGAAAGCGGCATCGGCGGTTTGTTCGGCGTGCTGTTATCGTGGTTCCCGATGTTGCTCTTAATCGGTGTCTGGATTTTCTTTATGCGCCAGATGCAAGGCAAAGGCGGCGGCGGTGCGCTGAGTTTTGGTAAATCGCGCGCACGCCTCCTGACCGAGAAAACCGGACGCGTGACGTTCGAAGATGTTGCCGGTATCGAAGAAGCCAAAGACGAATTGCAAGAGATTGTCGAGTTCCTGAAAGACCCGCATCGCTTTCAACGCTTGGGCGGTAAAATCCCCAAAGGCGCGTTGCTGGTCGGCCCTCCCGGTACAGGTAAAACCTTGGTGGCGCGCGCAGTGGCCGGTGAAGCCAATGTGCCGTTCTTTACCATCTCGGGTTCGGACTTTGTCGAGATGTTCGTCGGCGTCGGAGCGTCCCGCGTACGCGACATGTTCGAGCAAGCCAAGAAATCCGCGCCCTGCATTATCTTCATTGACGAGATTGACGCCGTGGGCCGTCATCGCGGCGCGGGACTTGGCGGCGGGAATGATGAACGCGAACAAACACTCAACCAGTTGCTGGTCGAGATGGACGGATTTGAATCCTCCGAAGGTGTGATCCTGATTGCGGCCACCAACCGTCCCGATGTCTTGGATCCGGCCTTGTTGCGTCCGGGCCGTTTCGCTCGCCAGATCGTCGTGCCCAATCCCGATATCAATGGCCGCGAGAAAATCCTGAAAGTGCACATGAAAAAAGTGCCTCTTGATAAGGATGTCGACGCCAAGACGCTGGCCCGCGGCACACTCGGATTCTCCGGCGCGGATCTGGCCAACCTTGTCAACGAGGC
>CAYRRF010000092.1:1216-5911 GCA_964426595.1 uncultured Bdellovibrionales bacterium | reverse complement strand
TGCTGGAGCAAGTCGCACGCGACGATGATGATCATGGGCGGAACCTGTACGCGGGCCTGTGCTTTTTGCAACATTGCCACCGGCAAGCCGGAGGCGTTGGATCGTTTCGAGCCACAACGTGTCGCAATCGCTGTAAAAGAATTGGGCTTGCGCCATGTGGTGATTACCTCGGTGGATCGTGATGATCTGGAAGATGGCGGCGCAGCGCATTTTGTGAAAACCATTGAACGTATTCGTGCCGAAGCGCCGCAAACCACAATTGAAATTCTGACCCCCGATTTCCGCCGCAAGGAAGAATCTATTGATATCGTCGCCCGCGCAATGCCGGATGTGTTTAACCACAATCTTGAAACTGTGCCGCGCTTGTATACGAAAATTCGTCCCGGCGCTCGTTATTTCGCGTCGCTGCGGCTGTTACAGCGGGTGAAAGAAGTGGCACCAAACGTCTTTACTAAATCGGGCCTGATGGTCGGCCTGGGCGAGGAGAAAGAGGAGGTGCTGCAGGTCATGGATGACATGCGCGCCGCAAATATCGATTTTCTGACGATTGGTCAATATCTGCAGCCGACACCCAAGCATGCGCCTGTTGATCGTTTTGTAACGCCGGATGAATTTACCAGCTATGCTGAATTTGCAAAGGCCAAGGGATTTTTGCTTGTATCTGCAACACCGATGACGCGCTCCAGCTATCATGCGGATGACGATTTTGATCGTCTGCGTGTGGCACGTATGAAAGCAGCGGAATAAATCCGCATGCCGACCCATCGGGAAACACGTACGCTCCCCTATACAGCAACACAGATGTATGCATTGGTTGCAGATATTGAATCGTATCCACAATTTTTGCCCTGGTGCCGTTCGGCGCGTATTTTAAAATCCGATGGTGCCGAGATGCTGGCGGAATTGACTATTGGCTATAAAATGATTCGTGAAAGCTTCACGTCGCGTGTTTTGCTGGATGAGAAGAATAAAGCGATTTCGGTGCAGTATATCTCGGGACCTCTTAAAAGCCTGCGTAACGAATGGCGGTTCGAAGATGTCGGAACGGCCAAATGCCGCATCGATTTCTTCGTTCAATTCGAATTCACGTCTCGGTTGTTGTCGCATTTAATGGACATGTTTTTTGATGTTGCATTTCGGCGCATGGTCGAGGCGTTTGAAAAACGTGCAAGCGAAACCTATCATTAGATCGCATTACCAACCTTGCGCGCACGAATGGTTTTGTCCAAATGAATCCCATTGGATAGGCCGACAGCAACCAATAGGTTCCAACCTGCAATTAGTTGGAAGTAGCTATCATAGCCGTCAAGTGCTGGAATCTTGATCGTGGGGAAGGGTGGTTCACGGGAAGAAATAGCGATTATTTTTATACCGACACCTTTTGCAAGTACTGTCTGAAGTTTTTCAATCTCCTCGGAAAAAGGTTCAATTACAATTACGATTTCGTCTTCTTGCATAACCTCTTCAATGCCGTGCACGGCATAGGTTCCTTCCAGAAAATCACATTTTTTGCGCACGATTTCGTTGGTTTTTAAGGTCAATTCCTCGGCGACGCCGTCGTTGCGTCCGGCAAAATACAAGCCAGAAGATTGTGCAACCATCGCGATGATTACCTGCGGCCATTGCGTCTGTAAAAGCGCTTCGCACAAATCGGCGGCGCGTTCTTTATGTTGCCATTCCGCGCCCTGCAGTAAGGCCTGATAGACAAGAGCCTGCTCGATAACGCTTTTGGTCGCGGCGGTAGCTTCCTCTTTGCCTGCCGTCAACAGAATGCAATTATCCGTGCAGGTCGTCAGGCGGCTGCACGGAGTCACGGTCATGCCAAAACATGGAATTTTATGGTTACGTAATTTTTCAAATAGATTGATCAATTCACGTGTTTGGCCGCTATTGCTAGCGCCGATAACGATATGATTGATCAATGTATATTCATAGGCTTGCCGTGCGCCCTCTGTATGAATGGACCAGCCATGGCCACGCTGTAACGCTTTTGCTATCATGTTCTTAGCTGGGAATATGCGACTGGAGCCTTCTCCCGTCAGGAGAAGCTTGTTCTTTTTATCAATCGCGTTGACCCACGGCGTAACCTGCGATGGATTGAATCGTTTTATAATCGCCGGCGTTTCTTTCATTTCTTTGATAAGGGAAAAAGCATTAGCCATTGTTTTCTCCGAATGTTAGATTGTGCAACGGCCGCTCGTATTTGCGGTTATTGCCGATAAGACGATCATACATGACGATAGCGCCGGCAATACCGACATTGACGCAAAATTTCATCGGTATTTTCACGATATGATCGCAACGGCTTTGCATCGCCGGGCTCAAGCTTCCTTTTTCGGGACCTAAGATATAGGCCGCCTGTTGCGGGTGATGGAACAAAGGCAGATCAATGGCGTCGTCTGTCAGCTCAACGCCGACCAGCTTACAGCCTTTCGGTAATAACAAATCGGGAACATCGTCGAAATGATAGACGGGCATGGAGCCGATGCTGCGTGCGGTGTCACTGGCTTCCAGCTCGCGGCGGTCAAACGCCGAACGGACGAAGAAAAAGAAGCTGCCACCAAAAGCGTGGGTTGTGCGCAGCAGATTGCCGGCATTCATGATTTTGCTGCTGCTTTCGACGCCAATGCCAAAATATCCGCGTTGCATTTTATCCCCTTGGAATTCGTATGGCATTCTTTATACTGCACCTAACGTTTAATGCAAAGAGGGACTTGTCGATGAAAAAGCTGTTTTTACTGGTAAGTGTAAGTGTTATGGCGCTTCAAAGTGCGTGGGCGCAGGCGCCTGCCGCGATGCCCGCACCGGCCACTCCAGCACCCATGCCAGCGCCTGCTGCGGCCGAGGCACCGCCAACCGCTGCAACACCTCCTGCAATGGCAGCAGCACCGCTTGTTCCGATTGACGCACCAGCAACAGCCGCAGCCCCAACCGCCCCGTCGGCACCAGCGGTCACGGCTCCTACGGTTGCAACGCCTACCGTGACACCGCCTGTTACGCCTGTTCCGGAAGTGGTTACAACAGCCCCGCCATCGACTGCTGTAGAAAAAGAAATTAAAAAAGATCTTGTGCCGGCGGACATTCGCGCCAGTGTCGAGAATGATTTTAAAACAGCTTTACCGTTTGCCTTGACGCATGAAAAAATGAAAGCCTATGTCCGTGCCGCGGCGCGTGTCGAAAAAGTCAACCGCCGCTGGGACGTGCAAATCGCTTCGGTAGAAACGGATCAGGCCGCAATGGAAAACAATAATTTCGCGGCCGAAGATATTGGTAACGCCCTGAAAAATATGAAGGGTATTACGATGCCGGAATATTCAGCCATGACGCTGCTGACCACCAAGGATACTAATTTTGCACGGCTGGTGAATGTATATCATGGCTTTTTAGACCGCGATGAGATGGGCGAGGAAGGCGTGGTCGACCAACCGGTAGTGGCAGACACAAAAACGTCGCCTACAACGACCCTACCAGATGCGCAGACTAAAGAACGCATGGATGCTATTCAGACACAGATTCAAAATTTGTCCGATACCTTAAAAACCAAGCCCGCAGCCGAGGCAACGACGTCTGCGGCTTCTGATCCGGTCCTGGCCGCGCAATTGGAAGCGATGAACGCCACCTTGGATAAAATTTCAGCGAAAGTGCAGGAGCTGGATAAGAAAACCCAGAAGAAAAACTAGGCCTGTTTTAACACGCTGGCCAGCTGGGCGTATTCTTCCAGGGCCTGAGGGTTTGCCAGGGCCTCGGTATTGGCAACCGTCTGGCCGTTGATGACGTCCCGCACGGCGATTTCCGAGATCTTGTTGTTTTTGGTGCGGGGGATATCGACCACCTGCAAAATGCGGGCAGGGACATGGTGCGGGCTGGCCCCCGTGCGGATTTGTTTCTTGATGCGGGTAATAAGATCCTCATCCAGCTTCAGGCCCGGCCGCAACGTCACAAACAGCACTACACGCTCATCATCGTTCCATTTCTGGCCGATGGCGACGGACTCGACGACTTCGTCCAGATGTTCGACCTGGGCATAAATCTCGGCGGTGCCGATACGCACCCCACTGGGCTTGAGGGTCGCATCCGACCGCCCATGGATAATGAACCCGCCATGGGCCGTGCGCTCGACAAAATCGCCGTGGTGCCAGATATTGGGGAACCCGACCGGCTGGCAGGGGAAGGCCTTGGTGCAGACCAGTTCGCCTTTTTCACCTATGGGGGCAGATTTGCCCTCGGTCGTATAGACATCGACCGCCATACCCAGGCCGGGGCCTTGCAGCTCCTGGCTATAGACGGGCTTGGTCGGGTTGCCCAGCAAGAAGCACGAGACAATATCGGTTCCGCCCGAAATAGAAGCCAGATGAACATCTTCTTTTATCTCGTTATAAACATAGCGGAAAGATTCGTCGACCAGCGGCGAGCCGGTGGAGGTGATCGTGCGGACGGAAGCCAGTTTATGCGTAGCGCGCGGGCTTTGCTTTTGCTTATGCAGCGCGTCGATATATTTGGCGCCCACGCCGAACAAAGTGATTTTTTCAGCGTCACAATAATCAAATAAAATCTGTGCGTTAGGCGCAAAAGGTGAACCATCGTATAAACACAAATGTGCGCCACTGGCCAGGGCGGAGACTTGCCAGTTCCACATCATCCATCCCGTGGTGGTAAAATAGAAAACCACATCGTCGGGGTGCACATCACAATGGA
>CAYRRF010000092.1:0-1168 GCA_964426595.1 uncultured Bdellovibrionales bacterium | reverse complement strand
GTTTCCCTGTTGTGCCCGACGAGAACATAATGAACAGAGGTTGGTTGAACGGAACGCGGGTAAAGGGGATCGGTTGCGGGGTATAGTTCTGGCGTAGCGAACTATAGGCTGTCAGATGCGGCAGGTCCGGCAGGGTGGCCGGCGCATCGCCGGTATAAGAGACCAGCAAAACGGCTTTGACCGAGGGAAGCTGTGGGATAATTTCCGCGAGCTTGGACGTACAGTCATTCCATTTGCCGTTATAGTAATAGCCGTCAACGGCGACCAGCGCGGTCGGTTCAATCTGGCCAAAGCGGTCCAATACGCCTTGCACGCCGAAATCGGGCGAGGCCGAAGACCAGGTTGCACCTAATGATGCTGTGGCCAGCATGGCCAAAGTTGTTTCCGGCAGGTTCGGCATATAGGCGGCGACGCGATCGCCGACACCGACCCCGTGGCTGCGCAGGAATTGCTGGATCTGGCTGACCTGGTCGCGCATTTCGCCGACCGTAACGCGGCGTTTGACTTTATCCTCGCCCCAGAAAGTCACAGCGGTCTTCAAAGGTTTTTGATGCGGGAAGAGAAGATTTTCCGCATAGTTCAATCGTGCTTCGGGGAAAAACTGGCAATCGCGCATCGAATGCTCGTTTTGGATCAGATGCTTGCCCTTGTCACCGATGACTTTGCAAAAGTCCCACACCGCTTCCCAGAACGGAGCCGTTTGATCGATCGACCATTGATAAAGCGCTTCGTAGTTCTCCAGATGCAGCGCATGCCGTTTATTCACAAAGCTGCGAAAGGCGTTGATATTGGCCTTGGCGATGCGTTCCGCAGAAGGGGTCCAAAGAGGTGTGGTCATGTGGTCCAAGTATAAAGCTTTGTGCTAAAAACAAAACCCCCACGAAGGGGGTTTTGATAAAAGAGCGAGGCTAAGAAAGGTTTAAGCCGAGGCTTTCTTGCGTCCGCGGGGTTTAGCCGGGGAGACCTCGATACCGTTCATGCGCTGATGTAATGTTTTGCCGATTTTGAAATAAGGGACGGATTTGGCTTCGACCTTGACCGAGGCGCCGGTACGCGGGTTGCGGCCCTGGCGGGGTTCGCGTTTCTTGGTGCCGAAAACACCGAAACCGCGCAGCTCGACCCGGTGACCACGCGCGAGCGAATTGCAAATCTCGTCAAAAATCGTCGT
>CAYRRF010000091.1:0-5951 GCA_964426595.1 uncultured Bdellovibrionales bacterium | reverse complement strand
AATGCACTTTGGAACGCGAGGAGTAGCCCATGTTATCGCCCGAACTTGAAAAAACGCTCCATCGTGCTTTGGCCCTGGCCAATATGCGCCGCCACGAGTTTTCGACACTCGAGCATTTGCTGCTGGCGCTGTTGGATGACAGCGATGCCGTGCCGGTATTGCGTGCCTGTGGCGTCGATATGGACGAGCTGCGCGCCGAATTGACCGAGTTTATCGATCACGAGCTGGAAGGGCTGATCAGCGATTCCGGCGAGGCCAAACCTACCAGCAGTTTCCAGCGCGTGCTGCAACGCGCCGCCATCCATGTGCAATCGTCGGGCCGCACCGAAGTCGGCGGATCGAATGTGCTGGTGGCCATTTTCTCGGAACGCGAAAGCCACGCCGTGTTCTTCCTGCAGGAACAGGACATGACGCGCTTTGATGCGGTCAATTTTATTTCGCACGGCATTGCCAAGAACCCGCCCCACAACGAAGAGCGCAGCATCCACGGCGCCAGCGCGCAAGCGTCCGCCGCACAGCCGAACAAAAAAGCCGAGCCGCGCGGTGAGGGCGACCCCACCGCCGCTTCGCAAAAACCGGCGGATGCGCTGAAAAATTATTGTATCAATCTGAACGACAAGGCCCGCAAAGGCGAGATTGACCGCCTGATCGGCCGCGCCTCGGAAGTCGAACGCACGGTACAAATTTTATGCCGCCGCAGCAAAAACAATCCCATTTATGTCGGTGATCCCGGGGTGGGCAAAACCGCCATCGTTGAAGGTCTGGCCAAACGCATCGTCGATGGCGATGTGCCCGATGCGATTAAAAACGGCTTGATCTTTGCGCTGGATATGGGCGCACTGCTGGCCGGGACACGCTATCGCGGGGATTTCGAAGAACGCCTGAAAGCCGTCATCAACGAGTTGGAACAGACGCCGGGATCGGTGCTGTTCATCGACGAGATTCATACCATTATCGGCGCCGGATCCACCACCGGCGGCTCGATGGATGCCAGCAATTTGCTCAAGCCCGCGCTCAGCCGCGGCAAACTGCGCTGCATCGGTTCGACGACCTATAAAGAGTACCGCCAGCACTTTGAAAAAGACCGTGCGCTGGTGCGTCGCTTCCAGAAAATCGATATTGCCGAACCCACGCCCGCCGAAGCCAAGCTTATTTTGGAAGGCTTGAAAGGCTATTACGAAACCTATCACGGCATTACCTTTACCGATGCTGCGATCAAAGCCGCCGTCGATTTATCGGTGCGCTTTATTTCCGACCGCAAATTGCCCGACAAAGCCATTGATGTTCTGGACGAAGCGGGTGCGGCCCAAAAAGTCGCCGCCGAAGACAAGCGCCATCAGGTCATCGATGTGGCGGATATCGAACAAATCGTTGCGAAAATCGCGCGCGTGCCGGTGGCCTCGGTCACTTCGGACGACCGTCAGGCGTTGAAAAATCTGGATACGGATTTGCGCCGCATGGTGTTCGGCCAGGACGCCGCTATCGATGCCGTCACCAATGCCATTAAAATGTCGCGCGCAGGATTGCGTGATCCGGAAAAACCTTTGGGATCGTTCCTGTTTGCAGGCCCCACCGGTGTCGGTAAAACCGAGATTGCCAAGCAACTGGCCTTGACGTTGGGTATCAAGTTTCATCGTTTCGACATGTCGGAATACATGGAGCGCCACGCCGTATCGCGTTTAATCGGCGCCCCTCCCGGCTATGTCGGCCACGATCAGGGCGGTCAATTGACCGATGCCATCGATCAACATCCGCACGCCGTGTTGCTGCTGGACGAAATTGAAAAAGCGCACCCCGATATTTTCAACATCCTGCTGCAAGTCATGGACTATGGCCGCTTGACGGACAGCAACGGCAAGACCGTCGATTGCCGCAATGTCATTTTGATCATGACCACCAATGCCGGCGCCTCGGAAATGGAAAAGAACGCCATCGGCTTTATGCGTGAGGCGCGCAGCGATGAAGATTCAGCCGCGATCAAACAGCTTTTCACGCCGGAATTCCGCAACCGTCTGGATGCGATCATTCCGTTCAACCACTTAAGCCCGGAAATGATCGGCCGCGTCGTCGACAAATTCATTCTCAAGCTGGAAGAGCAACTGGCCGACAAGAACGTCACATTCGTGCTGTCGACCGAAGCGCGCAAATGGCTGGGTGATAAAGGCTATGACCGCAAGATGGGGGCGCGTCCGCTGGCCCGCGTCATTGACACGGAAGTCAAGAAACCTCTGGTCGATGAATTGCTGTTCGGTAAGCTGACGGCTGGCGGCGAAGTACAGATCGACCTCAAAGACGACAAGCTGAACTTTACCATCCTGCCCAATCGCAAGACCCCACCCAAAGGCAAAGGTCGGACCAAAAAAGAAAAAGTTTTAGCGTAAGCCCGGATAGCGATTAATTTAATCCGCAAGGGGGAGTCTTGGTAGCTTCCTGCAAAAAGTTTTTGCGGTTACTGATATCCATACGTGTCCACGATAAAAGCTCTTTGATGGTTTCAATATCGGTGGCATATTCGTCTCTTTTTTGCAGACGTCCCATCAGACACGATGCTAACGTTTCCATCTCGCTTAACGTATAGCGCCGCCGCAACATATCATCATAGATGCGGCTGGCGGCCAGCATGCATACGTTATGCGCCTGTTCTTTCAATTCCGTCAAGCGTTCCACAGTTGGATCGCACAATCTTTCTACCTCTGTTTTGGCATCCAGATTTTCTTCGATTTGATCCAGCACACTGACCGTGCCTTGCAACGTGCACATATTTTGTTCGGGTGTCTGGTGCCGGATAGTCTCTCGCAAAGCGGTAGCGAAATCTTTTTTATAGGGATTTTCTATATGCAGAAAGCTTGCGACCGGCGTTTTGTTCGTATGCACTAAAGCCATCCTTGAATTTATTTATCGTAGGACAAGGCCAGTTCGCCAAAACAGGCTTTGACGTTTGCTTTTTCCTGCAAGATCCAAGCGGAGCGATCATTCATAAGGGGGCGCAACATTTCCAGCACGCTTTCTTGATATTTTTCGCTCTTGCTCAAAGCATCATCCGTCACGCAACGTACCGCAAGCCCACAGGTCGCCATCGCAACTTCATCCCACAGTAACGTGCGTGCCTGTTCCAACGTTTCTTTCAGGGCGGCAATATTTTCTTCCTGTGTTTGGCTTTGAACAACGGCATCCATATTTCGGATATCACAGATATCAAAAAAATTTTCGACGATAGCGGGCATAGGATTCTCCTTTAAGCGAGTGATTGGGACCACTCTAGCAGACCGCAAAACTTATGTCTATCATTATCATCTACGCCATTTCAAGCGCTTACTCCCCATTCGGGGCAAGCCGTTGCATTGAGGCCTCAAAGCGAATCGCCTGCCGTATCGGTTCCGGCTCGGGGACGATATGCTCGAGCAACAAATTTACAACATTGTCGCGGTAATCCCGCCGCGCCGCATCCGCGGTCACGTGATCCAAGGCCGCTGTCATCACCATCAGATCGCTGACATCGCGTTGACTTTTCTTGAACTGCGCAATCGTCGTGTGCAGGCATATCAAATTATCTTCTGGCGTTTGCCCTTGTACGAAACGATGCACGGTCTCGTGCGGTACATCGGCGATATCGTAAAAAGTTTTAAATCGTGGCAGAGGCATCTTTTCTTTCTTTAAAAAACGGCGTATCCGACCCTTTTAGCACATACATTCCCTTATGTCCATATATGGCTTGCCCGTGAGGCGGTCGCGCTTTAGAGTTCCCTCTTATGAGGTTACACACATGACGCAATTTACGCCCGGTGTCGTTCACGGCACACAAGCCTGGGATATTCTTGAAACCGCCAAAGCACGCCAGGCGGCCTTGCCGGCGGTGAATGTGACCAGCAGCCACACGATCAATGCGGCGCTGGAAGCCGCTAAAGCCGTGAACTCACCGATCATCATTCAGCTGTCGCATGGGGGCGCGAGTTTTTATGCGGGTAAAAGTCTGGACAATAGCGCCCAACATGCCTCGATCCGCGGCGCGATTGCCGGCGCTTTGCATGTGCATTCTCTGGCCTCGGCCTATGGCGTTCCGGTGATCTTGCACACCGACCATGCCGCTAAAAAATTACTGCCGTGGATCGACGGATTGCTGGAGGCGGGCGAAGCCTATTTCGCGGCCAACAAACAGCCGCTCTATTCCTCGCATATGCTGGATCTGTCCGAAGAGCCGTTGCATGAAAACATCGAAACAAGCGCCCGCTATTTTGCCCGCATGCAAAAGATCGGCATGCAGATCGAGATCGAGCTGGGGGTTACGGGCGGTGAAGAAGATGGCGTCGATAACAGCGATGTCGACTCGACACGTCTTTATACACAGCCCGAAGAAGTGGCCGCCGCCTATGCAGCGTTGCGCGCCATTGGTCCACATTTCACCATCGCTGCCGCGTTCGGTAATGTGCATGGCGTCTATGCCCCCGGCAATGTCAAGTTGGAACCGAAAATCCTGAAAAACTCGCAAGACTATATCCAAAAGAAATTCGGCACGAGCGACAAGCCTGTGAATTTTGTCTTTCACGGCGGTTCGGGTTCTTCGCGCGCGGAAATCCGCGAAGCCCTGTCCTATGGTGCTGTCAAAATGAACATCGATACGGATCTGCAATGGGCGTTGTGGGACGGTATTCGCCGCTTCGAGGCGGACAAGCACGATTATTTACAAAGCCAGATCGGCAATCCCGAAGGGCCCAACGCCCCGAATAAGAAATACTATGATCCGCGCGTCTGGCAACGCAAAGGCGAAGAAGCCTTTGTCGCACGCCTCAAACAGGCCTATGACGATTTGAATGCTATCGGCTTGAACGCCTAGTCGTTTTTAGGCTGCGGATTTTGATCCGCCACGGAAATCTCGTGATCAATGTCCATCGAGGGCGTGGTGGCAAAAAAGGGCAGGTTGCCCACAAAATCCCACAGCGCATCTCCCGCGCCTTTAAGAAGAGAGGACACTTCTTTGCCCACATGATAGTGACGTGGGTTTAAATACATGGCCGCTTCTTTGCGAAATTCATACAAAGTCATAGGTTCCTCGCGAGGTTACGTGTTGGCTTGTCGATTGTTTTGATACGGGGGCCGACGTCTTGGCTGCGTCAGCGTGCTTGGTCATCCACACACCGGCTGCAATCATAAGCGCAACTGTACCCACCGCCAGAGCTCCGATACGCCCCTTGTCTAAAGGGCGATGTTTGCTGTCCATCCATCGTTTGCGAGGAAATTCATCGATATCTGCCAACGTCTGAGCAAATCCGTCCACGATTTTCGGTATCACCACAGCAACCGCAGTTACTATCCCAAAAGGTGCGCTTCCGGTAAGAAGGCTTGTACCGAAACCGAACATCAACGCCTGATCTCTGGCGGGAAATTGACTGATATGCGCCGGAAAATTATCCGCAAAATCGACTATTCTATCGACAGCATTACGGGAGGGGGTTTCAGAAGACATGGCAGCTCTTTCCACGGGCAAAGCGATTCGTATATGTTATTTAAAAACAGACTACGGAAACAATCAAGAGGAATAAATTACCGCAGGACAAAGCCCAGACGGTCCCGGAGCATTTTCTGGGTCGACGAATCGACATCCGTTAACACTTGCTCCTCCATGCGCGTCCACAAAATGTCATGATCTTCGACGCTGGCGTTTTCGGCTGCCGTCTGGCCGCGGGTTACATTTACCACACCCGAACCGCTCGAGGCGCCGGTGCCTTCGACACTGAACTCGATGACGACGCGCGCATCATAGCGCTCGGCCTGATCGACAGTGAACCAGCCGGTGACACCTTCGGTTTTCGGAAGATTTTTCTGTACCACGCTGGCCTGATTGATGGTGATGACCATCGTGCCCGCATTACCGACGGCTTTAAAGCGCGTGCGCGCCCAATCGGTCAAGGCTTGCGGCAAAGGCAGAGGCATGACGTGCTCGACATTCGGCGAGG
>CAYRRF010000090.1:3561-5966 GCA_964426595.1 uncultured Bdellovibrionales bacterium | reverse complement strand
AAAGGCGCCGTGCAAGCCTTCTTGAACCACAGGCCGGGTTGCCCCCGCGCGGGTTTTGCGATAGCGTGAGGGCATGACTCAACCGACCGTATATCCGCTGGAGGCCGTCAAGGCCTGTATCCTCAAATCCCTGGACGATAACAAAGCTGCCGATGTCGAGACCTTTGATTTGCAAGGCAAATCGACGGTCGCCGATTATATGGTGGTGGCGTCGGGGACGTCGTCGCGCCAGGTCAGCTCGTTGGGCAAAAAATTGCTGGACGACACGGCCAAAGAATTTCCCGGTATTCCGCAACGCATCGAAGGCTTGGCCGAGTCCGAGTGGGTGCTGGTCGATCTGGGCGATATTATCGTGCATATCTTCCGCCCCGAAGTGCGCGAGTTCTATGCGTTGGAAAAAATGTGGGGCATCACCGCGCCGCGCACCGAGCATCGCCGCATGGCCTCAAAGAAAACTTCCGAAGCGCTGTAGAGTTTAGTTCAGCAAAGATAACGGTTGCACTTTTCGGCGGTGGTCGAGAACGAGTCTTTGATTGGCGGATTTTCCTAGGGCGTTTGCTGGAACCGCATCGACAGGGAAAGTAATCATGTCTTTTGTCATTTGCTTGTAATCTTGCAGTTTTGTCGAGCGCTCTTTTTCTACTGTTAAAAGATCATTGACGAAAATGCCGGTTTCTTTCGTGAAATTAAGCGCCATAAGGCTGTTAGCGGCGCAGACATCTTCCATCATGTGCAGGCTTAAAGGGAATTGACCCATATAGGGCTTTTCTTTTTGCTGTTCTTTGTGCATACGGAAAAGCTCATGTCTTTCCATGATAATTTGATTGTCGAGGATATCTTTCAGGCGATGGGCATTAATCTGCATCGTATAAAAAGCAGATTCCGCATGGGAGTGAAATAATAAATCCACCGTTCCTTCTTCGTCATCATAGCCAAAAATAACAGGTTCCGAGTGATGTAGCTGGTAGAAGCGGCGGGTGGCTTCGGTATTGCGCGGCATTCCGGGATAGGCGCGCTGCATTTTATTGTGCATTGTGGATGAATAGTCCAACGATTGATCCAAACCTATTTCTTTTATAGCATCCGTAAATTTTTGATCGCGGGCGGCGTAAAGGGGAAAATTCGGCAGGTTTTGATTTAATTCCACCAGCGCATCAAAGCGTATGCGATGTTCTTGGTAGGACTCATCGTCAATGCGCGTCATCACGGGAACGTCGTAAATAGAGTTCTTGTTTTTGGCCATGGCGTATCCGTCGGGAATCAGGTCTGTGAAAAAGCTTTTAAATGCGCGCGAACTTTAGCACAGATTCGTTATTCTGCCAAGCCTAACGAAGACCTTGCTGGCTTGCGGGGGTCGGGGAGGGCCAGCAACGAAAGGCCGAAATCCTCAGAGGCTTCATAGCGGTTTTTGGTATAGGTCGTATCGCCGAATACGCCCAGCACAGGATCGTAATAGAATCGATCGATTGTGGCGATGTTGTCCTTGAAATCAGCATTCAGCGCTTTGCCGGTCGTGCCGGGCACGACCCGCGGCTCCAGACTGTCAGCGTCATACACCATGTTGCATTCGGCAGTCATGGTAGCGACTTCCTCGACATCGATCTGACCGTTGTGGTTGCTATCGTAGCCGCTGAAGGTAAGCGTATTGGCGTCGTTGCGGAGGGTGTAATGTACGGATTTATCGGTTTCCAGTACCGTCCTGTTGACACTGTCAAATGGCGACGCCGCATATTGCTGAAGAAACGACAACGCCGAAGGCGGACGTGTTGCTGTGCGCATGGTCGGGGTAAATGTGTCGGCCTTGTCGTTACATCCCGCATTTGTCAGGCTTAATCCTGTGGCCAGCCACAATAACGGGCGAAAAAGTTTGTTCATGAATGTACGCCATTTGGGCTGTGAAGCCCGCTGTTTTTTCTTCGCTGATGACTGAATGGGGTACGGATGTACGCCTTCTTTACCGCGCAGATACTGGAACGGGATGCCCTGTTGGCGCAGGGCTTCGTGTAGGCGATCCGTTGTCAGAGGTTTGTCTTCGGAAGAGGCTTCCTCATGTTCGTACAGGGAATCGAGCACCTGCATAAATTCTTTATTTTTAAGCAGGGAGAAGCGCACACCGAGTTCTTTGTCCGGGGACTCGGTAAGGGGCGCTTGCATCAAGACCGGATCGCGCGCTAGCGCCTCGTTATAATCGTGACGTGTCAGTGATATGCCCGAGAAGCGCCCCAGATTCTTTTCGGTGCGTGCATAGCCGGAGGTGCCAAAGAAATCTCCCCAGTTATCCAAAAAAGACGTGTGACGTGGGGCCGTAGACGGGCGTGTGATGCTTGTATCCATGGTCTTGCTCCTTCCCTAGCGATTCCTCGGACGAATATAAACATATTAAGAACTTGGCAGGGCCATTTGTC
>CAYRRF010000090.1:0-3551 GCA_964426595.1 uncultured Bdellovibrionales bacterium | reverse complement strand
TCAAAAGCTTTTTTTGCTGCTGTGCAACAAAAGAACCCTTTTAAAAGGCTTTAGTTCCTGTGCTACGGCGTGCGGGGGGCGTAGCCGATATCGGTGATATAGCTGAAGGAAACCTTTGCTTCTTCCAGGGCCTTGGGAATCACATGCATCAGATCCACATGATTCTTGTGCCATTCTTTAAACACCTGGCGGTCTGCCAGACTGCGCACACTGCCTTCTAAAAAAGGAGGCTCTTCCAGATACAGGCCCCGGTCGTTTTTCAGCATTGCTTCGTAAGTGTCAGCAGTGATTGTGATGCCACAAAAATCTTCCAGGTTGTTGCGGGTACGGATATAGTCTGAAGAAATCCCCAGAAGATCTGCAGTTCTTCTAATAAATTGCTGCCATTTGCTATGTGCGGTCATGGGAGTAGTTTCTTTTTTTGTTTGGGTTGCGGGGATGATCCATACGCCAAAGCATAGGCCTGGGAAAGTTCCTCGGGCGAGAACAGGGAATCGTTTTTCAAGGTCCCCAGCATATTGCGCGTAAATTCCGCCAGCCTCCCGCGGCGCAAGGCTTGTGTGGCTTCGTGCCAGCGATACAGTAGCTCGGAAACTTTTTCGCCTGCAAGGTAACAGGATTTGCCGCGGTGATTTTTTTGCACGCCGTCCTGGATCATGCGGTGGCTATAGCGGTTTTCCTCGATAATGGCGTTGTCGTAGGACAGGCTGCGGAGGATGCGGATATCGCCCCGATCTTCTTGTGTGGGGATTGGGCATGGTGTGCTGTACTCAATAAAGCCTTCCACCCGATCATGGGCGTACAGAAAAACAGTTTTTGTGCCGGGTGGATCTTCGCGCAGCCACCAGCCATCGCGCCGGGTTTGGTCGTCGAAAGACCCGTGGCCGGTCACGCCTGTCGCAGAATGTTCACAATGCCAGATACCGGAATAATGACAGGCGTCGATGCCATTCAGACTTTGACTGCGAACCGTAATGCTGCCGTATTCTGTGTATTGGGGTCTTGTATCATTCAACGCAAAGCAGTAACGCTTGCCGGTCACGCGGCCATCGGGATGGATTTCCAATTGTTCGAAATAATGCTGCTGGTCGGGGGCCGGTTGCCGGCTTTCCTGAAAGCACAGATCGTTGTGTTTTTCATCCCGATAAAAAAGATTGCGCAAAGTTTGAGCCTTTTCGTTTTCACGCTTTACCAGCTTGAGCAGATGATACTGTGTGTCCACCTTGTACGGCGGCGCCATGCCGCCCTCTTCCAGTTTCAGGATATCGTAGGGTTGGAGCGCGTCGGCGGAAAGAGAAGAAGGCATCTAACTTACATGAGGGCGAATGAATGGCATTCCATTACGATTATAAGATGTCAAAGCGCCGATCGGCTTGCCATTCTCGTAGAGTAGTGTCGCCAGAAGTTTTTTGTCTGAATACTGTTTCCACATACCGTGGGTCATACTTTGCTGGTTGCGGGGAGCTTCGGTAATCAAATCACCGTTCTCGGCATAACGGCGCAGGATGGTTCCGTCGTCTGTTTTCTGGATGGTTTGTTTCTTTTGGCCATTCGCATAGGCCGACACAACGGCTTCCTCACCTGTGGCATACTGTTTGTTGGCGGATTCGTCAGCGATAAATAATTGAAAATCAGTCGAGGTCAGCATTGGCAAACTATCGTTTCGGGGGAAAGGGGTTAAAGAATTTCATAACTATAGGGCTTAACGGTGGCGGAGTCAAGGGGGGAAAGGGCGCTGTACCATATTAACCATTGACATAGATGAAGTGGGGGTGTAAATTTGGCGCACTATTCGACCCAAGACCCCTGAAAGAGAGATCGTCCGATGCCTTACGACAGACTTGCCGTTGCCGAAAAATTCAAAACCTATGCGCAGCAGAATCCCGAGCAGGCGCGTGAGCTTTTGGCAGAGTGGCGGACGACGCCTAGCAGGACTAAAAGAGACGCAATCTTTTTTAATAAGCTGGAAGATATTATCATTGATGTGTATCTGGGTATGAATACGATGGAGTCGTTGGCCGTGGCAAAAGAAGCCACAATGAAGCGGATTGGACGTACTAGAGACAGTTCAAAGCTGCAAAATATATTCAAAAAAGAGTCGCAAATCATAGAGGGTTATGTGCGTCTGGGCACTGAAAATTCCCTTGCACAGGCAGAAGATTTGCTGAAAATACAATATCGTATACATGAAGATGATCCTAAAGCGCGAACAAAGCTGGCTGCGAACGCGTCCACTGTCATCCAAGGGCTGATAACACTTGGCACGAGGGAATCGTTTGCCCAAGCGCACAAGATATTCGATAGCAAAGCCACAGATGTAGCAAAAGAAGAGGACAGCAAACGCAAAAAAATAGCACAGGAAGCGACGCAGATTATAGAGCGTTATCTGACGTTAAATACCTTGGAATCGCTGAGCGCTGCGAGCAGGCTCCTGGATTGGCAAAGTGATTATTTTTGGAAAGATAAAGCGCGTCTTGATAAAATGATGCAGCAATCCTCGCAGGTTGTAGAAGCGTTGGTGGCGTTAAATAATCCAAGGTCTTTTTCCAAGGCGCAAGAGCAAATTGAATGGCAATATAAAATAGCGTCCAAAAACAATCGGAGAGGTGCCTATGGGGCGACTTTGAAGAATGTGGATAGGCTTGTTGCACTGAAGACACCTAGGTCGCTTGCATTTGCACATTCTTTGCTGGAGCAGCTGCAAGATGTAGCGCAATATCCAGATATCAAAGTAGAAGCAGTCAATAAAGGATCGCAAATCGTTGCGGCGTGCAAGGAAATAAACACGTTTCCGTCATTGAAAACGGCGCAGGAGGTACTTGATTGGCAGAGCGATCATGTTCTGGAGGACTCGTGGAGACAGCATAAGGTACGCCGCGACATACAAGGTATTTTTGATGCCAGTGTGGCCCTGAACACGATGGATTCGATTAAACTGGCTTTTAATATTCTGGAGGGGCAGTGGGATCGCGATGAGCTTATCAGTGGGAAGGTTAAGGAGAAATCCTCAGTCCTTTTAGCCGCCTGTACAGAGAAAGGCACAAGGGAGTCGCTTGGCTTGGCGTGGTCTATTGTAGAGTGGGAGTATGGAGTTATAGAATCGTATCGTGGGGGGCCTCGAAAAGCATTAGCGGACGTTGATTTGGTTGCCGGTGCGTACGAAAAGATGCAAACAACCGAGGCATTGGAAGTGGCTCAAAGAATATTGGAATGGAAGAGAGACCACACGTCAGACAACAAAGATTTGGAAGCGATTAACCTAAAACAGACGCAGCTTTATGAGCATATAAAAAAGGTAAAAAATGCTCGCCTTGCTGACAAGTTCGAACAATTTTTAAGCAACGAAGTTGGATTCGTAGCGTCTTCCACCGCTTCTCCCCGTCGGGATGCAAAGCCGGTTGTCTAAGCTTTAAGAGCTTCAAAAAACGTCAACCCGTGTTCGGAGCGGCCGGTGATTTTCACGCGCTGCGTTTCCGATGGCGGAGCGGTCATCTCCCAGCGTTGCAAGTCAAACCACGCGCTCAATGTTGCGGTCTCGTTCGTGATGTCGG
>CAYRRF010000089.1:0-6189 GCA_964426595.1 uncultured Bdellovibrionales bacterium | reverse complement strand
CGCCTTTTGGTGCCGAACTCGACAGCTTCTCCGATTTCGTCAGCTTTGGCGTTTCGCCAGCAATCCTGCTCTATTTGTGGAACCTGCAAGATGCCGGTCCTTTCGGCTGGGTTGCTTCGCTTTTACTGTGTGTCGCCGTGGCTTTGCGCTTGGCACGTTTCAATGTCAAAAACATGCCGGCCAATGCCCAATCCAACGAAGTCGCTGCACCCAAAGCTTTCTTCGAAGGAGTGCCCGCGCCCGCCGGAGCCATCCTGGCTCTGGTACCAATGATGCTGAGCTTTAAAATATTCCCCGATGAAGATGGCAGCTTCCCCTCCTTTTTTGTTGCCCTCTGGGTGATTTTTGTTGCCGGCTTGATGGTCTCACGCCTGCCGACTTTTTCATTAAAACGCATCCGCATGACCCAGCGCCATACGATTCCCATTCTGGCTGCTGTGGCTTTGATTGCCGCAGCCCTGGCTTCCGAGCCTTGGACGACTATTGTTCTCTTGAGCCTCTGCTACATCGCTTCAATTCCCTACAGCCTCAAACTGTACAATAAATCGATGCAGGAACCGGCGGCCGCTAATACCGATGCACCGGCAACCGAAAAAGAAGCTGCTAAAAAGAAAAAATAATTGCCAGACTTTTAAAGCTTTGCCAAAAGCTGGGCGTGCAGCGCTTTGGTGCAACACGCAACAATATCCCGCTTGCCATCATAGGGTACAATCATCGCGCCATCCGCATGCGTGATACATCCGCCAGCCGCTTCGATAAGCGGAATAATAGCCGCGATATCATAGATACCCTGGCAGGAATCAAAACTGACATCGACATGGCCATCCGCCACGCCGACGAAATTTAAAAAGTCGCCACCATAATGCACAAAAATTGCCGTCGGCTTGACGACTTGATCGTGCAAACGTTGCAAAAGCGGTGAAAAACGCAAAGGATTTGTCACCGTAACGCGCAGCTTTTCCATTTCTGTTTTTGCAGCGGCCTGTACGTGTTTACCATTAAACACCACGCCATGCCCACGGCCGCCCGACCAGCGGTCCCGTAGAATAGGCTGATCTGCAATACCATATACAAAGCCTTGAGTACGATGATATAACCCGATCAGTGTTCCAAAGGAAACGCGCCCTAGCGTAAAGGGTGTTGTCCCGTCAATCGGATCTAAAATCCAGACATACTCGGCATCGACATTGTGCTTGCCGAACTCTTCTCCCCAAATACCGTCTTGGGGCCGTTCACGCCGCAAAATATCCCGTATCGCCTGTTCTGCATTCCGATCGGCCTGCGTCACCAGAGGAGAAACATCTTCTTTAATCTCGACGACAAGATCGTCAGCACGAAAAAGCGGGCGAATGACTTCGCCCGCTGCATCGGCTAATCGGTGCGCCAGCGTTACAAGTTCTGGCGCAACCGAAAAAGTCATTATTTTTTCTCGGGCTCAGCCGCGGCTGGCGTTTCGGCAGCCGGTTTTGCTTCTTCTTTTGGCGCTTCCGCAGCTACATCAGCTGCACTTGGCAAGGCGGCCGGGCTATCCATTTGTGTGCGCAAGAAGGCAAGTAAATCCGCACGGTCCTGTGGTTTTTTCAAACCCGGAAACGTCATCTTGGTTCCTGGAACCAGTGCCATCGGCTTCCACAAGAAGTGGTTCAGCTCCTGGTATGTCCATTTACCACCGGCCGCGGATTGTTTTTTCATCTCATCCGAATAAGCGAAATCCGGTGCGTGGGCTTTCTTGTTGTTGATAATGCCCCACAGGTTTGGACCTACTTTATTCGCGCCGCCTTTTTCAAATCCGTGGCATGCCATACACGCTTTGGACAAGGTTTCGCCCTTTTTAGCATCAGCAGTCGCCAGCATTGCTAAAACAGGTTCAGGACCAGCTACTTTTGCTTCGCCGCCCCCGGCCGCGGATTCAACCGCAGAGGTATCAATGTCGATATAGGCTTTTTCTTCTGCATGCACAGGTACGAAAACATGCTTGGCGAGGAATCCGCCAAAATAGGCAACAATCCCGGCTACCAGAAAAGCCGCAACAATTTTATTTTTCTCTAAATCATGACTCATAACGATTCTCCTTGTTATTTTATTTACAGCGTCACAATAGACTTATACCATCCAAAGTTAAAGATAGGTTTTGAAACCGTACTGGGCTAGTGTGCTTTCAGGCCCGCCCCAACGAAGGAGTTTTCTGATGTTGACACACGCCCAACTTGCCGCCCGGCTCTTACGCGATGCTGCCGAGTTTTTCCGGCATTTAGCCCAAGAAAACCCCACTCTGCAGGAATCGATGCAGGACAATGCCACAATTTATGACCAAGTAGCCCATTTGGTCGAATCGGCACCCCTGGAAGCCATTGATCTACCGGATTCGAAAGAGTAAATACATATTTAAGTACCTCTAAAAGTTTATCTAGTTTTAATCATTTGTTTGCTAAAATAGAGACATAAAGTTCGTGTAGCTTACAGGAGAGCTATCCCATGACTTCACTTTTAGCTTCCCTTTCGATGTCGCCACCAGATACCCCAGCCTCTCGTCTGGATCGCATCGCTGTTTCACTTTTTCTTTCTGTCTTGGGCGCCGGCACATTGCTGGCCGCGTGGCTTATCACTCAGGATGCGGCCAAGCGCGATCTTATCAACTCGTTTGCTTCCGCTACTGAAAATGGCGATATCTACAGACTAAACAATACGCTCGACTGGAACAGCGTTCGAAACAACCTCAAGCACGATATTCTTGCCAACACCCTTCGCAGCGAAGCGGCCGGCCTGCCCACCCAACCCGAGGTCGTAGATCAGCTGATTAATTACTATGTGCGCCCGGAAAATATACCCGTTCTGATCAACCTCTATAAGAATGGCGCACGCGAAATAGACCCCCGTGCCTTCGTACAGGATATCAATTTTAGTGGCTGGCGTGAAATTACCATGCATGTCGCGGCGCCCCCGCAATTCAATCAGCCTTGGATCAACCGCCTGAAACCCGTTGAAGTCAATCTGGTATTGGAAACGTCGGGATGGAAGGTCAAACGCATCCGGCCGCCCGAATACCTGATCCCGACCTCGGCCCCCATAAAGCCGGCTTCGGCGCGTACAAGCCCCACCCCATCGCACAGCTAAAGTAAAGCGATGCCTGAACTACCGGAAGTTGAAACCGTTTGCCGCGGTTTGCGCCCCAGGCTTGTGGGTCGCCGTATCAAAGAAATAAAATTTTATCGTTCCAATCTGCGTTTTGCTCTGCCAAAGAAACTTCCACAGATCGCGCGCGGGCAACGTATTAAAAAAATTGAACGGCAAAGCAAATATATTATCGTGACCTTAGAGAATGGCGGCAACATCCTCCTTCACTTAGGCATGTCAGGACGTTTGTTTTTTAGCCCTGCCACGCCGTATCTCCATCAAAAGCATGATCACGTCGTCATATCTATGGATCGCGGGCCCTTATTGGTTTTCAACGACGCGCGGCGTTTTGGGGTGCTGGACTACATCCCGCCCGGCCAGTCGCACAAGCTGTTGAAAGCTGTGGGCCTCGATCCTTTTTCAAAGGAACTGACGCCTACATGGCTTCACGCCAAGGCTGCACGACTAAAATGCGACCTCAAAGCGTTTTTAATGAATCAAAAGATCATTGCAGGTTTAGGCAATATCTATGTGTCCGAGGCATTGTTCCGCGCCGGCCTATGGCCGCAACGCCCGGCCCACAGCCTGACCCTTGCCGAGTGCAAAAAGCTGATTCCGGCGATTCGTGCCGTTTTAAAAGCCGCCATCGAAGCCGGGGGCAGCTCTTTGCGGGACTATGTGCAGGCGGACGGTGAATTGGGGTTCTTTCAGAACAAGTTCAAGGTCTATGACCGCGCCGGCAGGCCATGCCCGCGCTGTAAAGCCCCTATCCGACGTCTTATACAAGCGGGGCGGTCGACCTATGCCTGCCGAACCTGCCAGAAATAAAGGATAATTTCCTTGACTCTTCTGCCCCGAATCCGCTAGATTGCGGCCCTTGCTGGCCTTTTCGGGCCACAAAATTAAATTAAAGGTTTGAAAACATGGCAAATATTAAATCAGCAATCAAGCGGATTCGTACCAGCGAACAGCGCCGCCTACGCAACAAAACGCGTATGAGCCGCGTGCGCACTTTTATCAAAAAAGTAGAGGCAGCCATCCAGGCAAAAGACGCCAAGGCTGCGGATATTGCTTTCCGCGAGATGCAACCCGAAATTCAGCGCGCACAAGCCAAGGGTACACTGCACCGTAACACGGTTGCACGCACGCTGAGCCGCCTGTCGGGCCATATCAAAACCATCAAAGGCAAAGCCGCTTAATTTTTCTTTTGAAACTATTCCAAACGAGCCTCCCCTGTGGAGGCTTTTTTGTTGTTGAAGAAAGCCTCCTCTCCCGTCGGGAGAGGATTGAGGTGAGGGCGTCGAATTTGCAGCGATGGCTGGCTATCGCGCCCTCACCCGTCGCATGAGGGATGCGACGACCTCTCCCGCCGGGAGAGGTAACATTCTTTGTCGTTCAAAATATTATCTTCCCTCGGCCATTTTGCGCGCCAGCGAAAAAAGCGCCGTTACATCTTCGGGGCTGGCCTTGCAGGGGCGCTCAAAGCCGCACGTCTGGCACCGATGCTGGATCACCCATCCGCCGGATTTTTGTTCGAGCCCGACCGGCACCATCGGCCCACCGCACACGGCCGCACGATCACCGGGATTCACGTCAACATGCTTGCTGTGCAGGCATTTCGGGCAATGATTCGTGTACCCATTGCCCTTTACTTCTGCCCCGCAATGATCACAGATAAAATCTTCTATGGTACGTTGAAATTTTTTGTCAGTCATACTATATATTAAATGCATAGAAAATGCCTCACGTCAAAGGATTTTGCCATGACTCTACTTCTTGTCCGCCACGCCGAATCCGAAGCCAATCTCGATGAATCGCTTTTTAAAACCATGGGTGACCACCATATTGCCCTATCAAAATGCGGCCACAAGCAAGCAGCAAAACTGGGCGAATTTATCAACAACTTTTTCCAAGAAAACAAGCCTTCCGGAAAAGTACGCTTGTGGGCGAGCCCCTATCTACGCACAACCCAAACAGCTGAGGGTCTTTATAGGAATGCGCCTCACGTTCCCTGGGAAGTGACAATCGATAACAAAAATATTTTCTTCGACGATCGACTGCGTGAACGGGAGTTTGGTTATTTTGACGGATTGGATGATAAGCAGATAGCAACAGAGTATCCACGCGAATGGAAGCATTATCAAAAGCAAATGCAAGAAAACGGCAAATATTATGCACGTCCAGCCGGTGGCGAAAGTGCAGCAGATGTCTGCGTTCGACTGCATACTTTTTATGAGACGCTATGGCGCGATATAAAAAGCGGCAAGAAAGATCATGTTATTGTCAATCATGGCTTTACATTGCGTTGCTTTGTAAATTCCTTTTTCCATCGCCATCCCGAAGAATTCATAAAAGAAAAGAATCCAGAGAACACAGCCGTTCGCCTATTGCAAATAAACGAAGAAAATGGGCGTTACCAAGATAAAGGCTATATCTACAAACCTTCTATCTAAGACCCAAATCTTTTGCTTCCAGTTTGCGCAGCTCATCGCGCAGGCGCGCGGCTTCTTCAAACTCCAAGTCCGCAGCCGCTTGCAACATGCGTTTTTCAAGATCCGCAATGCGTTTTTTCACGGCTGCCGGTGAATTATACTCAGCCTGCTCTTCCGCAAAGGCCATCATCAACGTATCCGTCATTGCGGCCGCTTGTAACGAACGCCCCGTATCCGAGCCGTAAATATCCTGCAGAATGGTGCTGAGTGCTTTCTTTACCGATTGCGGCGTAATATTGTGTTTAACATTATATTCTTCTTGCTTAGCACGACGGCGATTGGTCTCTGCCAGCGCTTCTTTCAAGGAATTGGTCATGTGGTCAGCATATAACACCGCACGCCCTTCGACGTTACGCGCCGCGCGGCCAATGGTTTGAATAAGCGATGTACGCGAACGCAGGAAGCCTTCTTTATCCGCATCCAAAATAGCCACCAGCTTACACTCGGGAATATCCAAGCCCTCGCGTAACAGGTTGATACCAATCAACACATCAAATTCGCCGGTACGCAGCGCCTGAATAATCTCAATACGCTCAATCGTATCGACATCGGAATGCAAATACTTGGCGCGCACCCCGTGCTC
>CAYRRF010000088.1:0-6330 GCA_964426595.1 uncultured Bdellovibrionales bacterium | reverse complement strand
ATTGCCCTAGCTGCTGTCGGTAAAGCTTATGGCAAGGGCGCAAGTCCAGACATTGAGGCTCAATTAGAACAGATTGCTGGCTTACAGCCTTCAGTTACTCACTCTACAGCAATGGACACTCACCTAACCGACCACCTAAATCAGCAGCACCAAAACATTGACAATATGCAAACTGCCGCTACTTTCCCCGACCAAATGAACCCAATGGAGTCACCACAGGAAACTAGCGCTGAACCCGCCAATAACGAAACTGCCCCAGAGCAGACTCAGGACTTAAGCAATGGCTGATTGGTCACAGCAATTTAACAGTTTTTTGAAAACACCTTTAGGTCAAGAATTAATCCGCTGTCTCAAAGAAGATTTGCATGGCAGTTTAATTGAAGACGCCGAAAAAGCTAATAATCAAGATGAAGCTTATGGCTTGCTTAAACAAGCTGGGGGTGTTATTTTAGCCGTAGGACATTTACAGTCCAAGGGCGTGCTACCCAAGAACAAGGGAAACAAGTGAGCATAAGCTCAGTGCCTCTAAGCCCAGAACGCACAACTTGCTTCCCCCGTTCTGGGCATCACATTAACAATTAAGGAGTTAAGATGGATACCACAACCCCAATGGATGGCGCAGTCGATACTGCACAACCTGAAACCAATGAGGCGGTAGCTGAGACGACGGTACTTCAACCTACCACAGTCGAAACATCCTCGCCAAGCCAAAGCAATGAGGCCGCTGAGGAGCAAGCTGCAGCAGAACAACCTGACGTAGCTGAGCAACCAGCACAAGCCGACGACGTCACAGCATGGGCTGAAAAGAAGGGACTTCCGTTAGATGATCCCGTGAAATTAGCACAAATGTACCGTGACGCGGAAAAAAGAATGCACGAGGCAACCGAGCGAGCAAAAGAGTTAGAAACCACAATGGTTAATAATCCTTTGCTTGATTACACGGGAGACGAAGCTTACGATAGCCTGGCCCTAAAGGTCAATCAGCTAGAGATTCAAAACCGTGTAGCTGACTTTTTCACTGCCCATCCTGAAGCTCGTGATTACGAGTCAAAGATGGCTGAGATTGTAGTCGAGCGTCCACACCTTCAAGGTGATTTCGATGCTTTATACGCTCTCGCAGTAAATAGTCCAGATCGGGCCGCAGAACTGAAAAGTGAAGGCGGACGAGAAGCACTAACAAACTTAGCCCAGAAACAGCAAGCAATCCCTCCATCAGCTCAGGCATCGACCAATACTTCAGTATCGGAAAAGATTACACCTGAAAATGTGGATGAGCTAGTAGGCAAGAATGGACCTGAATGGTTCAAGAAAAACTACGACGCAATAAACAGGGCAATGGCTGGCTAAAACTTAACAATATAATTTAGAAAAGAGAATAAACTATGGTAACTGGAGCTTACGGTTCTGGTAACGTAAACATTGGCGTAACTGCTGCTTCTGTCTTCCGACCTAACGTCTGGAGCAACGAAGTATTAATGTTCGTCAAAGCTAACCTAGTTCTTGTTCCTCTTGTTAAGCACTATGACGCTGAAGTTCAATCTTACGGTCAAACCGTTGAAATCCCGAACGTCTCAGCAATTAGCGCTAACCTGAAGTCACAGAACACTGTTGTTACGCTTAACTACATTACCGAAACTAAAAACACCATCACTATTAACCAGCACTACGAAAGCTCGTTCTTGCTTGAAGACATCGCAAAAGTCCAAAGCAAATACGATCTACGCAGTGACTACACTCAATCTGCTGCTTACGCTATCGCCGCTAAAATTGATAACGGTATCGCTGCATTAATGACCAGCTCATTCACTGGCTACGGTACTTTTGGTACTGCCTTGAACGACACCCTCATTCTTGCTGTCAACCGTTACCTAGACGATAACAAAGCACCAGCTTCCGACCGCTCTCTTGTTGTTACCCCTCAGGGTAAGCAAGAAATGTTGGCGATTGATAAGTACATCCGCTACGATGCAATCGGTGTTGGTGGTAGTGACAACAGCATCCTTAATGGACAAATCGGTGAAATCTACGGCGTAAAAGTATTTATGTCGCAGAACTTGGTACAGGTTACAACTAGCCCTAACCAGAACAACCACCTATTCTTCCACAAGGAAGCATTTGCTGTCGCTATCCAACAACAGCCTCGAACTCAAGCTTCTTACAAGCAAGAGTACCTAGGTTGGTTGGTAACAGTCGACATCCTATGGGGAATGAACACTCTACGAAGTGGCTTCGGCTTCGTCGTAAAGAGCTAGTCTTCCTACTAGGCAGAAGAGAGACCCTTCGGGGTCTTTTTTCTTATGCTAAATGTAGCAAATAAAACACTAGCATAAATAATTACAACAAGCTACACTGGGCTTATAATTAATGGAGATCACATGAAATCACCACTCTCAGTCGATGAAGGCTACATCAAAGAGTTCAACATCCCTAAAGAGGCTGAACTTGAACCAATGTTTAAATTAGCCTATGTTCGTTCACAATTAGACGAGATGAAAAAAGCCCTATTTCGCTACCGCGTTGACGCCATCATTTCTGACCTATTAATCGAACAAGCTAAAAAAGACGATAAACCAGAGATGGAGTCTAAGTTTCGTGAGAACCTATCTAATAACAAGGTTCTAGTTCGTCAGTTCGCTCAAAGCATTCAAGTTGTAGAGAAATTAAAAAATGAACTCGAAGCCTCCGTCGAAGCTAGCAGTAGTCCTTCCAAGTAGAGGTCTATTATTCTCACAAACCTTCGACGAACTTCTTAAAGAACTAGAGGGTTTTGACTACGAGATATTCTTCTCACACGGTAAACCATTGCCCGACTGTTTCAACGACCCCGTAGAAAAGATACTTAAAGATAAAAGTGTGTTTGCGGTTCTGTTCTGCGAAGACGATATGATTATTCCTAAAGGCATCTTAATGGAGATGTTTAGCCAGAACTACCCAGCTATCGCCTTAGACTACCCATTTAAAGCCGACGGCGATTCAACCATGCTCCACGACCCAGCAGGAAACGTCATCTGGTCTGGCACAGGCTTCTTGTTAGTCGCTAAACAAATCCTCGAAGCTATACCTAAGCCTATCTTTAGAACTGATACAGCCTGGGACATGATGATTAAGGGGCAGACACTAGTTATGTGGCCTAGGAAGCTTAATAAAGTGGCTTACGGACTGCACGACGTATACTTTGGCTTAACCTTATTCTCAAATGGTATTCCACTTCACGACATGCCGATAACCGCTGGACAGCGCAAGCTCAGGAAACTTGGTAAAGCTGGCACAAATAACGGCGCTCACGACATTAAAGAACTTAAATACGTTGGCCGAGACTTAGTCATTAAAACAGTCAATGAAGCTAATATAGACAAGTTTAAGGGTGCTTTAAGCCGTGTCACGGCTGTAGAAGTAATGGATCATATCCCTGAGTTTATTGAATACATTGACGGACAGCCTCACGTTAAGGATAGAGCATATGAACTTGTATAGTGACAAAGTATTTAATTTTATGATTGCGTTCATAATGCTGGGTCAATTATTTACATTAGGGTGTTGGGTATATATATGGTTGTTAAAGTAGGCGTCATATTACCGTCCAGAGGCCTCATGTTTAGTAAGACGGCTGAGGAGATACTTAAGAATGTTCAGGGTGTGCCGCACAAGTTCTTCTTCGCTCACAAACTACCCATCCCAGACTGCTTTGAGTTCCCAACTATGAAGGCACTAAAAGACCCAGACATTACCCACCTGTGGTTTGTTGAAGACGACATGATCTTACCTGACGACATACTTAAGCGAATGCTTAATGAATATGCTGATGTAGTTACTTGCGACTACCCCACCACTAAAGATGGTAGGGGCGCAGTCTTCCAAGACAGAGCTGGTGGCCTAGTGTTCGCTGGGTTGGGTTGTACACTAGTCAAGCGTGAAGTGATGGACAGGATGGAGCAACCATACTTTAGAACTGATGTGCGCTGGACGCCAACTAATCACGGCACATTCATTAAACTTACGGCGACTAAAACCAAAGCCCCTAAAGGCTCTTATGGTATGCAAGACGTCAACTTCTATATGCAACTGCACCGAGTCGGGGCTGAGTTTTCGGTCTATCCTGAACGCTTAGGTCAACGTAAACTAGTCAAACTTGGTGAAGCAGGAACTAACGACGGCGCACACCAAATTGAAGAATGGACTGAGCTTGAACCTAACTGGTGGCTAAGCTACATTACTAAACTCAATAAAGAACCTGAGAGCAAACTTAAAACCGTAACATTCCCTGACGGTAAGCGAATGAACGTTAGTCACGACCACGCCAACAAACTCATTAAAAATGGACATGCTAAACCGATAAAACCAAGAGCTTTAATAATAGACTACGGAGATTTGTATGAGCAGGAAACCGTTTAGATTATTAATTGTCCTAATAACTTATAATCGTTTAGAGTACACCAAACGTACTCTAAAAACTTTGCGCCACTCCATCAGTGACGATGCCGACTACTTTTTAATTGCCGTCGACAACAATTCGACTGATGGTACACAAAACTACTTACGCAGCGCTAACGAACGTGGTTTAATTGACGAGGTAATTTTAAACCCTGAGAATTATTACCCTGGCAAAGCTTGTAACATAGGTTATGAAAAGGGGCTTGAACTATACGCTGACGCTACTCACTTAATGCGACTAGATAACGACATGCAGCTCAAGAAGGGCTGGGACGTTGCAGTTCGCGAGTACTTTGAAGCAATCCCTGAATTAGGACAACTCGGTTATGACCACGAAGCAATTGAACACCCCCAAGCTGACTCGATGGCAATGTCTATTAATGGCAAGGTTGTTAATCCTTGGCCTGGTTGCGTTGGCGGCCCAAGCATTATTCGTCGTCGTATTTGGGACGATGGTATTCGGTACGATGAATCACCTTGGACCAATGACGGTTATGAAAATATTATTCACGAACAAGAGGATTATCGTTTAAGTAAGTCTATTCAAGAAGCTGGCTGGTTATTTGGTCACATGCAAGAAGACTTTGGCCGTACCTTTGCCAATAAGAGCAATTGGCATGAATATAAAGACTACTATCGAAAAACAATGTCCGAGCGGGGCTATAAAGGAGAGTACGCTTTCCTATGGGAGGATGAAGCATGAAGGTACTTGTGGTTGGCGGAGCTGGTTACTTAGGTGGAGCTTTAACCGATATCTTGGGCAGTAAGTGGGATGTTAGAGTTTACGACTCGCTAGTATTTGAAGAGAGTTATCGTAAAAACAGAGATTTTGTTAGGGGAGACATCCGTAATAAAAAGTTGCTGCAGCAGAGTTTAGATTGGGCTGATTGTGTAGTTTGGTTGGCGGCGATAGTTGGTGACGGTGCTTGTGCTGTGAACCCAGACCTTAGTTTAGAAGTCAACCAAGAGATGGTAAAGTTCTTAGCCCAAAACTTTGGTGGTCGCATAATCTTTATGTCAACTTGTTCGGTTTACGGAGCTAAAGATGGCATCCTAGACGAAACCTCAGAGACTAATCCACTGTCAATTTACGCTCAAACTAAACTACGAGCTGAGCAATACCTCCAAGCGAAAAATGCCCTCATACTCAGGCTTGGAACTTTATTTGGCGTAGGTGACGATTACTCACGCCTAAGAATGGACTTAGTCGTAAACACTATGAGCGCCAGGGCTTTTTATGAAGGCAAACTTAAAGTCTTTGGTGGCGACCAATACCGTCCACTACTCCACGTTAAAGATGCCGCTCAGTGCATAGCTGACAACATCGACAGCAAACTTATCGGCACATATAACCTCTACTACCAAAACATGAAAATGTTTGATCTTGCTAATAAGGTAACTAGTATTATTCCTGCTCGAATTGAAACTGTTGAAACAACCTTTGAAGACAGCCGTAACTACCGAGTTAGTAGTCGGCTAGACTTTAGGCCTCGCCACAGCATTGAAGACGGTGTGTTTGAACTACTTGACCTGTTCGCCGAAGACCGCATCAAAGATATTAATAATCCTCGCTATTCTAATCACGGATTCTTGGAGTTGGTCAATGGAGCTAATTGAAGGCAACAGCGCCATAGACGAACGAGGTAAGGTTAGCTTTGTTAATGACTTTGACTTTAAAGATGTTAAACGCTTCTATGTCGTCGAAAACCACAGCAAGGGCTACATCCGAGCTTGGCATGGACACAAGCGGGAAGCTAAGTATGTTTATGTGGTTAGTGGCTCTATATTGCTCGGTGCAGTCGATTTAGACTCAGGAGAGCTTAATACGTACGTTTTAAGCGCCGAAAAGCCAGAAATCGTCTATATACCCCCAAATCATGCTAATGGCTTTAAAACGCT
>CAYRRF010000087.1:0-6347 GCA_964426595.1 uncultured Bdellovibrionales bacterium | reverse complement strand
AACATCCTCGGCCATCGTATGCGTGCGTTCGCTGGCGGCCGAAACATCGTCCAGGATCTTGTCGGTCGATTCCGAAATTTTTTCGCGGATAGTCGAGAGCAATTGCTCAATGATATCCTGCGTACGTGAACCAACCGTGGTAACCTCGTCGAACATTTTCTCGGTCGTACCGGTGATGTGAGCACTGGCTTTCTCGACCGTCGCCAAGGAACGCTCTTCTAAACGCTGAACAGCTTCTTGAATGACGCTTTGAATTTTTTCCGAGCTTTGCACCGCGCCTTGTGACGATTGCGTCAGCTGGTCGGCCGCTTTGGCCGTCGCGCGTTCGATGCTTTCGCTCAGGTTCGTTGTGTTGGCCAAGACATTCTCGATCGGACCCAACTGCCCCAACAGGCGTGTCTCGATCAGTTTGGCTTTATCCAAGGTATCATCGGTAAAGCTGTACAGCTTGTCGGTCGATTTGCTCAGAACCGAAGCAATATTAAAGGCTTTTTCTTCGATTGTTTCCGCTTCTACACGCAGTCCTTCGCGCTGGCGGGCGATTTCCTCGCTGGCTTTCTTCAGCGATACTTCTGTTTCATTGTGCACGTTGCTGATCGATTGCAGACGTTCTTTCAAAGTATCAGCCAGACGCTGCGCAGCGGACTCGGCATTGATCGTCGTTTGGTCAATCTGTCGTGTCTGGTGCGCAATGTTTTGATGCGCATCCGCCAAACGTTCGGCAATCATCACCGATTGCTGCGAACGGTCTTCCAGATTGCGCAGTGTGCTTTCCACTTGCTGACGCACGTTAAGAACATCCTGGGTCTGTTGGTTTAAATTACGGGTCAGCGATGTTAAACGCATCACGGTTTCATCACCGCCTTCGCGCAGCTCATGTAATTGTTCACGCACACCCAAACGCGCCATTTCGATGGTGGTCAAGATAGTCTTGGTGGCCTGCGACATTTCTGCTGTTTGGCGCATTAAACGCTCGATATCGTTATTAACACGGCGATTAGCTTCTTCCGACGGGAAGATCATTCCTTGAATCTCTTCGCGCAACGCGTCGGCATACATTTTCACATCATTCGAGCGCAGAACGAAAGCAGCAATCATCCAGAACAACGCGATCGGCGTCAGAATGCCCGCTAAAAATCCGCCCAGCTCGTGCGGCATCAAATTCGACAAGTTGCTCCAGCCGACAGTGCGCTGTACATACAGCGCCGCACCCACGAGCCAAATAGCAGAGATTAGAAATCCTGTAGCCTGTAACAAACGCGCATCGATTTTGTTGTCGCGTTGTTTCTGCGTAACGGCGTTGGTCAACAACAACGGCACTTCGGGCGTGTTGGCAGGAGTCATCCGCTCGGTATCGACGGCCTTGAGAAAGGCTGCGAAATTTACCGGCCGCGGCTGATCTGATTTTTTCTTATCCTTGACATTGATTTCTAACATTGCCATAGCATAGCGCTCCCGCTGAACAGAGATTCTTTTAGGACTTAAAGAATTAGCCCTAATAATGTATAAACGAACCCCTATGATGACGCAACAAAAACCTATCCATATCATCGGTGCCGGCCTGGCCGGGTCCGAAGCGGCTTGGCAGCTGGCCCAGGCGGGGCTGCCCGTTATCCTCCACGAGATGCGCGGCATTACGAAAACCGACGCCCACCAGACCACGGATTGCGCCGAATTGGTGTGTTCCAACTCGTTCCGCTCGGATGACGATGAATACAATGCCGTCGGCCTGTTGCATTGGGAGATGCGGCAATGCGAATCTATTATTATGGCCATGGGCGCCGTCCACAAGGTCCCTGCGGGAGGTGCTTTGGCTGTCGATCGCGAAGGATTTGCCGCCGCCGTCACCGCCACCCTGTCGAATCATCCGCTGATTACCATCGTCCGTGAAGAGATCACCGCCCTGCCCCCCAAGGACTGGGGCCCTGTGTTGATCGCCACGGGTCCCTTGACCGGAACGGGCCTGGCCAATGCCTTGCGCGAAGTGACAGGTGAAGAGTCGCTGGCCTTCTTTGATGCGATTGCACCGATCGTCTACAAGGACAGCATCAATTTTGATATCGCCTGGTACCAGTCGCGCTACGGCAAAGGCGACGGGCATGACTATATCAACTGTCCGATGAACAAGGAGCAATATCTGGCGTTTATCGAAGAGCTGCGCGCCGCGCCGAAAACCGAATTCAAAGAATGGGAAAAGAACACGCCGTATTTCGAAGGCTGCATGCCGATCGAAGTCATGGCCGAGCGCGGGATCGACACGCCGCGCTATGGCCCGATGAAGCCCGTGGGTTTGGGTGATCCGCGTACCGGCCGCTGGCCCTATGCCGTTGTGCAACTGCGCCAGGACAATGCGTTGGGCACGCTGTACAACATGGTTGGATTTCAGACGAAAATGAAATACGCCGAACAAACACGCGTGTTTCGTTTGATACCGGGCCTCGAGAACGCCGAGTTTGCACGTCTTGGCGGCCTGCATCGTAATACGTTTATCAACTCGCCGAAACTTTTGGATAGCAGCTTGCGTTTAAAATCGCATCCGCATATTCGGTTTGCCGGACAAATCACAGGCTGTGAAGGTTACGTTGAATCCGCCAGTGTTGGTTTGATGGCGGCACGTTTTATCGCCGCTGAAGTGATGGGACAAACGCTTGCACCACCTCCGCCGACAACAGCCATGGGCGCGTTGTTGCATCACATTACCGGTGGCGCCGCGGCCGAGACGTTCCAGCCAATGAATGTGAATTTCGGATTGTTCCCGCCTTTCGATCCCGAAGCCGTTAAACGCATCAAAGGCCGCGACCGCAAAAAACTCTACACCGATCGCGCGAAGGTGGATTTTGGAATGTGGATGCAGAATTCTTTTTTGAAAATGGTAGCCTGATATGAACGAACGCAAACGACTACGGAACGCTTTTGGTTATAGCTGCAACGGATTGCGGCGTGCCTATTGCGACGAAGCCGCATTTCGTTTGGAAATCTGGCTCAGTATTGCAATCATTCCCTTGGGGTTTTACTTGGGCGTTAACGGAGTCGAACGCGCCCTACTGATCGGTTCGTGGTTGCTGGTACCGCTGGTCGAGCTTTTGAATTCAGCCATCGAAGCCATCACCGATTACGCCACAAAAACCGAACGCCATGATCTGGCTAAAAAAGCAAAAGATACCGCAAGCGCCGCCGTTCTGGTTTCGGTGGTTATCTGTGCGATTACATGGGGTTGCATTGTGCTTGGCTAAACTCTCTTAAGCCAGTTTTTTAATCCGCTCGACGATGGCGAAAAAACCGTTGCGGCGGTTGGGGGTCAGATGTTCACTTAGCCCCAGGCTTTCGAAATATTTTTCAATGTCAAAGCTGCGTACATGCGCGCCGGTCTGTCCGTTATACACCGCGGCCAGCACAGCAATCAGGCCGCGCACCAGCTGCGCATCCGAATCGGCTTCAAAAGCCACCCTTCCCTCCGGTGCCGCCCGCGGTACCAGCCAGACCTGGGCCGTACAACCGTGCACTTTGTGGGCTTCGACCTTTTCCGCGTCGGGTAACGGCTGCATTTTCTTAGCCAAATCAAGAAGATAGCTATAACGATCTTCCCAATCGCTCAGCAGCGCGAAATTTTCCAGCAATATGTCGTAACTTGGCAACATTCTTGCATCTTAGAGTAACAAAGGCCGCACGTTAATCCCCCCTTTACCAGACGTGCTGTTTCATGGACTATAGGACCCAAAGAACCCAGAGTAGCCAATGACCAAAACAACCCCTCCCGAAGACGATAAAACCACCCTTTCCTGCTCGTTCTGCGGCAAGAGCCAGCACGAGGTCCGCAAACTGATTGCAGGCCCGAACGTCTTTATCTGTAACGAGTGCGTCGAACTCTGCGAAGATATCATCCGCGAAGAGGATCGTTCCGAACTGGTCAAAACCGGTGATGGCATCCCTACCCCGCGTGAAATTAAAACGTTCCTCGACGACTATGTGATCGGTCAGGAGCGCGCCAAGAAAATTCTGTCGGTGGCTGTACACAACCACTATAAACGCGTCGAGCACATGAACAGCGGCAAGACCGATGTCGAGCTGGCGAAATCCAACATTCTTTTGATCGGTCCGACCGGTTCGGGTAAAACCTTGCTGGCCCAAACCATTGCCCGCATCCTGGACGTGCCCTTTACGATGGCCGATGCCACGACGTTGACCGAAGCCGGTTATGTTGGTGAAGACGTCGAAAACATCGTTTTGAAATTGCTGCAGGCCTGTGACTATAACGTAGAAGCCGCGCAAAAAGGGATCGTCTATATCGACGAAATCGACAAGATCAGCCGTAAATCCGACAACCCATCCATTACACGCGACGTCTCGGGCGAAGGCGTGCAGCAGGCCTTGCTGAAACTGATGGAAGGGACGATCTCCTCGGTGCCGCCACAAGGCGGACGCAAACATCCGCAGCAGGAATTCCTGCAAGTCGATACGACGAATATTCTCTTTATCTGCGGCGGTGCGTTTGCCGGCCTCGACAAGATTATCGCCGACCGTAAAAAAGGCGCCACCAGCATCGGCTTTGGTGCAATGGTAACCGATCCGGAAAACCGCCGCGTCGGTGAAATGTTCGCCGATGTCCAGCCCGAAGATTTGATCAAGTTCGGGATGATCCCGGAATTTATCGGTCGTACTCCGGTTATCGCTGCCCTGGAAGATTTGGACGAAGCGGCGCTGGTCAATATCTTGACCGAACCGAAAAATGCGTTGGTCAAACAGTACCAGACCCTTTTCAATATGGATGGTTCCGGCCTGGAATTCACCGAGGATGCGTTGAAAGCGATCGCCCAACAAGCGATGAAGCGCAACACCGGTGCCCGCGGCTTGCGTTCAATCATGGAAGGCTTGCTGCTGTCGACGATGTTCGAGCTGCCGGATCGTAAAGACCTGGCCAAAGTCATTGTGGACAAAGATGTGGTGGAAGGCAAAGCCCAGCCCACCTTTGTCACCAAGACAAGTGACGAGCCGGTAGATGTTTCCAAAAAGAAAAAGGCGACCTCGACAAAAGACAAGGCCCACTAATCCATGGCGGTTGAACTAACCGTTCTGGTGCCCTGTTATAACGAAAAAGCTACCTTGGAAAAAAGCGTAGAGCGCGTGCTCGCACTTCGGTCACAGGTTTCGTTGGAAATTCTTATCATTAATGATGCGTCTAAAGATAACAGCCTGGAGATAGCGCAGCGGCTGGCCGCAGCACATCCGGAAAGCATTCGGATCTATTCGCATGACTTCAATCAGGGCAAAGGTGCCGCCTTGCACACCGGAATACGGCACGCCACCGGTGACTATGTATGTATCCATGATGCGGATTTGGAATACGATCCTAACGATATGCTGAAGATGTTACGCCTTGCCCAATCGGGCGCTGTGGATGTTGTCTTTGGTTCGCGATTCATGTGCAAGCAACATGGCGCCCATTATTTCATTCACGCCCTGGCCAATCGCGGCCTGACCCTTATTTCAAACATTCTGACGGGTTGGTGGATTACCGACATGGAGACATGTTACAAGCTGGCTCCGCGCCACGTGATGCAAGCCCTGCCCTTGAAAGAAAAACGTTTTGGATTTGAACCGGAGATCGTCGCTCGGCTGGCGCGGTATCGTACGCCCGAGGGCAGACGCCTGCGCTACCGCGATGTCTCGATCAACTATACCGGCCGTGAATACAAAGAAGGAAAAAAAATCGGCATCAAAGACGGTTTCCGTGCTCTTTACTGTCTGGTGCGTTATAATTTAATGCCCTGACTTTGGATGCATTCGATACACGCCTACATCAATAGACTCACATAATTCTTTCTTAAACAACTTTGTTTTCCGTGTGCTAAGAAACAATTCTTTGGCTTTCTCACATTTTTCTAAATTGTCTTCGGAAGTTAGAATATAATCGCCTAATACGATATCTTTATCGCACGTAATCTTTCTTTTTTGAGACATCACCAACACATAATCAACACCCCGCACGGGCTTTCCGGTGATTACATCTTTAAAGATTAGTGGGAATGTATGATAAGTCCCCATAAAATTCGAACGATTTACGCTGCATTTATCTAATTTAAATAGTCGTGACAACTGGTGCACGGGATAATCGACAAAGCATGCGTTTTCATGACCATCGCGGCGCATAATTACATCGGTAATTAAAGCGCCGTATGTACTATTGGAAACAATATGAGTTGACGGCACAAACTTTTGAATACTCAATAGATACGCGTTGGCCTTCGTTACATGCGCATATAAAAGAAAACCCGGAACAACCAACGCGCTCAGTAAAAAAAAAGTGAAAGCATTCTTATGCCATGGATTGATTCTATAATTTCATTTAA